>JBCKPH010000090.1:0-10467 GCA_038901755.1 Burkholderiaceae bacterium | reverse complement strand
TGTAGAAGCCGGCGGCGCGGACCACTCGGTCGGCCATCACGGCGAGCATCAGCGAGATCGTCAGCCCCAGGCTGGCGACCAGCAGCGAGAACACGGCTGTGACCTTGAACGAGGCCAGGTAGGTGTCGTCGTTCCACAAGCGCAAGAAGTTCTCGGTGCCGACGAAGGTCGAGCTGGTGCCGAAAGGGTCTTCCGTCAGCACACTCTGGTACAGCGCCTGTCCGGCGGGCCAAAAGAAGAAGACGGAAATGATGATCAGCTGAGGCGCAACCAAGGCCCAGGGTAGCCACCAGCTTTTGAAGCGGACGCGTTTTTCGACAGCCAAGTTACTACTGAGTGCTCATAGGTGAACCGACAGGACGCCTTGTCGCCCGGCAAGCCGAAGCCGCAGGGGAGTTGCATGGCGAGATGACAAGGCGGCGGCATCGCTGCCGCACGCGGACCAGGGCTTTCAACTTTTCTTGTTCGCCTTTTCAAAGCGTTCGAGTTGCTCGTCGCCGCGTTTTTTCGCCGCATCCAGACCCTCTTGAGCCGATTTCTTTCCGCTCCAGATCTGCTCCATTTCCTCGTCGAGGATGGCGCGAATCTGCACAAAGTTGCCCAGCCGGATGCCGCGCGACTTGTCGGTCACCTTGCGAATCATCTGCGTTACCGAGACATCGGTGCCTGGATTCTCCTTGTAGAAGCCTGATTTTTCGGTGATGCCGAAGGCCTCAATGGTGATCGGCAGGTAGCCGGTTCGTTGGTGGCTTATGGCTTGCACGTTCGGGTCAGACAGGTAGGTGAAAAAGCCCGCCACGCCCTTGTACTCCTCGGGCTTCTTGCCAGCCATGACCCACAGGCTGGCACCGCCGATCACTGTGTTCTGCGGCGCACCTGGCACGTCCGGGTAATAGGGCAAGGTACTGATGCCCGAAGCGAACTTGGCATTGCGCTTGATGGCTGCGTACAGCGCCGACGAGCCAGTGGCCATCGCGCACTCTCCCGAAACGAAGGTGGCGTCCGCGGTATTGCCACGGCCCTTGTAGATGAACAAGCCTTGCTTGGACATGTTGGCGAGGTTTTCGATATGGCGCACATGCAGCGGGGTATTGAATGCCAGACGGGTGTCCATGCCGTTGAAGCCGTTACGTTTGGTCGCGAACTCAACGTTGTGCCAGGCCGAGAAGCTCTCCAATTGGGTCCAACTCTGCCAGCTGGTGGTGAACGGGCACTTGTGCCCGCTGGCTTTGAGCTTGGCCGCGGCCAGCGCCACCTCGGGCCAAGTTTTGGGCGGGCTCTCTGGATCCATCCCGGCGGCCTTCAGCGCATCCTTGTTGTAGTGAAAAACAGGGGTTGAGCTGTTGAACGGAAGGCTCATCATCTCGCCGTTGGGCGCCGTGTAGTAGCCCGATACCGCCTGAATATAGACCTTGGGGTCGAACTTGGCGCCAGCTTCCTTCATCAGCTGGGCGACCGACTTGGTCGCTCCCTTGCTGGCCATCATCGTGGCCGTGCCGACCTCGAACACCTGCAGGATATGCGGTGCGTTGCCGGCGCGGAAGGCAGCGATTGCTGCGGTCATCGACTCGTCGTAGCTGCCCTTGAATACGGCCACGACTTTGTAAGCCTTCTGCGTCTCGTTGTAACCCTTGGCCTGGTCATTGACCCATTCGCCAAGCGCGCCACCCATTGAGTGCCACCACTGAATTTCGGTTTGCGCTGCGGCGGAAAACGACAGCACCGTGGCAAGCGTTGCCAATCCTAGTTTGAGTTGCATGAAAGTTCCTTTATTGAACGACCGGGCACCGGCCCGGATTGAAAAGACCATTTGATTTTAGATGGGGGCCTGCGCACAAGCGGGTTTCCCATTAGGCCAGGAGAAAATGTTGCACTGCGGTAACATTCTGCAGGAACCTGCCGCGCCGCTTCAGGTGGCTACCGAACAACTCGATGAACGCACCAGCCACCTTCGGCCAGTTATCGGCCAAGACTGAAGACGCGCCGCGACTGCGTGAGATTCCGTACAACTACACCTCGTTCTCTGACCGCGAAATCGTCATTCGCCTGCTCGGGGCGCGCGCCTGGGACATTCTGCTCAAGCTGAGGGACGAGCGCAGAACCGGCCGCTCGGCGCGCATGCTGTACGAGGTGCTGGGCGACATCTGGGTGGTGCAGCGCAACCCCTACCTGCAGGACGATCTGCTGGAGAATCCGAAACGCCGGCAACTGCTGGTCAATGCCCTGCACCATCGGCTGCATGAAGTTGGCAAGCGTCGAGCCGGCGCAGCAAGCGGCCCGGCCGTACCACCTACGCCGGAAAACTTGGGCGGCGCGGAGCAGACCGCGCTTGATCGGAACGCCATGGTGGGTGAGTTGCTCGATGCAGCGACGCTGGCGGTTGATCGATTCGACGATCAATTCACCGAGGTGGCGCGCCTGCGCCGGCGTGCCAGACGGGTGCTGGGCCGCAGCACGGCCAAGGACAACATCAAGTTTGACGGGCTCAGCCGGGTCTCCCATGTCACCGACGCCACCGACTGGCGTGTCGAATACCCGTTTGTCGTTCTTACTCCGGACACCGAAGTCGAGATGGCGGCACTGGTGCGCCGCTGCATCGAACTGGATTTGACGATCATTCCGCGCGGTGGCGGCACCGGTTACACCGGGGGCGCGGTGCCTCTTTGCTGGAACAGCGCCGTCATCAACACAGAAAAACTGGATCGCATGTCCGCAGTCGAGATGACTGTGCTGGCCGGCGTGGACCGTCCGGTGCCGACCCTTTGGACCGAAGCGGGCGTGGTTACGCAACGTGTGGCCGACGCCGCCGAGCAGGCCGGCTATGTGTTCGCGGTCGATCCGACCTCGGCCGATGCTTGCTGCATCGGCGGCAACATTGCCATGAACGCCGGCGGCAAGAAGGCCGTTCTGTGGGGAACGGCGCTCGATAACCTGGTGTCCTGGCGCATGGTCACGCCCGACGCGCAGTGGCTGGAGGTGACCCGCCTGAACCACAACCTGGGCCGCATTCACGACACCGAGCTGGCCAGTTTTGAGTTGCGCTACCTGCGCGCCGATGGAACGACGCTGATCCGGACCGAACGGCTCGACATCCCGGGGCACCGCTTTCGGCAGGAGGGCCTGGGCAAGGACGTGACAGACAAGTTCCTGAGCGGTCTGCCCGGCATTCAGAAGGAGGGCTGCGACGGCCTGATCACCTCGGCGCGCTGGATCCTGCACCGCATGCCGGCGCACAGCAGGACGGTTTGCCTGGAGTTCTTTGGCAACGCTCGCGATGCGGTGCCAAGCATGGTTGAGATCCGGGATTACATGGTCGCCGAGGCGCAGCGCAGCGGCACAGTGCTGGCCGGGCTGGAGCATCTCGATGATCGGTACCTGCGCGCGGTCGGTTATGCGACCAAGTCGCGGCGCGGGGCCGATGGCAAGGGTGGCGGCGCTTCGGCCCTGCCCAAGATGGTTCTGATCGGCGACATTGCCGGCGCCGACGCCGACGCCGTTGCGCGCGCCAGTTCCGAGGTGGTGCGGATCGCGAATTCGCGCCAGGGCGAAGGCTTCATCGCGACCAGCCCGGAGGCGCAGAAGAAATTTTGGCTTGATCGCAAGCGCACCGCGGCCATCGCCAAGCACACCAATGCCTTCAAGATCAACGAGGACGTGGTGATTCCGCTGCCGCGTCTGGGCGCCTACACCGATGGCGTCGAGCGCATGAACATCGAACTGAGCTTGCGCAACAAGATCGAACTTTGCCAGGAGTTGCGACGGTTTTTCCAGCGCGACAACCTGCCGCTGGGCCGCCATGACGACGCCAGCGAAATTCCTTCAGCCGAGTTGCTGGAAGACCGGGTCGCTCAGGCCATGGAGCTGGTTGACGCGGCACAGAGCCAGTGGCTGGGCTGGCTGGACAACATTGACAGTGACTTCGAGCAACTGCAGGACCACCGCCTGCGAGCTAGCTGGAAGCTGCAGATTCGCGCCGGCCTGCAACGCATCTTCGCCGGCAGCGCTTTCCAACCCATCCTGGACGAATGCCAGGCCATTCACGGCCGCGTCCTGAAGGGGCGGGTCTGGATCGCCTTGCACATGCACGCCGGCGACGGCAACGTGCACACCAACATCCCGGTCAACAGTGACAACTATCAGATGCTGCAATCGGCGCGGGCCGCCGTAACCCGCATCATGGCCTTGGCGCGTCAACTTGGCGGCGTGATTTCGGGTGAGCACGGCATTGGCATCACCAAGCTTGAGTTCCTGACCGACGGAGAGATTGCCGAGTTTGCCGCGTACAAGGCGAGGATCGACCCGAACGGCCATTTCAACAAAGGCAAGCTGATCCGGGACCGGAACCTGCCCGCGGACCTGACCAACGCCTACACGCCGAGCTTCGGCCTGATGGCACACGAGTCCCTGATCCTGCAGCAGTCCGACATCGGCGCCATCTCCGACAGCGTCAAGAACTGCCTGCGGTGCGGCAAATGCAAACCAGTTTGTGCCACGCACGTGCCGCGGGCCAACCTGCTGTACAGCCCGCGCGACAAGATCCTTGCGACCTCGCTGCTGATCGAAGCTTTCCTGTACGAAGAGCAGACCCGGCGCGGCATTTCAATCAGGCATTGGGAGGAATTCGAGGACGTTGCCGACCATTGCACGGTCTGTCACAAGTGCCTTACGCCCTGTCCGGTCGACATCGATTTCGGTGATGTGTCGATGAACATGCGCAACCTGCTGCGCAAGATGGGGCACAAATCGTTCCGGCCCGGCAATGCCGCCGCCATGTTCTTCCTTAACGCAACGAATCCGCAGACGATCAAGTTCATGCGCTCCGTCATGGTGGGTCTTGGCTTCAGGGCGCAGCGCCTGGCGCATCGATTGTTTGCGCGCCTGGCACGGTCGCAAACGTCACGCCCTCCGGCCAGCGCCGGCAAGCCAGCGCTGAAGGAGCAGGTGATTCATTTCATCAACAAGAAGATGCCCGCCGGCCTGCCCAACAAAACGGCGCGCGCGCTGCTCGACGTGGAAGACGCCGCCTATGTGCCGATCATTCGCGATCCGCTGGGCACCACGGTGGACTCCGAAGCGGTGTTCTACTTTCCCGGCTGCGGCTCGGAACGCCTGTTCAGCCAGGTCGGGCTGGCGACCCAGGCCATGCTCTGGCACGCTGGCGTGCAGACGGTGCTGCCGCCGGGCTACCTGTGCTGTGGCTACCCGCAGCGTGGCAGCGGGCAGTTCGACAAGGCCGAGAAGATCATCACCGACAACCGCGTGTTGTTTCACCGGGTGGCGAATACGTTGAACTACCTGGACATCAAAACCGTGGTGGTGAGTTGCGGCACCTGCTACGACCAGTTGCAGGGCTATCAGTTCGAGAAGATCTTTCCCGGCTGCCGCATCATCGACATTCATGAGTTCCTGCTGGAGAAAGGCATCACTTTGGCTTCCCCACGGGGCGGGGCGGGTGACGAAGAGGCCACTGGCGCGGCGCCAGCTCAAGCCTATCTTTACCATGATCCCTGTCACAGCCCGCTGAAACTGCAAGACCCGATGAAGACGGTGAAAGCCCTGGTCGGGGACAAGGTGCTGAAAAGCGAGCGCTGCTGCGGTGAGGCCGGCACGCTGGGTGTGACGCGACCCGACATCGCAACCCAGGTGCGGTTCAGGAAGGAGGAGGAACTGCGACGCGACGAAATCGCGCTGCGCGCCGAGGCTGGACTCGGCGCCAAAGAAAACATCAAGATACTGACCAGTTGCCCGAGCTGCCTGCAGGGATTGAGCCGCTATCGCGACGACTTGCAAAACGGACTGCTCGAAGCCGACTACATCGTGGTTGAAATGGCTCGGCTGATTTTGGGCGAGCAATGGATGGCCGACTACGTGAAAGCGGCGAATTCGGGCGGTATTGAGCGGGTGTTGGTGTGACGCTGCGTTGGTGTAACGAATTGAGGGCTCTTCTGGATTGGAGCGGTGCACCCATCCGCTCCTCCTGAATCACAACGTCCGGGTCCAAGTCAAGAAATGAAAACAGGGTTACAACCCTGATCACGTGGGCGGGTATCGGCCTCGGCCGAGTGGGCGCGCCTGATCACGGGCAGCAAGGTGCCGCTGACGGTGAACGCAGACTCGCCGCAAAAAGGCGACCACAAGCTGCATGTGAACTTGATGATTCGGTTCTAATCGGGGAACCTTTCTTCGGAGGAGTTCACCTTGGCAGGCTTGACAAGCGGCACGCCGGCGCCGACCGCATTGACCGTGCATGGCCAATCGCATGCCGGCGTTGAGCGCGACTCTCCCATGGCCGGGCTCGGCGGCCATGCATGTGGCCACCTTTAGGGCCGCTGCCTGTGCCTGCGACCCATTTCGGATTCCAGTCGGTCGACGAGCGTGACAAGGCACGGCGCGTGCGCAGCGTTTTTGATTCAGTCGCACCGAAGTACGACTTGATGAATGACCTGATGTCCCTTGGGTTGCATCGGGCCTGGAAGGCCTATGCGGTCTGGGTCGCCAACGTCAGCGAAGGCGACGAGGTGCTCGATCTTGCCGGTGGTACGGGCGACCTGGCCGCCGCCTTGGCCCGGCGCGTTGGACGGACTGGCACGGTGGTCCATACCGACATCAACGAAACCATGTTGCGCGCGGGCCGGGATCGGTTGATCGATTCCGGCCTGTTGTTGCCGACCCTGGTTTGCGACGCCGAGAAGTTGCCTTTTTGCAACAACCGATTCGATCTTGTGAGCGTCGCTTTTGGGCTGCGCAACATGACGCAAAAAGGCCAGGCGCTGAGTGAAATGCACCGCGTGCTGCGCTCGGGCGGCAAGCTGCTGGTGCTGGAGTTTTCCAAAGTGGTCCAGCCGCTTGCAAGGGCTTTCGACTGGTATTCCTTCAGAGTTCTGCCAAAGGTCGGCAAAATCGTGGCTGGGGACGAGGCGAGTTACCGCTATTTGGCCGAGTCCATCAAGCTTCATCCGGGGCAAAGAGAGCTCAGGACCATGATGCTGGACGCGGGGTTTGGGCATGTTGACTATCACAACCTGACCGGCGGTGTGGTGGCCTTGCATGTCGCAATCAAGACTTGACGAAGTTGGCCGATATTTGTTAGAGGATTCCATGAACCTGCTGAAATTTGTACTTGCCGCGATCCTGCTGAGCCTGGCTGTTCACTCGGATGCGGCCCGCATTGGCGGTGGAAAGTCTTTTGGCAAACAGTCGACCAACGTGACGCAGCGCAACGCCGCGCCGGCCGCCGCGCCGAATCAGGCTGCCGCCGCCAAGCCCGCGACCGCGCCGAACGCCGCCGCGCCGGCTCCGGGCCGGCCTTGGGGTGCCATGCTGGGTGGCATGGCCGCCGGGCTCGGCCTGGTCTGGCTGGCAAGTTCCATGGGATTTGGCGAGGAGTTTGGTCAGTTCATGCTGATTGCGCTCGGGGTTCTGTTGGTGATGCTGGCCGTTGGCTGGTTCATGAGGTCGCGCCAGAACGGCGCGCGAGCAGCGGGAAATGGTCCACTGGCCTACCAGGGCGCGGGCGCCGGCGCGCAAGCGGCAACACCCAATGCATACCGCATTGAGAACGTTGGCAACGACGCATCGGCGCGCCCCTGGGAGAGCCACAACGCGACGTTTGACGCGGGCAAGTACGCGGCCGCAGCGTCGGGCAGCATGATCGGCGCTGGACTCAGAGGATTTGGCAGTTGGTCGATCCCGGCTGATTTTGATGCCGAGGGATTTGTCACCGTGGCCAAGGGGAGCTTCGTGACCATGCAGGCGGCCTGGGATCGGTCCGATCTGGCGACGCTGCGGGCCATGATGACGAACGAGATGCTGGAAGAAATTCGCTCGCAACTGGCGACGCGCGAAGCCCACGGTACCGGTGGCGTGAACAACACCGAGGTGGTGATGCTGGAGGGCAAGCTGCTTGGCATCGAGGACCTCGGCAACGACTACATGGCCAGTGTCGAATTCTCCGGCATGATTCGCGAACAACCTTCGTCGGGTCCGAGCCCGTTCCGTGAGGTCTGGAACATGACCAAGCCAAAGGATGGCAGCACCGGGTGGCTGGTGGCCGGAGTGCAGGCCTTGCAGTAACGCGCAGACGCGCGGCGCTGTGGTGGCCGCTTCAAGGAATAATCGGGGACCATGCAAGCGCGGTCCCCGTTTTCATTTCTAACCGACGCAGCGGCGCCGTGGCAGCCGCCTGAATGGCTGGTCGACGAAATTCAGCAACACATCCTGCTGCTGATCAATCATGTGCTGGCGCAGGAAGCCGAGGCGACCCGGCGCCTGTCCAGGGTGAAGGGTCAAACCCTGCTGCTGCGCTGGCGCCATTTCTATCTGGGTCTGGCGGTCACGCCGGCCGGACTGCTCGAACGCGCGGTTCTGGACGCGGCACCTGACCTGACATTGACGCTGACCGAAGAGTCACCCCTGTCCTTGGCGCAGGCCGCGTTGCGCGGGAAGAAGCCGCCGGTTCGTATCGAGGGTGACGTGCAGCTCGCGGCGGAAATCAATTGGCTGGTCGATCATGTGCGCTGGGACCTGGAGGAAGACCTGTCGCGTCTGATTGGCGATGCGCCAGCTCGGGCCCTGGGACAGGCCGCGCAGACGATGCTGTCTGCGCTGCGCGATTTTGCTGGCAGCTCGAGTCCGCCGCCACCCGCCCAGCAATGACCCGCCTGCTGCGCAGCATTTTTATCGTCTGGGTCGTCCTGCGCTACGGGCTGGACGAACTGGTCCTGACGAGTTTTCATCACCCCTGGCTGACGCGGCTGGCCAGGGTCCTGTCCTTTGGCCGCCGGCTGGACGCCCCACGCGGGCGGCGCTTGCGCCTTGCGTTGGAGCGTCTGGGACCGATCTTCGTCAAGTTCGGTCAGGTGCTATCGACTCGGCGCGACCTGCTGCCGGAGGACCTGGCCGACGAGCTGGCCCGGCTGCAGGATCGGGTCCCGCCGTTTGACTCGGCGCTGGCGGTCAGCGTCATCGAGCACGCGTTCCACAAGCCAGTCACGGAAATCTTCGTCAGTTTCGAGCGTGAGCCGGTGGCCAGCGCCTCGATCGCCCAGGTTCACTTTGCCGTGCTAAGGGACAGCAGCGGCGTCGAGCGTGACGTCGCCGTCAAGGTGTTGCGTCCGGGCATGCTGCTGGCGATCGACAAGGACTTGAGCCTGCTGCGAATGGTCGCGTCCTGGGTCGATGCGCTGAGCGCCGAAGGCAAGCGTCTCAAGCCGCGCGAAGTGGTCGCCGAGTTCGACAAGTACCTGCACGACGAGCTCGACCTGGTGCGCGAGGCGGCCAACGCGGCGTATCTGCGCCGCAACATGGCCGATCAGGACAGCATCCTGATACCCGAAATGATCTGGGACTACTGCGCAACCGACGTCATCGTGATGGAACGGATGCGCGGCGTCCCGATCGGCCAGATCGAGCGGCTGCGCCAGGCCGGCGTCGACCTGCCCAAACTCGCGCGTGACGGCGTCACGCTGTTTTTCACCCAGGTTTTTCGTGACGGCTTCTTCCATGCCGACATGCATCCCGGCAACATTCAGGTCAGCCTGGACCCGGCGACCTTTGGCCGCTACATCTCGCTTGACTTCGGCATCATGGGGACCTTGACGGCGGTCGACAAGGATTACCTGGCGCAAAACTTCACGGCGTTCTTCCGGCGCGATTACAAGCGGGTCGCCGAACTGCATATTGAGTCGGGCTGGGTGCCGCCGGCCACCCGGGTCGACGAGCTGGAGGCTGCGGTGCGGACTGTCTGCGAGCCCTACTTTGACCGGCCGCTGCGCGAAATCTCCCTTGGCCTGGTGTTGATGCGCCTGTTCCAGATCTCACGGCGTTTCCATGTCGAGATCCAGCCCCAGCTCGTGTTGCTGCAGAAAACGCTGCTGAATGTGGAGGGTCTGGGCCGCGAACTCGATCCGCAGCTTGATCTGTGGAGCACGGCCAAGCCGTTTCTGGAAAAGTGGATGATGGAGCAACTCGGTCCGCAGGCGCTAATGCAGCAGCTGCGCGACGAGGCGCCGCGCTACGCCAAGCTGTTGCCGCAACTGCCACGGCTGCTGCACGATTACTTGAGGGGCCGTGATGGCCTGCGCCAGGGCGAAATCCAGGAGCTGATCGCCCAGCAACGGCGCACCAACAAACTGCTGCAGGGCCTGTTGTACGGGGGCATAGGATTTGTCGCCGGCCTGCTGGCGATGCAGTTGTTCATCAGGCTGAGCCTGTTTTGAGCCGCCTCTTTCCAGGTCGACTCGGCCCGTCAGAGCCGGGCTGGCGGCAGAGCTGCATGGCGGTCGCCAACTATAATGACCGGCTTTGCGTGACTCACTCACCCATCCCGACGCATCATGCCGATCTACGCCTACAAATGCAATTCCTGCGGTTACGCCAAGGACATGCTTCGCAAAGTGTCCGATGCGCCGCTTAACGAGTGCCCTTCCTGTGGGGCAGCGACATTTCAGAAGCAATTGACAGCCGCCG
>JBCKPH010000089.1:0-10486 GCA_038901755.1 Burkholderiaceae bacterium | reverse complement strand
GAAGGGCGCAAGCATGACGGAAACCGGGTTGGGTGACTTGCTCCAGCGTTTGGCTGCGCTCAAGGCCGAGCGCGGCTATCTGCTGCCGCATCACCGCATGCTGGCCGCGCACGATGCGGAACTGCTGCACAAGTACGACGCCTTCTACACGCGCCTCACGCTCACGCCGAAGACATTGAGCGACCGGGAGAAGGAATTCGTCTGGATCACCCTGCTGGTGGCGGTGCGCGAAGGCCATGGCACGCTGCACCTGCGCCGCGTCGACGCGGCGGGCCTCAGCCGTGACGAGATGGCGATCACCATCAATCTCGCCGGCCTCGCCGAAAGCCGGTCTGCCCTCGAGTTCGCCGGCCACTTCTGGACCGACTGGGCGCCGCCGGCCGACATGCAGCGCCGCTGGTGGAATTGTCGCTGGCGGTGGCCCACGCCGCGAAGCGGAACGCGCCGGCGCTGACCCTGCACATCCGGCGCTTCTTCGCCGCCGGTGGCACCGCGCCGGCCCTGGCCGAGGCCTTGGCCTATTTGCTGTTGCCCTGCGGTGGGCCGACGCTCATCGATGCGGTCGACACCTGGGCGGCGGCGGCCGGCGAGGGCGTGCCGAGCCCTTACTGAGGCCCTACTGGGCGAACCGCTTCTCGGTGTCCGCCGGGGCGCCGAGCGAGGCCTGGTTGCCTTTCGCCGCTTCGATCAATTGCTGCACCAGCGCATTGCGGTCGACCGCGAGAGCGGCGGCCTCGGCCGGTTCCGGCCGGTAGGCGTCGAGCGCGCCCGCGCTGATCGTGCCAGCCTTTTCCAGCAGCACTTCCAGCGCGCGCAGGCGGTCCTTCGTCACCGCCAGTTCGGCGGCCAAGGCCATGATCATGGCCAGCGCGCGATCCAGCGCCGGGTCCTTGAAAAAAGTCTGTTCGGGGTCCGCGCCAGTCATCCGTATCTCCGTTTCCGCACGGGACCGTACTCGTCAGGCGTTCTTGATCATGTCCCAGGAGCCGGGGCCGAGCACCTCGTCCGCCAGCTTCTTGTTCAGCGGCTCCAGCTGCGACGCCACGCCGCCGGCGGGCAGGGTGATGATGCTGTCCGCGCCCTGCGACTTCCGCCAAGTGTCGACGTCGACGTCCTTCAGCTTCACGCCGACCTGGTAATATTCCGGCGGCTCAAGCTCGTCGAAGGTCGATTGCAGCGCCGCCTGCTGCGCCGCCGAGAGCCGGCCCCAGGCCGCCTCCGAGATCAGCTCCTTGTCCAGCGCCACGCCGAAATCGTTGGTCACGACGTACTTGCAGACCTCGAAGAACTTGCCGGCCACGCCGGGGTTCAGCGCGGTCAGTACGCCATCGACGATGCCCTGTTGCAGGGCGAGGTAGATTTCGTTGAACGGGATCGGTGTCGGGATGGCGCCGAAGAACTTCACGCCCTCGATACAGCCCTCGATCTGCGGCGTGCGGATCTTGCGGCCCTTGAGGTCGGCGAACGAGGTGATCGGCTGCTTCAGCATCAAGTTGTAGGTGCCAAGCCGACCGACGCCCAGCAGCCGCGCCTTGTATTTCTTTTGCAGGGCGGCGGAGGACTTCTTGCCGATCTCGCCCTTCAGCACGCGGCCGGCATGCGCCCCGTCGCGGAAGAAGTAGGGGCTGTACATGATGTCGAATTCGCGCGTGCCGGTATAGGCGCCGTTGTACATGTCGAGGCTGCCGAGAGCCATGGAGTCGATCAGCTTCTGCTCGCCGCCGAGCGAGCCGGCGAAGATTTCTATCGACACGGCGCCGTTGGTCTTCTTCGACACCACGTCGGAGAGCTTGACGTGGAACGTGTTCGACAGCGTGTTCGGCGCGCCGGCATTGCCGTAGCGCAGAACGATCTTCTGCTGCGCCAGCGCGGCGCCTGACAGCATCGTGGCGCCGCCCAGGGCGGCAAGTCCGGCGGAGAATTGACGGCGGGTAATTTCGTTTTTCATCGCAGTAGTGTCCGGTTAATTCGGTGGTCGTCGCCCGCAAAGCCAATATCGATGCGGGGTTGCGGCAATTTTAATGTGTCCACGATTTGCAATCAAGGAAAAAAAGATAGCCCAAAATAGGGTTTTCCCCAATTTCATTGTTTTTGATCGCGTGGTGTTAGTACTGCGCGAGGCCGATCGAACCACGGTGGTTGCGGCAGGCAAGAAGCACAAGGTCAGCTAGCGGTCGAATTACGCCTGGCGCAAGCACTTTGGCAAGATGGACGCAGCCGATGTCAAACGTCTGAAGGCGCTGGAACTTGAGAATTCCCGGCTGAAGAAACTGCTAGCCGAAGCGGCGACACACATGAGCTATCTCCACGATCTTCTCGTGCAGATCCTGCGTGGCCTGGTCGGCCTTCGGTGGATGGCGGTGGCTGTCACGGGAGAGCCGCACAAGCCGGCACGCGTGGCGCTGCGATAAATATGGTGCGGCGCCATGTCGCTTGAAGTTCTACGGAAGCAAACACCGCTTCCGCCAACAAAGCGCCAAGCCTGGGCGGTGCCAATAGTCAGCGGGTGGTTGCCTGAACCACTGATTCACCAAGCTCGCCCAAATAGTGGCGCGAGAATTCGGTGGCAACGATGTACTTTACGCGGTTGTCGTCCTCGTCCATTTCCAATTCCAGCATGCCCTTGGTACGCAGGGTCTTCAGGCGCCAATGAGCGGTGGTCGAGGAAGCATCTGGGGACATTTGCATGGCCTTGACGACCGTGATGCGCTTGCCCACACACCAGGAAGCTGCCAGCTGGTCCAGAATGGACGTCTCGATAAGTAATGCCCGCCGCGGTACTCGTCGAAAACGATGGCAGGATCGCGGTCGTCCGGCTGATCATGCGCACCATCGACGTGTTCTGCGCGTTTCCCTCGGTGCTGCTGGCGGTGGCGATCTCGGGGGCGCTTGGCGCCGGAATCTTCAACGCCATGGTGGCGCTTACCATCGTGTTCATCCCGCCGATCGCGCGCGTGTCCGAATCGGTCACCACGCAGGTGAGGAGCCTCGATTTCGTGGAAGCCGCACGCGCCTCGGGCGCTTCCTCGTTCACGATCATCCGGGTGCATATCCTCGGCAACGTGCTCGGGTCGGTGTTCATTTACTCGACGAGCCTCATCTCGGTGTCGATGATTCTCGCCTCGGGCCTGTCGTTCCCCGGCCTTGGCACCAAGCCGCCGGAGCCCGAGTGGGGCCTGATGCTGAACACGCTGCGCACGGCGATCTACCTCAATCCCTGGGTCGCGGCGCTGCCCGACGCGATGATCTTCATCGTATCGATCTGCTTCAATATGTTGGCGGATGGACTGCGGAGCGCGATGGATGTGACGCAGTGAGCGAACGATCGGTACAGGGGGATGAAGCCCCCCGTACCCCCCGGGATCTTCGTTTTCGAACCGGCCGATTTTGGAAGTAAGGGAGCTGCGCAAGCACTCCCCGCTCAAGACGGGTCTCTTCGGCAAGGGGACCGGCACGGTGCACGCGGTGGACGACATCTCGTTCTCGGTGATGGCCGGCGAAACCCTCTGCATCGTCGGCGAGTCGGGCTGCAGCAAGTCGACCACCGCGCGCCTCTTGATGCGCCTCATCGACCCGGATGCCGGCCGCGTGCTGCTCGACGGCAAGGGCATCGCCGAGCCGCCGCCGAACGGGCTGCCCGTGCGCGACGCGCGGCGGCAGATGCAGATGGTGTTCCAGGATTCGTTTGCTTCCCTCAATTCGCGCCTCACGATCGAGGATTCGATCATCTTCGGGCTAATCGTGCACGGCCTGCCGCAGAGGCAGGCCAAGGCGCGAGCGCGGGAGCTGCTCGACAAGGTCGGCCTCGCGCCCGAGCGTTTCGCGGCGCGCTACCCGCACGAACTCTCGGGCGGACAGAGACAGCGCATCAACATCGCGCGCGCCCTGGCGCTCGAGCCGCGCATCGTGATCCTCGACGAAGCCGTGTCGGGGCTGGACAAGTCCGTGGAAGCGCAGGTGCTGAACCTCCTCCTCGACCTCAAAAAAGAGTTCGGCCTCACCTATCTCTTTATTCCGCACGACCTCAACGTGGTGCGCTATATGAGCGACCGTGTGATGGTGATGTACCTGGGCAAGGTCGCCGAGATCGGGCCGGTGGAGTCGATCTACGCCAAGACCGCCCACCCGTATACGAGCGCGCTGCTCTCGGCCATGCCGTCGATGGACCCTGGCAGACGGACCGAGGCGCCGCCGCTGGTCGGCGATCCGCCGAGTCCCATTGACCCGCCGCCGGGCTGCCGCTTTCGCACGCGCTGCCCGTACGCAGAGCCCATCTGCGCCGCAGGCGACCCTGTTCTTGCTCTCGCTGGAGAAGCGCATCATGTCGCCTGCCTTATGATGAAGCCCGGGTCCGGGCACAGCCAAGCACAGGCCGCCGCCCAGGCTGCATAACAACGGGGAGACCCGCATGAGTAAACACACACCGGAATCCGCCACTGCGCTGCTCGCGCTGGTCGGGGTCGCCGTCGACCCTGCGCGCGCCGCTAACGTCGCCGAGACACTGAACACCCAGGTCACCGGCGCCAACAAGGCATTCGCATCCCTTGCATTCGAGGTCGAACCCGCGACCTACCTCAAGGTCAGCGCCGAGGAAGCGCCGTGAACTCCAGCGAAATACTGGAACTTTCCTCGGCCAACCTCGCCCGCGCGATCCGCACGAAGAAAGTTACGTCGCTTGCCGCGATGCAAGCCGTCATCGCGCGCGCCGACAGCGTGCAGGCGAAGCTCAACTGTTTTGTGCGGGTCGATCGCGACGAAGCGCTGGCCGCAGCGAAGCTTGCCGATGCCGAGCTTGCGCGCGGCTTCGTGCGCGGGCCCCTGCACGGCGTGCCGATGGCGCACAAGGACATGTACTACCGCGAGGGTGTGGCGTCGTCCTGCGGCTCGAAGATCATGCGCGACATGCCTGCGCCCTCGACTGCCACCGCGCTCAAAAGGCTCGACGCCGCCGGCGCGATCCAGTTCGGCGTGCTCAACATGGCCGAGTTCGCGTACGGTCCCACGGGCCACAACGGGCACTGCCGCAATCCCTGGAACCCGGAATACATCACCGGCGGCTCCTCTTCCGGCTCGGGCTCCGCGGTCGCCGCGCGCGCTTCTTTCGCCGCGCTCGGTTCGGACACCGGCGGCTCGATCCGCTTGCCCGCGACCTTCTGCGGCCTCTCGGGCATCAAGCCGACCTGGAGCCGCGTGTCGCGTTACGGCGCGATGCCGCTGTCGTTCTCGATGGACACGGTCGGGCCGCTAACGCGCACGGTGGAAGATTGCGCGCTGATCATGGGCGTGATCGCAGGCTTCGACCCGCTGGACCCCACCGCGAGTCAGCACCCGGTGCCGGATTACATCGCGCAGCTCGCGCGTCCCATCAAGGGCCTACGCATCGGTACCGCCAAGCGCTACTTCCACGACGGCATGGACCCCGAGATCGAAGGCCTCGTGCGCGCAAGCCTGGAAACCTACGCCAAGCTCGGCGCCGAGATCGTCGAGGTCGACCTGCCCGACATGGAGCCGTGGAGTTTTGCCGCGGTAATGATCATCGCCGCCGAGGCCGGCGCCGCGCACGCCAACTGGATGCGCACCCGGCCCGGGGACTACTCCGACCAGATTCGCGCCCGGCTCGAGCTCGGCATGTCGGTGCCGGCCACGACGTACATCGAAAGCCTGCGCCTTCGCGGCGTGGCGCTGCAGCAGTTTTCCCAAATGGTGTTTGGCAAGGTCGACATCCTGCACGTGCCGTCGGTGGCCTTCCAGGCGCCGACCATCGCCGAGACCGACGTCGGCGGCGGGGAGGCCATGATGAAAGTCATGAACACCATCGCGCGGCTGACGCGCCCGGGCAATTTCCTCGGTCTGCCGTGCCTGTCGGTGCCGGCGGGGTTCACGAAAAACGCCATGCCCACCGCGGTGCAGTTGATCGGCCGGCAGTTCGACGAGGCCACGCTGTTCGCCGCCGGGCACGCGTACCAGCAGGTGACCGACTGGCATATGAGGGCGCCGACGGTATGACGGAACCCGCATCGCATTCTTTGGTCACTGTGCGTAATCTGACCGTCGCCTTTACCGGAGGCGACCGGACGGTGCACGCCGTCAACGGCGTGGACTTCGACCTGGCGCCGGGCGAAGTGCTCGGCGTGATCGGCGAGTCGGGTAGGGGCAAGAGCGTGACCCTGCGGGCCCTGCTGCGCATCCTTCCGCCCAAGCGCACTAAGATCGGCGGCACCGTCCGCGTCGACGCTCGCGACGTGCTGGCCCTTGCCGGGCGCGAACTCGAGGACTACCGCGGCGGCGTCGTGTCGATGATCTTCCAGGAGCCGATGCTCGCCTTCGGCCCGGTGTTTTCGATCGGCGACCAGATCGCCGAGTTTGTCATCCGCCACCGCGGCGTCAGCAAGGCCGCCGACCGTGCCCGCGCGCTGGAGATGCTGGAAAGAGTGCAGATCCCAAATGCCAAGCGGCGGCTCGACGCGTATCCGCACGAGATGTCCGGCGGCATGCGCCAGCGCGCGATGATCGCTTGGCCCTCGCCTGCTCGCCCAAGCTGCTTTTGGCCGATGAGCCCACCACGGCGCTGGATGCCACCGTGCAGATCCAGATCCTGCTGCTCCTGCGCGAGCTGCAGCGCGAGCTCGGCATGTCGGTGATCTTTGTCACCCACGACGTGGGCGTCGCCTGCGAAGTCGCCGACCGCGTCGCGGTCATGTATGCCGGGCGCATGGTCGAGAGCGGGTCGGTGAGCGAAGTCATGCTGCACCCACAGCATCCTTACACCTCGGGATTGCTCTCGTCGATTGTGCGCGGCGAGCTGAAGGGCACGCGCATCGAGGCCATCCCCGGCTCCCCGCCGGACCTCGCCAACCTTCCTGCGGGGTGCAGCTTATGGATAGGAAATTCAACCGCATGAGGCCAAGTATCAAACACCTCCACCGGGCAACCGACCGACTTTGCCATGTATCAGGACAGGATCAACCTGTTTCGAATTCCAGGCTCGACCTACACGCTGACGATTCACTACCTCAAGGCATTGACAGCACTCTCGGCTGACTCGGACACAAACGCCTGGCTGACTGAGGGCGAGGAGTTGATAAGACTCCACGCAAAAGCCAACCGGGGATAGGAATTCCAACCGCATGAGCCCAAGTACCCCACTAAAAATCGGCCCGATAGAACACGCACACCACAGTCGCCAGTCTGATTGGCCAGGAATTTGCGCCACCATCGTCATGATCGGCGCACCGCGCTGCCCATAGACACAGCCCTACCCCGACGGGGCCATTGCCAGCCTTCGCAAACTCAGCAAATTCACCAAGTGGTGCGCTGGTCTTCGGGATAGTCGGGCGGGGATTGGTTTGTCATATCCCAGTGCGGCTCGATATCCACACACTCACCCGGCTCCTGCGCGCCACAGTCATCCCACAGCGGTGGCCCGCGTGCCGGGATGATGCGCGGGGCAACGCTCTCCACACCGATGTGCTCCAGGATCTTGTGGATGTCTGCGCTGAACGTAATGAAGGCGATGATGCGCATGGGGCCACCACAGTGTGGGCAGATCAGCGGGAACACCTCGTAGATGCGGGCAATCAGTGCAGCCCACAGATAACTCGCGGGGGCACGCGGTTTGGGCTTGGCTTGCGGCTCAGATGGGGCCGCTACGCCAACGCCAGACACATCAGGCACGCCACCTGCGCCATCTGCGCCGCCAGCATACGTGTTCATAGTCTCTGTCACTGGACGGCTCACGACCACTGGCGCTGCCTCCTGCGCCATCGCCGTCACGGCCGCTCGCAATGGCCAGTTCGGGGCCAGCACGCCGTAGTAGCGGTGGCGGTGTGTGCGCGGTGGCGGCACCAGTTGGGCAACGCGCTCGATCAGCTCCAGCGGCGTGAGCACCAGTTCGCCCGGGTATTTGTCTGACTGCAGCGGCTCGCTAACGGGTTCCGATCAACGGTCTGAGCATTCCCATTGACTTCTGCAGAAGTCGCTCCGGAGCTAGAACCGTCCGTATCGGGGTCGCGGGTCGGCGTCCGGCAAGTCTCACACGCCTGAATGCTCGCCCAAGCCCATACGGAAACCCTGTCGCAATTTCGCGCAATGTTTCCCTATGAGGATTGAGCCATATTTACCCATACGCTAACCACTTGCTTTTAGTATGGCGTTGAGGCATCATCAGGTTGTTCTAAACGAAGGGAAACCCGATGGCCCAATCTGTTCCCGCCGACGTGAATTTGACCAGGGGCGCCGATTTTGACTGAGCAGAGACCACCGAGCTACAACCGGCACCAATCCTCGCATATCGCGATTCCAGGGGTGGTCACTGATTTTCGGCTCCACCGGTCAAATTCACGTCGGCGACAACAGGCTCTGCTCTTGAAGCGTTCTAGACCCCCCTACCTTGATGCTTTTGCGAAACAGATTCACCGCTCCAACAGTCGGTGCAGAAACCCCAGCTTGCGCCCGATGTCGTGGAAACTGACCTGCGTCAGAGCGTCGTGCTGCAGCCTGAGCCGGTCAAACGTCTTCCAATGCATCCCCTTTGGTTTCCCTGCCACCGGATTCAAGATGCCCGCCGGCCATCCAAGTCGCGCCCGGATTCTGTCTGCCCTGCTACCCGCCCGGTCGTGCGCCTGTTCGCGCTGGGTGCTGTACGTCAGCTTGTGGCAATGCCTGCACGCATACACGCTGCCCCCGTACAGAACCGCCACGCGCCGCCCACAGCCCACGGCGGGGCAAAGCCACCAGGCACGCTGCCCGCCGTAGTTGCAGGGTGTCCAAGTCAGCCGTACCGGGTAATTCATGTCCTGCCACTCCCCGCCGTGGGAACGGGTTCGGTAATCCAGCGTCACCCAGTCGGTGTCAGTGCGCAGATTGATAGATGCAATCTGATTGCCGCCGCGTGACCATTGCCAGACGAATGACCGGCCCGGCACCAGCAACCCGGCACGCTGAATCTTGCGAATGTCCAAGACGTGCATATCGTCGGTGGTGCGTTTGCCGCCATGCCTGCCGCTGCTATATCCACCCATGCGACACCTCCGCGAATTTATTTACCGAAATCATTAGGCAAGTTGCGTACTAATTGCGAACCTATTTGGCGGTCAAATCGTCTGCAACCCGCATGGATGCTGGGTTTTCGATGGTTTCCACCTGTTTCATTTTTTCAGTCGAGGAGGTCTTTTTGCAGGTGCTTTGGAGTTGCCAGGCAGTCGAGCCGCATCTGCTCGCGTGCGGCCTCGATCAACAATTGCCGGGGGGTCTCTGTACCTGTTGCCGGATTAACGGACTCTGGTGCCTGTTTTGATGGCTCAGTGCAGGCCTGCACTCCCTCAAGCTCTGCACAGAATTCCCCGGCAATGTCTGCGGTCGCTGTTGCATAGGTCTGCTCATAGCTCAGGTCGGCGTGCTTGCTGTCCGAATGGTTAGCCAGCCAATAGGCCATGTGGTCGATACGGTCGCGCAGCACCAGCAGGCGGCGCGTCAACATGGCGATGGTTTGTTGGGCTTGCGGGTCGCTGGTGTCAATCAGGCCAAACTTTTCCGCCATGAATCGAAGGTGAACCGGATGCATGGCCACGCGGTCGATATTGCCTGAGCTGTCCTGCTCCAACAAAATCAGGCCGTCACCCATGCCATCGGTCAGGTGTTCAATCTTCAGTTCGGGAAAGCTATCGTTCATGATGATCGTCTTTCAGTGTGTGGTTTCAAGTGCAGTAGATGGCATCTCTAGATGGTGTCCGTGTGGCGGTACAGAGAGAGTGCTAAAAATCGGCCTGATAGCACCGTGGGGCGGTACAGTGGGCCGTGTCTCTGTACCGTGGGGCGGTGCAATAGCGGCCCTCTCTGTACCGTGGGGCGGTCTAAGGACTGCGCCGTTTTGGTATGCACCACGCTTGAAGCAAAGTTCAGCGCCAGCGTCATAGCCCGGCAGCTTGTCCAAGGTCCTCCACGTCACCGCGTACCAACTGGCCTTATTTGGACGATGGCCTTGCACGGTCTGGAAAATGAGCCCGGCTTCAATCAACTCAGCTTTGCACTTGTTGAGCATGTCCATGCTTTTCCATCCGCGTGTTGCCATGTATGCGCGGGACAGCAGCAGTCTCCCGTTGTTGTCCTTCACGAACTGGCGTGCCACCTCTAGCAGCATGGCCCGTGCGTGCATGGATAAGCGGCCATAGGCGAGGCAATCCAACACGCTCCAAGGCAAGGCTACAAACCCGCCTGAATCACGTCCTGTATCGCCCTTGCTGGCCTTGTTGCGACCGTTAGCCATGCTGGCCTGCTTCAAACATATCGGCCATGCGTTCAAGGTGTGCCAGTTCTGATTTTTCAGCCACCTTTGCCGCGCTCAATGCTCCCTCGGGTAACTCACGCTCCAGTGCCACGTCAATCAACACGCCAGCCGGGTCAAAGTCCCCGATGTAGAACACGACCAACGGCCTTTTGTCACCAGTGTTGTTGTGCTCTTGCGCTGCTGCGTGTACGAATGACAAGC
>JBCKPH010000088.1:0-10569 GCA_038901755.1 Burkholderiaceae bacterium | reverse complement strand
CGTTTCTCCTCCTCGATGTAGGGAATCAGGTGCGCCACCGCCTGCTTCATCACGCGCGCCGACTTCACCACCTGGGGCAGGAACATCTTGCCCTGGCCGAACAGGTCGCCAACGATGTTCATGCCGTCCATCAGCGGGCCTTCGATGACCTGCAGGGCGCGCCCACCGCTGGCCAGAATGGCCCGGTAGGCTTCTTCGGTGTCCTGCGTGATGAAGTCGTTAACGCCGCGCACCAGGGCGTGACTCAGCCGTTCACCGACCGGCGTCGGCGCGCTCGCCGTGCCGCGCCAATCCAGCCGCGAATCGGCTTCGCGCGAGGCGCTGCGCGCCGTGTCAGCAATCTCCACCAGCCGCTCGCCGGCGTCGGGACGGCGATTCAGCACCACATCCTCGACCCGCTCGCGCAACGTCGGCTCGATCTCGTCGTAGACGCCGAGCATGCCGGCGTTGACGATTCCCATATCCATTCCGGCACGGACCGCGTGGTACAGGAACACCGTCTGAATGGCTTCGCGCACCGGGTCGTTGCCGCGGAAACTGAAGCTGACGTTGGAGACGCCGCCCGACACCTTGGCGCCGGGAAGATGCTGCTTGATCCAGCGCGTGGCCTCGATGAAATCGACCGCGTAGTTGTTGTGCTCCTCGATGCCGGTGGCAATCGCAAAGATGTTCGGGTCGAAGATGATGTCTTCGGCCGGAAAACCGACCTCGTCGACCAGCACGCGGTAGGCCCGCTCGCAGATGCCAATCTTGCGCGCGAAGGTATCGGCCTGCCCTTGCTCGTCGAACGCCATCACCACCGCTGCCGCGCCATAGCGCCGCAGCAGCCGCGCCTGGCGCTTGAACGGCTCGACGCCCTCCTTCATGGAGATCGAATTGACCACGGCCTTGCCCTGCACGCAGCGCAGCCCGGCTTCGATCACCTCCCATTTGGACGAATCGATCATCACCGGCACCGAGGCGATCTCGGGCTCGCTGGCGATCAGGCACAAAAAGCGCACCATCGCCGCCTTGCTGTCGAGCATGGCTTCGTCCATGTTGACGTCGATCATCTGGGCCCCGCTCTGGACCTGCTGGCGCGCCACGCTCAGCGCCTGCTCGTACTCGCCATTCAGGATCATCCGGGCAAAGGCGCGGGACCCGGTGACGTTGGTCCGCTCGCCGATGTTGACGAACAGGGATCCGGCGCCAATGCGCACCGGCTCAAGTCCGGCAAGCAGCATGGGCGCGATGTCTTTCTGGGGCATGAAACTCACCTGGTCGCAAGATGTTCAGGTGAGCGCCGTTGCAGAGCAGAGTCGGTTCCCAAGCCTGGCGCGTCCGGCGAAACCGTCCGCGCTGCAACGCTCCTTGGGTTACCATCATTCTAATTGCGACGCGTCGCGCAACTTTCCTCTCCAACGGAAACCATGCTCGGCAAGAAGGACGAAACGGGTAGCGAACCCATGTTCACAGACAGCAAGCTGCAGCCGCTGAACGATCCGGACACCACCGAGCTGGCCATTGCGCTGCTGCGCGCGCCTTCGGCCCTGATGCAGTTGAGCGAGGAGGAGGCGGCGCTGGTGGTCGCCTACATGCGCCAGATCGACTTCGTCGAGGGCGATGTTTTCATGCGCGAGGGGGACACCAAAAGCGCCGACTTCGTGCTGCTGGTGCTCGAAGGCGATGTCGCCGTCGAATCGATCATCGTCAGCCGCGTCACGCCGACCACGCTGAATGTGCTGGGGCCGGGCAGCCTGATTGGCGAGCTCGGCCTGATCGACGGCGGCGCAAGGTCAGCCACCTGCACGGCCGTATCGGATCTGCGCTGTGTCCTGCTGACTCGCGCCGGGCTGACCCGCCTGATCGACGATCAGCCACGGACCGGCGCCAAGCTGCTGCTGGCGGTTTCCTTCTACATGGCCAAGCGCTTGCGCGACAGCGCGCACAAACTCAAGCTGTACGCCCGGCTGGCCCAGGTCATGCAGGAAGAAATCAACAAGCTGATGGGCGGCTAGTTTTTCAGGCGGCCAGCGCGTCCTGATACGCGGCCCAGCCGCGGCGCGTTCGTGCCGCCAGCGGCGTGACCGCATCATGGATGGCGCGAATATGCTCTGGCGTGGTGCCGCAACAGCCGCCGACGATATTGACCAGCCCTTCCTCGGCAAACTCCCGCAGCAGGCGTGAGGTCACTTCGGGCGTTTCGTCAAAACCGGTTTCGCTCATCGGATTCGGCAACCCGGCATTCGGGTAACAGCTGATGAAGGTGTCGGGGGCGGCCCGGCTGAGCTCCTGCAGATAGGGTCTCATCAACGCCGCGCCGAGCGCGCAATTCAGCCCGACCGCCAGCGGTTGGGCATGGCGGATGCTGTACCAGAAGGCGGTCACGGTCTGCCCACTCAGGATGCGGCCCGAGGCGTCCGTCACCGTGCCGCTGACAATCAGCGGCAGGCGCTCGCCGGAGGACTCAAAAAACTCGTCGATTGCAAACAGGGCAGCCTTGGCGTTCAGTGTGTCAAACACCGTCTCCACCAACAGCAGGTCGCAACCTCCCTGCACTAGTGCGCGCACCTGCTCGGCATAGCTCAGACGCAACTCCTCGAAACTGACATTGCGCGCGCCGGGGTCGTTCACGTCCGGACTGATGCTGGCGGTCCTGGGTGTTGGGCCGAGGGCGCCGACGACGAAGCGGGGTCGCGCCGGGGTGTCGTATTTGTCGCAGGCGGCGCGTGCGATGCGAGCGCTTTCCAGATTCATCTCGGCCACCAGCGGCGCCATGTCGTAGTCGGACTGGGCAATGCTGGTGGCGCCAAAGGTGTTGGTTTCAATCAGATCCGCACCGGCCGCCAGGTAGCCCTCGTGGATGTCACGAATCACCTCGGGCCGGGTCAGGGACAGCAGTTCGTTGTTGCCCTTCAGATCCTTGTGGAAACCGGCAAAACGCGTACCGCGGTAATCGGCCTCGCCCAGTCGCAGGCGCTGAATCATGGTGCCCATCGCGCCGTCCAGCATCAGGATGCGCTGGCTCAGCAGTTGCGGCAACTGGGTGGCACGGGTATAGGCCGCTTGTTTCATCGTCTCATTGTAGAAAGCAGCGGAAGCGCGCGGGCTGCGCCCCGGCAGGCCGGTCTGGAGTGGTGCCTTGCGCCGGCGCCAGGGCCTGACTGGCCGGGCCTTGCACGACAATGGGAACATGAGAAATCTTCAACCTAGGCAAGCCTGGGCGCTGCTGCAAAGCGATCCCGATGCGCTGTTTGTCGATGTGCGCATGGAAATCGAGGCGCTCTACGTGGGCCGTCCGCCCGGCGTGCACATGATTCCCTGGTACGAGTATCCAAGCCTGTCGCCCGAACCGGAAAAGTTCGTCGAGGCGGTGCGGCAAGAGGCCGGCCGTCTGAACCGACCGGTGGTGCTGATTTGCCGCAGTGGAGTGCGCACGGTCACCGCGGGGCGCGCACTGGAACAGGCCGGGTTCAGCGACGTGGTGAACGTGGTGCACGGGTTCGAAGGTGAGCTCGACGCCCATTTCCATCGCTCCACGCTCAGCGGCTGGCGCTTTGACGGCCTGCCATGGGAACAGATGTAGAGGCGGGTAGAGGCGGCAGAACCGATAATTCCCCGATGAACAGCGAACAGCTTCAGTCGGCCATCGAGCAATTCTTCGCGCCCTGGGTGCAAGCCCTTGGACTGCGTGTCGAATCGTTTGACACCGGCAGTGTGACGCTCAGACTGGCGCAGAACGAGCAACTGTCCCGGACCGGCGGCATGTTGTGCGGCCAGGCGATGATGGCGGCGGCCGATACCGCGATGGTGCTCGCCCTGTGCCAGCATTTTGGCGAGTTCAGACCCTGCACCACGGTACAGTTGAGCAGCAGTTTTCTCAAACCCTTGTCCGGGCAGGATGCGCTGGTTGAGGCGCGGGTGCTGCGCGTAGGAAAGTCGCTGGCTTTCGGTGAAATCGACATTCGCGGCGCCTCTGACGGCAACAGCGTGTGCCGCAGCAGCAGCACCTACGCGCTGCTGTAGCCGCTGCTGCAACCGCTGGGGCGACCGGGCCTCCCGGCAAAATGGGCGCACTCGCCCCCTCCCTGGAAGCCCTGCCATGCCACAACCTGCCGAGCCGTCAGAACCGACACCCCACGATCCGATCGAGGACATCGTTCCCCTGATGCCCCTGGTGTTGCCGGTGATGGGCGGTCTCTTGATGTTGCTGCTAGCCTTCATCGCGGTCTTCATGGCTTAGGCGCCCGACAGCGGCGGCCTTTCCCGCCTGCTTCGCTGCGCCGTTGCACGACGCAGGCAGACCTCTCAGGTCCGGGTCGGCATGATGTGAACGGCCGCTGGCGGGACGATTAGCTGCAGCCAGCTGCCTGGCGCAGCGCCAAGTTTGCGTAGCAGGGCGCCCGAAAGATTCAGTGTGATTTGCTGATCCGGCACGTCCGTCACGTTCAGCCTGCACAAGCTGATTTCCCCGAGCGAAACAATTTCACGAATCTGGCAGCGCAGACGATTGGCGCCCGGGCCACCAGCGATACCCGGTCCCGGATCCGTCAGCCCGTCGGGCGCGGCGTCGGCCAGCAGGTCGATCAATTCGACCGCCAGCACCCAACTTACTTCGATGCCGTTGTCCAGACGGTTCTTGTCGACGATCCTCAGGGATAACTCTTGTCCGGGCCGGCCCCAGGACAGTCGCCCGAATCCTGGCCGGTCCTTGAAGAAACGGCCTTTGAAAAGATTCTGGATCCCGACCAACTCGGCCACCCTGGCATTCCTCGGGCTGGAGAATACCTGGGCCGGGGTCCCAGCTTGCAGGGTGCTGCCCGCGTCGAGAATCACGACCCGATCCGCCAGCCGACGCGCCTCAGCCAGGTCATGCGTCACCAGCACCATGGGCATGGACAAGTCCTGTCGCAGCCGCGTCAACTCCTGGTACAGCGCCTGACGCGTCGGGGCGTCAACGGCGGAAAAGGGCTCATCAAGCAGGAGAGCGCCCGGACCGGGGGCGGCGACGCGGGCCAGGGCGCGAGCCAGCGCCACCCGCTGTTGCTGTCCGCCCGACAGGGCCGACGGACGGCGTGACTCGAGGCCGGCCAGCCCAAGCCGGCCCAGCAATGCCGTGACCGCTTCTGCATTGAGGGCGGCGCCGGCGGCGAGCGCAACGTTGTCGAACGCGCTCAGGTGCGGAAACAACGCGTAGTTCTGAAATACCAGTCCCACCCGGCGCTGCTGAGGCGTCAGGTTGATCCCCTGCTCGCTGTCGAACCAGGGCCAGTCACCCAGTCGCACATGGCCGCGCAACGATGGTCCGCGCAACAGGCCCGACACGGCGCGCAACAGACTGGTCTTGCCGCTGCCGGAGGGGCCCACCAGGGCAGTCAATTCGCCCGGCGCGCAGTCAAAGGCCGCCTGCAGCGGAATCGGCGCCTCGTTTTGCAGGTCAACGCTCAGCCGATTCACGACAGATGCGAGATCAACGCAGGGGCGGCGCCGGGCCACGCAGGCCGGGTCGGTCGGCGGCGAACACCAGCACCAGCGCGACCAATGAGAACAGAACCAGAGTCAGCGCCATCCAATGGGCCTGCGCCATGTCAAACGCCTGCACCCGGTCGTAGATGGCGATGCTCAAGGTACTCGTTTCACCCGGAATGCTGCCCCCCACCATCAGCACCACGCCAAATTCGCCCAGGGTGTGCGCCGCGGTCAGCGCAACCCCGGCCAGCAGCCCAGGCCAGGCCAGTGGCAGTTCGATCCTGAGAAAGGTACGCCAGCGGCTCAGTCCGGAGACCCAGGCCGCCTCCAGCAGATTCTGCGGAATGGCGGCGAAGCTTCGCAGTATGGGTTGCACCATGAAAGGCACATTGACCAGGATGCTGGCAAGCAGCAAGCCTTCGAAGCTGAACACCAGTTGCAGATTGAGCACCCGGGACAGCCAGGCGCCGAGCCAGGAACCTTGACCAAAAGCGAGCAGGAAGTAAAGGCCGATGACAGTCGGCGGCAACAGCAGCGGCAGCATCAGCAGGGCCTCGATCAACGCGCGGCCGCGCCAGCGGGTGTGCGCCAGCCAACGTCCAAGCCAGAGGCTGGGCAGGAGCAGCAAAGCGGCGCTAAGGGCTGCAAGCGCCAGGGAAACACGTGCGGCATGCCAGTCCATGGAGGGTCATTGTCGCAGGCCCCTTAGCGACCCGCGCCCGGCCGAACACTCGCGCGCGGCGCGAGTTATGCAGAGCATCCCTGGCCGTGTCTTCCAACAGGCCGGGTCAGGGCGCATCGGCAAATCCGTTGCGCCGCAGCAGTTCGCGGACATCCGCTCGCCCGAGAAATTTCGCAAAGCGCGGGGCCTCGGCGCGCGCCTGCTTCAGCACGACAAGGCGCTGCAGCAGGGGCGCATGAAGTGACTCGGGCAGTAGCTGGTGGCGCGTCACTGCATCCACCTCCGGCGCTCGGACCATGGACAACGCGGTGATGCCGGCCTGGGCCGCGCCGCTGGCCACGAACTGCGTCGCCTGCGAAACGTTCTCGCCGAGCACAAGCCTGGGGCGCAACAGGTCCCAAAGGCCCAGACCTTGAAGAGCCTCCCTGGCGGCTCGTCCATAAGGCGCGTGCTCCGGGTTTGCAATGGCAAAGCGTTGCACGGCGCCAATCTGCGCACGCACTCCTTCCAGCCGTTCGTCGAGCACAAGCGCGCTGGCCCTGGGCACCACCAGCACGACGCGCCCTTTGCCGTAATAGGAGCCTCGGTCACGCGTCAGGCCAGCCTCGGCCAGTTGAAGCACATAGGACTCGTCCGCCGACAGAAAAACATCGACCGCCAAGCCCTGCCTGATCTGACGCGAGAGGTTGCCCGAGGATCCAAATTGCAGCACCAGCCTGTGCCCGGTTTCCCGCTCGAACCGAGTGGCGATTTCCTTCAGGACGAACTGCATGTCGCTGGCGGCGGCGACGCGGATAATCTTCACTTCTTTTGTGTCCGTGCCAAGCCCGGCCGCATCTGGGCTAATCTGGGCTGACAATGGCCCAAACCAAAGACTCGGGGCAGCCGCAGCGAACACCTTGAGCAAGCGGCGGCGTTGCTGCATGATCGACTTTTTCATCCGTGCATGATCTCATGCAACTCTTGCATACTGCCGAAAACACGAAGCCAGCAAGGACTCATAGAATGGCCTTCCTGCCAGCTGGTCCCACCTCAGTCGGCAGCGTTCCGACTGCATTGTCAAGGATCCCCGAAACCAGTCCGCGGCGGAGGGCCAAACAAGGCCCGTTGCATGCCACGATCAACAACAACTCATGACAAATCGATAGGCTGGCGGCTTTCCACCACCGGTCGCACTTGATTTCCGGAACATTGTCAATGAACTCACCCGCCATGTTGGGAATTAGTCTGGGGGCGCCCGGCTACGTCAAGAATGACCGGCTTATCGCCTGGGTCGCCGAGATAGCGGCGCTGACCCGGCCCGAGCATATCCACTGGTGCGACGGCTCGCAGCAGGAGTACCAACAGCTGTGCGCCCATTTGGTCAGCGCCGGCACCCTGAGCCAACTTAACCCGGCGCTGCGACCGAACAGTTACCTGGCGCGCTCCGACCCGATGGATGTGGCCCGCGTCGAAGACCGCACTTTCATCTGCTGCGAGCGCCGCGAAGACGCTGGTCCAACCAACAACTGGATGGCACCGACCGAGATGCGCGCCCTGCTGCAAACCGGTGGCAGCGACGCCGCACCGGCCCTGTTTGAAGGCAGCATGCGCGGCCGCACGCTGTATGTGGTGCCGTTTTCCATGGGTCCTTTGGGTTCGCCGATTGCGCACATTGGTATTGAACTCAGCGACAGCCCCTATGTCGTGATCAACATGCGCATCATGACGCGCATGGGTCGCGCGGTGTACGAAGTTCTCGGCCGCGATGGCGAATTTGTTCCCTGCGTGCACAGCGTCGGCGCACCGCTGCGACCAGGCCAGCAGGACGTGCCCTGGCCGTGCAATCGGACCAAATACATCGTGCACTATCCCGAGACGCGCGAAATCTGGTCCTACGGCTCGGGCTATGGTGGCAACGCGCTGCTCGGCAAGAAATGTTTTGCGCTGCGCATCGCCAGCAGCATGGGGCGGCAGGCTGCCCTGGAAAACCCCGGCGGCCTCGGCTGGCTTGCCGAGCACATGCTGATCCTCGGTCTGACCAGCCCGCAGGGCCGCAAGTACCACGTGGCCGCGGCCTTCCCCAGCGCCTGTGGCAAGACCAACTTTGCCATGTTGATTCCACCTGCCGCATTTGCCGGCTGGAAAGTGAGCACCATCGGCGACGACATCGCCTGGATCAAGCCGGGCGCGGACGGGCGACTCTATGCGATCAATCCGGAGGCCGGCTACTTCGGCGTGGCGCCCGGCACCAGCACGCTGACCAATCCCAACTGCATGGTCAGTCTGGAACGGGACGTGATTTTTACCAATGTCGCCTTGACCGATGACGGCGATGTCTGGTGGGAAGGAATGGGCGAGGCTCCGGCGCATGCCATCGACTGGCAGGGCCAGCACTGGACGCCGCAAATCGCCAACTCGAGCGGCGCCAAGGCGGCGCATCCGAACGCCCGCTTCACCGTGGCGGCGACCAACAACCCGGCGCTGGACCCGGCCTGGGACGATCCGCATGGCGTCGCCATCGACGCCTTCATCTTCGGCGGGCGCCGCTCGACCACGGTGCCGCTGGTGACGGAGGCGCGCAACTGGGTCGAGGGTGTCTATATGGCGGCCACCATGGGCTCCGAAACCACCACCGCCGCCGCCGGGCAACAGGGCGTGGTGCGCCGCGACCCATTCGCCATGCTGCCGTTCTGCGGCTACAACATGAGCGACTATTTCCAGCATTGGCTGGACATGGGCAAGAAGCTCGCTGCCGCATGTGAAAAATCAGGCGCCCGGCTGCCCCGCATCTACAGCGTCAACTGGTTCCGCAAGGGCGCCGACGGCGAATTTGTCTGGCCCGGCTACGGCGAGAATATGCGCGTGCTGAAATGGATCGTCGAGCGCATCGAAGGTGCCGCCGACAACGGCCCGCATGGTCAGGAGCATGTACTCGGCGTCAGCCCGAGCTACCAGGAACTGGACTGGACCGGGCTGGATTTCAGCACTGATCAGTTCAGGCAGGTGATCGGCATCGACAAGGCTGCTTGGCAGGCCGAACTCAAGCTGCACGGAGAATTGTTCCGGCAGCTTGAATTCCATTTGCCAAGGGAACTCGTCGAGACCAGGTCCTTGATCGAAAAACGGCTGGTCGCGTAGCGTCACTTCTATCGGCCTGATCAGCGCCGATTGTCGGCGCTTGCGTTGGCCGGTTGTCGACCCTCGCCTGCGAACCGACTCGTATACTCGGCAGTATTCGATCTTGCCGCCCCGTCCGGTCGAGGAATACCCCCATGAAACGACCAACCATCACCCGCCGCAAGGTCTTGGCCACCCTGGCCGGGAGCGCTGCGTCATTGGCCCTGCCTGCGATGGCCGCGTGGCCTGACAGGCCTATCAGGATTGTCGTGACCTTTCCGGCCGGCGGTGCCAGCGACATCGTGGCCCGCGTCATGGCCGAACAACTGGCCCGCAAGCTGGGTTCACCGGTGGTGGTGGACAACCGCCCGGGCGCCGGCGGCAGTGTCGGCGGCCTGCTGGTGGCGCAGGCCCCGGCCGACGGCTACACGCTGATGCTGAGCAATTCGACCCCAATTTCGATTGGCCCGTTTGCGCTGGAAAAGCAGCCCTACGACCCGGTCGAAGGATTCACCCACGTCGCAATGGTGGGTTTAGCCCCCTGCGCGGTGATGGCCAACCCGAACGCGCCGATGAAGACCATCGCCGACGTGGAATCGTTCGCGCGCAAAGCCGGCCGGCTGGACTTCGGATCGGGTGGGCCCGCGTCGATCGGCCACATCTATGGCGAACTGATGAGAAAGCACATGGGGGTTAATCTGGTGCATGTTCCATACCGGGGCGGCGCACCCATGACCACCGACCTGATCTCGGGTGTGGTGCCGATCGGCATCGACGTGCTGACCGCCTACCTGCCATTTTTCAAGAGCGGCCAGATCATTCCAGTGGCGGTCACCTCCGCCGCGAGGACCGCCCTGCTGCCGGATGTGCCCAGTGTCGTCGAGTACGGCTACCGCAAGCTGGTGCTTGACAATTTCTTCGGCCTTTCCGGTCCGGCCAAGCTGCCTGCGGACATCGTCGCCCGGCTGAACGCGGCGTGCAACGAAATCCTGGCGCAGGCCGATGTGAAAAAGCGCATGCTGGAGCTTGGCATCACCACCACACCCACCAGTCCGGCGGGCTTCACCAGTTTCGTGAAGGAGCAGGTCGCGGCGCTGGCCCCTGTGGTCAAGGGGGCAGGGGTCAAGTTGTAGGCAGGAGCCCAGGGGTAGACTGGCCGCCCCATGAAGATTCAGTTGCTGTCGGACCTGCACCTGGAAGTGCATCCGCAGCTGCGGATCGAACCTGCGCCGGGCGCCGACCTGCTGGTGCTGGCCGGCGACATTGGTTCCTATCAAAGGGGCAGCCTGCTGGACGAACCAGACTTCGGCCTGGCACGATTCGCGCCACGCCATGGCTGG
>JBCKPH010000087.1:0-10645 GCA_038901755.1 Burkholderiaceae bacterium | reverse complement strand
GAACGCTGCATCGCCTGCAACCTGTGCGAGGCGATCTGCCCGGCGCTGGCCATTACGATCGAGTCCGAGCTCAGGGAAGACGGGTCGCGCCGCACCAGCCGCTACGACATCGACCTGACCAAGTGCATTTTCTGCGGCTTCTGCGAGGAAAGCTGCCCGGTCGATGCGATCGTCGAAACGCATATCTTCGAGTACCACGGCGAGAAGCGGGGCGACCTCTATTTCACCAAGGACATGTTGCTTGCCGTTGGCGACCGCTACGAAGCCGAGATCGCCGCGGCCCGGGCGGCCGACGCCAAATACCGCTGACTCATGGTTTTTCTCAAGCTGCAGGCGCGAGGGCAATGATGGACGCCAAGTCAGGCCTTTTTTATCTGTTCGCGCTGGTGCTGCTGTTCGCGGCGTTTCGCGTCATCACGGCGCGCAACACGGTGCACGCGGCGCTCTACCTGGTGCTGGCTTTTTTTCAGGCCGCCGCCATCTGGATCCTGCTGAAGGCCGAATTTCTCGCCATCACCCTGGTGCTGGTCTACGTCGGCGCGGTGATGGTGCTGTTCCTGTTTGTCGTGATGATGCTCGACATCAATCTTGACCGGCTGCGGCAAGGCTACTGGAATAACCTGGCGCTGGCGGAGGTGGTTGCCGGCGTGATGGTGGCGGTCATGGCGATCGTGCTGAGCGGAGAATATTTCGGCCTGGGGGAGACGCCCGCGCCGCCGCCTGCCGCCGCCGGCTACAGCAACACCAATGAATTGGGCCGTCTGATCTATACCCACTATGTTTATCCGTTCGAGATCGCCGGTGTGATCCTGCTGGTGGCGATCGTGGCTGCCATTACCCTCACCCTGCGCCGGCGCAAGGATACCAAGTATCAGGATCCGGCCACCCAGGTGGCGGTGCGCCCCCAGGACCGGGTGCGCCTGGTTTCGATGCCGGCGGTGAAAAAGGAAGAGGGGGGCGGTTGATATCGCTGTCGCATTACCTGGTGCTGGCAGCGCTGCTGTTCGTCATCGGCGTCGTCGGCATCTTCCTCAACCGGAAAAGCCTGATCGTCATGTTGATGTCCATCGAGCTGATGCTGCTGGCCGTCAACACGAACTTCATCGCCTTCTCGCACTACCTGGGCGACCCGGCCGGACAGATTTTCGTTTTCTTCATCCTGACGGTTGCCGCGGCGGAAGCCGCCATCGGCCTGGCCATTCTGATCGCACTGTTCCGCAATTTGCGCACGATCCACGCGGACGAACTCGACAGCCTGCATGGGTAACGAACCATCATGAGCGAAATGGAGCCGGTGGTATCGATCGTGCCGTTGTTGGCGGTGGCGGTTGCGGCGGCGGGTGGTTTGATGGTGTTGGCCTTGGGTCGGCAGCCGAACCTGCGGGAGGGCGTGAGCCTATTAGCGGGTGCGGTGCAGTTTATCCTGGTGATGTCGATGGCGCCGGTGGTGTGGGCCGGCGGGGTGGTGAAGTATCAGGTGGTGGAGTTGCTGCCGGGTGTGGCGCTTGGTTTTCGGGTGGACGGTCCGGGGCTCTTGTTTGGAGGCGTGGCGTCGTTCTTGTGGATCGTGACGACGGTCTATTCGATGGGCTACATGCGGACACTGCAGGAGCATGCGCAGACGCGCTTTTTTGCCTGCTTTGCGCTGTCGCTGTCGGCGGCGTTGGGGGTTGCGTTTTCGGGGAACCTGTTCACGCTGTTTTTATTCTATGAGGTGTTGACCTTTGTGACCTATCCGTTGGTGATCCATCATCAGACGGCGGCGGCCTTTGCGGGGGGGCCGCAAGTACATGGTGTATCTGCTGGGGACGTCGAAGACCTTTTTGCTGGCGGCGCTGTTGTTGACCTACGTGGTGGCGGGAACCTTGGAGTTTAAGCCGGGAGGACTGTTTCCGGCGGGAGCGGATCCGGTCCTGCTGACGGTGATCTTTGTACTGTTTATGGCGGGATTGACGAAGGCGGCGATCATGCCGTTGCACAACTGGTTGCCGACGGCGATGATCGCGCCGACGCCGGTAAGCGCCTTGTTGCATGCGGTGGCGGTGGTGAAGGTGGGTGTGTTCTCGGTCGTGCTGGTGATGGTGGACGTGTTTGGGGTGGCTCTGCTGGGGCGGCTGCAGGTGGGGATACCGACGGCCTTCTTTGTCTCGGCGACGATCCTGTTGGCCTCGGTGATCGCGCTGACGCAGGACAATTTAAAATTGCGCTTGGCCTACTCGACGGTGAGCCAGTTGTCGTATGTGATCCTGGGAGTGGCGCTGCTGACCCCGGCGGGAATGGTGGGGAGCGTGATGCAGATCGCCGTCCATGCCTTTGCGAAGATCACCTTGTTTTTCTGTGCGGGTGCGATCTATGTCGCGTCGCATAAGACGCAGGTGAGCGAGTTGAGCGGGCTCGCGCGACGCATGCCGTGGACCATGGGGGCATTTACCGTGGGGGCCTTGAGCCTGATCGGGGTGCCGCCGCTGGCGGGCTTTACGAGCAAGTGGTGGCTGGCAGTGGGCTCGATTGAGGCGCAGCAGCCGGTGCTATTAATCGTGTTATTGAGCAGCACACTGCTCAATGCGGCTTATTTTTTGCCGATCCTGTACAAGGCCTATTTTGAGGCGCCGGCGGGAGGCGAGAGCGCGCTGCGGCAGGAGGCGCCGTGGACGATGGTCGTGCCGTTGGTGCTGACGGCGGCGGTGACAGTGATGCTGGGCCTGTATTCCGAACCCTTTCTAAGCTTGGCGAAGCAGGTGATTCGATGAGCGGAACGCCGAAATGGGTGGCGCGGGTGGAAGCGATCCGAGTCAGTGCGACTGCGCGGTGGCTGTTCTATGCCGTGCTGGTCGCTCTGGTGCTGATGGATCTGCTGCTGCCGAAGAAGGCAGGACTGTCTTGGTGGGAGGCGCTGACGGGATTTAGCGCGGTATACGGCTTCATTTCCTGTGTCTTGATCATCGTGGTATCAAAGCTGGTCGGGCATGCGGGATTGATGAAGCGCGAGAATTATTATGACTGAGGGGTTCTTTCTCCATCCGGCAGCGGTTTTCTTTCTCGGAGCGGCACTGCTGCCATGGGTACGGGGGCGTCTTCGCGGGGTCTATCTGCTGCTGATCCCGGTGCTGGCGGGCCTCGCGCTTCTGGCCGCCTCACCCGGGGTGTATGGGGTCTATGCCTTTTTGGGGCAAGAGCTGATCTTGGGCCGGGTGGATGCCCTGAGTCGGCTGTTTGGGGTGATCTTTATCCTCATGGCGTTTATCGGGATCGTGTATGGACTGCACGAGAAGGGCAAGACGGGGCACTCCGCGGCGGCATTGATCTACGTGGGCGGGGCGCTGGGGGTCGTTTTCGCGGGCGATTACATCAGCGTCTTTATTTTCTCGGAAGTGATGCTCTTCTCCTCCGTCTTCTTGATCTGGCTGCAACGCGATGCGGCGTCGCTCGCCGCCGGGTTTCGATATATCTTGATGCATCTCTTCGGCGGGGTGTGTCTGTTGGGCGGGGTGGTGATCCAGCTGGTCGAGACGGGCAGCACGGCGTTTGAGCCGACGGCGGTTAACGGCATCGGGCCGGTTTTGATCCTGATCGGATTTTTAGTGAATGCGGCGGTGCCGCCGCTGTCGGCGTGGCTATCGGATGCCTATCCGGAGGCAACCGTGACGGGGGCGGTCTTCTTGAGCGCGTTTACGACCAAGACGGCGGTCTACACCTTAATTCGTGGATTTCCGGGGACGGATGAGTTGGTCTGGCTAGGCGCGGTGATGGCGATCTACGGGGTGGTGTATGCCGTGCTGGAGAACGACATCCGGCGCTTATTGGCCTATCACATCATCAGCCAGGTAGGGTTCATGGTGGCGGCGGTGGGGATGGGGACGGAGCTGGCGCTGAATGGCGCATCGGCCCATGCCTTTGCGCATATCCTGTACAAGGGCTTGCTGTTCATGGGGGCCGGGGCGGTGATCCATATGACCGGCAAGCGCAAGCTGACTGAGCTGGGGGGGCTGTATCGGAGCATGCCGATCACGCTGACGCTGTACATGATCGGGGGATTTTCCATCTCGGCCTTTCCCCTGTTCAGCGGTTTTGTGAGCAAGTCAATGGTGCTGGCGGCGGCGCAGGAGAGCCATCTGACGACGATCTGGCTGATGCTGACGCTGGCCTCGGCGGGGACGTTTCTGCATACGGGACTCAAGCTGCCGTATTACGTCTTTTTCGGCAAGGATTCGGGGATTCGGGTGAGTGAGCCGCCCGCGAATATGCTGTGGGCGATGGGGCTGGCGGCGTTGCTGTGCGTGGGGATCGGGGTGGCGCCGCAGACGCTCTATGCGCTGCTGCCCTATGCGGTGGATTATGCGCCGTACACGACGCATAAAGTGGTGGGGACGTTGCAGATCCTTCTGTTTACAGCCCTGGGATTCATGCTGCTCTTAAAGCAGTTGGATCCGGAGCCGAAGATCAGCCTGGACACCGACTGGTTTTACCGCAAGGGGGCGCGGAGCCTGCTCTGGCTGGCCGCCCATCCCATTGCTCGCGCCGATGCCCTCCTCGGCGAAGCCTACCTCACACTGATCCTCAATCCGACCGAGCGATTGGTTCAATGGTTATGGGTTTTCGAACGCCGCGTCATTGATGGCGCCGTGAACGGCGTGGCTTCGGTAACGCATGCCTGCGCTCTCCGCATGCGGCGGATCCAGAGCGGCCAGCTCCAGCATTACGCGCTGGCGATGGTCGTGGGCGTTTCTGTGTTCCTGGTGTATTTGATCTTGTTTTTAGAGCGCGGAAGATGAAATACGCCTTGAGCATCCTGATCTTCCTGCCGCTGGTCGGGGCGGTCATCCTGGGTTTTATGCGCGGCAATGACCGCTGGGTGAGGTGGTCCGCCTTGGGCCTGACCGTCGCGAACTTTCTGATCTCGGTTGCCGTCCTCTTCGCCTTCAATACGGCCACCCACGAGATGCAGTTCGTGGAACGTTACCCCTGGGCGCCCTCCTTCAATATCGAGTTTGCCGTGGGCGTGGACGGGATCAGTATTCTGCTGGTCCTCTTGACCACGCTGCTGTGCCCGATCTGTGTCCTCGCCTCCTGGACGGCGATTACTTCCAGGGTGAAGGAGTTCATGATCGCCATCCTGGTCATGGAGGCCGCCATGATCGGTACCTTTGTGGCGCTGGATTTTGTCCTGTTCTTCGTTTTCTGGGAGGCGATGTTGATCCCGATGTACCTGATCATCGGCGTGTGGGGCGGGCCGAACCGGATCTATTCCGCGATCAAGTTCTTCCTCTATACGCTTGCGGGAAGCCTCCTGCTGCTGGTCGCGATCATCGTCCTGTATTTCGCGGGAGGGCATACCTTCAACATTCTGAGCCTGATGGGCCAGTCCTATTCGGCCACGGTCCAGTTCTGGGTGTTTTGGGCCTTTTTTATTGCTTTCGCGATCAAAATTCCCATGGTTCCCCTTCACACTTGGCTGCCGGACGCCCATGTGGAGGCGCCCGCGGCAGGCAGTATCATCCTGGCCGGCATTTTGTTGAAGATGGGCGGGTATGGCTTTCTTCGGTTCTGTCTGCCGATGGCGCCTCAGGCGTCGCTCACTTTCGCTCCGATCATCATGACGCTGTCGGTGGTCGCAATCCTGTACGGGGCTTACATGGCCTTGGCTCAGACGGACGTGAAGAAACTCATTGCCTATTCGTCGGTCTCGCATATGGGTTTCGTGACGCTGGGGATTTTCGTGCTCAATTCTAGGGGGGTGGAAGGGGCGCTTCTCCAGATGGTCAATCACGGCATCGTAACCGGGGCGTTGTTCCTTGCGATCGGCCAGTTTTATGACCGAACGCACAGTCGCCTGGTTGAGGATTTCGGGGGCATCGCGAAGCCGATGCCGATCTATGCGACCCTCTGGGTCATTTTCTCCTTTGCCTCGTTTGGCTTCCCCGGCACCAATAGCTTTATCGGAGAGTTTCTAGTCCTGGTGGGCGCCTTTGAGCGGCATCTGCTGCTGGCGGCCGCGGCCACCCTCGGACTGATCCTGTCCGCGTTCTACATGCTCCGGATCGTTCGGCAGGCGCTCTTCGGGCCGGTTGTAAAATCCCTGTCGACCCCTCTAGCCGATCTGAATATCAGAGAGCTGGTCGCCGTCATTCCATTGGCGGCGCTGGTCTTCCTGATCGGTCTGTATCCCGGGCCCTGGTTGTCCGTGATGCATGCCAGCGTGAATCACCTGCTGGCGCAGGTGGGCGCGGCGGCGCCGTTGCAGATCATGGATGTTTGGACCCGGCCATGAATTTTTCCGTCCAGCTGCACACCCCGGTCAACGACCTTCTGAACCACGTCATGCAGAGCAAGCTGCCGTAGCAGGAGATAGAACCGTGCAATACATCACCCCTCTTATGCCCGCCTATCCCGAGCTGTTCCTGCTCGTGATGGTATGCGTGATCCTGATCGCGGATCTGTTCGTAAGCGACGACAACCGCGTCATCACCTACGCGCTCACCCAGCTCGCGCTCGGCGGCTGCGTGGCGATCACCTGGATCACCTCGAGCTCCGAGCCGGTCTACACCTTCAGCGGCATGTTCGTGGACGACCTCATGTCGGACGTGCTGAAGCTGCTGGTTTACGCAGCGGTGATGGTGACGCTGGTGTACTCGCGCGCCTACGTCGCCGCGCGCGGCATGTTCCGCGGGGAATTCTTCATGCTCGTCCTGTTCGCGACGCTGGGCATGATGATCATGATCTCGGCCAACCACCTGCTGACGCTCTATCTCGGGCTGGAGCTGATGTCGCTCTCGCTCTACGCGATGGTGGCGCTGCGGCGCGATTCGCCGGTGGCAACCGAGGCGGCGATGAAGTATTTCGTGCTCGGCGCGCTCGCTTCCGGGATGCTGCTCTACGGCATGTCCATGCTCTACGGCGCCACCGGGACGCTCGAGATCACGCGGATCGCCCAGATCATCTCCGAGGGCAGCGGCAAGGACATGGTGCTGGTGTTCGCGCTGGTGTTCATCGTCGCCGGCCTGGGCTTCAAGCTCGGCGCGGCGCCCTTCCACATGTGGGTGCCGGACGTCTATCACGGCGCGCCGACCGCGGTGACGCTGTTCATCGGCTCGGCGCCCAAGCTCGCCGCGTTTGCCTTCATCATGCGGCTGCTGGTACAGGGTCTCGGCGCCGAGCAGCTGGTCGTGGAATGGCAGCAGATGTTGATCGTGATGGCGGTGCTCTCGCTCGCCATCGGCAACATCACGGCGATCGCCCAGACCAACCTGAAACGGATGCTGGCGTATTCCACCATCGGTCATATGGGCTTCCTGCTGCTCGGCATACTTTCCGGAGACCTCATCGGGTACAGCGCAGGCATGTTCTATGTCGTGGTGTATGTCCTGATGAACCTCGGGTCTTTCGGCATGATCATGGTGCTCTCGCGCAGCGGGTTCGAGGCAGAAAACCTAGAAGACTTCAAGGGACTCAGTGCGCGCAGCCCGTGGTACGCGTTCATGATGCTGCTGCTGATGTTTTCCATGGCGGGAGTGCCACCGACGGTGGGTTTCTACGCCAAGCTCGCGGTGCTGCAGGCGGTCATCAACGCCGGTTATGTCTGGCTCGCCGTGATCGCGGTGCTGTTCGCCCTGATCGGCGCTTTCTATTATGTGTGGCTGGTCAAGCTGATGTACTTCGACGCGCCGGTGGACACCGCCCCGATCATGCCGCGCGGCGACGTGCGCGTGCTGATGAGCGCAAACGGGCTGGCGATGCTGTTCTTCGGCATCATGCCCGAGCCGCTGATGGCGCTGTGCATCAACTCGATCCGGGCATCGTTGTAAGAAAACAGTAAGTGGTAAGCGGGAAAACTCAAGAGATCGCAGGCCACCGGCTGGAAGGTCGGCAGCGCAAGGGACTTTCATGATACAGAAGACGGGCCCACTGGAGCGCTCCCAAGCCCCGCCGTGCGCAAGAAGCTCGCTGCGTTGCGCCTTACCAAGGCCGATGTGGCCGCTGCGGTGTGTTGTGCTCGAAAGGCTTCGCGTTGAGGGTTGTCCTCGGCGCCAACGAATAATCTTTTCACGAAGCCCGGTACACGCTTCACTGAACACGAAATGGCGCTGACCAAAGATTTGCAGCTGTGCGCATGGAGTGCCCCTGATGTATGGGTGCGCGGCGTTGCTGATTTGTCCTCTTGCACGGTGCGCTAGCGCAGCGTGCGCGTTCGGGCTGGCGGCGGCGATAGACAGCACTGCTGGGCGAGGCGCAGCGCGACGGCCGAGGCCTTTTCAAGAAGTGCTTCAGTCCATTCGTTACCTCCTGAACCGCCCCTTGTGCTTCCGGCTGGAGCGCGAGTTTGCCGGGTCGGACTTTGGCGTTGCCGAAGCTTCGCCTTCACCGACGGATCAACCGTGCCTTGGCAAGGCACACATAACAACGTCGCCGAGCGAGCTCAGCGCACGCCGGTGGTGGGCCGCAAGAATTTCTACGGCTCCGGCAGTATCTGGTCGGGTCAGTTGGCCGCGACGATGTACAGCCTGCTGATGACGGCCAAACTCTGGAAGCTCAACCCACGCACCTGGCTGAGTGCCTACCTGCAGGTCTGTGCCGACGCGGGCAACCGCGCACCGCGGGACATCCGCGCGTTCCTTCCCTGGACAATGAGTGCAAGCGAGTTGGTCGCCATGCGCGCTTGCCCGCTTGGGCAGCGCACCCTCGTGCAAGGATGGGATACCTCATGACGATCTACTGCGGCAGGGACTTCAGCCCGGCCGCTATCCAGACGATCAGGGATCTCATGGCGCAAGACCCCAAGCTGCAGCGCACCCCGCTATCGCGCCGGTTGTGCGAACTGTTCGGCTGGTTCAAGCCCAACGGCGGGCTCAAGGACATGACCTGCCGCGTGGCGCTGCTGCGCATGCAGGCCGATGGCCTGATCACGCTTGCCCCATCGCGCAAGGTCAACGGGTCGCGCCGCCCCGACTTCCCGGCCACGCCAGCAAGCGATGCGCAGGCCCCACTGCGGCAGCCCGTTCACGAGATCGACGCCTTGACGCTGCGCCTGGTGCTCGGCACGCCGGCCTCGCGCCTGTGGAACGAGTACGTCCAGCGCTACCACTACCTGGGCTACACGCCGATGTCGGGCAGCCAGCTGCGCTACAACGTCTACGCTGGCGACAAGCTGGTCGCCTTGCTGAGCTTCGGTGCGAGCGCCTGGAAGCTCGCCGGGCGCGACCGCTTCATCGGCTGGCAGGAGCAGCACAGGCTGAAGAACCTGCCGCTGGTCGTGAACAACGCAAGGTTCCTGATCCTGCCGTGGATCCAGTGCAAAGGACTGGCCTCCAAAATCCTCTCCATCGTCAACCGCCAACTGCCCATTGACTGGCAACAGCGCTACGGCTTCAAGCCCGTTCTGCTAGAAACCTTCGTCCAGACCGAGCGCCACCGCGGCACGTCCTACAAGGCCGCGGCGCAATCGATCTTCGGCTTCGCTGAGACCGCCGCCCTGTACGACCTGACCAACACCTACTTCGAGGGCATCGCCGCAGGTGTAGCCAAGGCCAAGCGCGGGCACAGCAAAGAGTGCCGCAGTGACTGCCCACTGGTGACGCTGGCCATGGTGCTGGACGGCAGCGAGTTCCCGCGCCGCAGCCGCGTCTTTGCCGGCAACGCGAGTGAGCCGGCCACGCTGGCGGAGATGCTCAGCGGCCTGGGCGCGCCGCCCGGGGTCACGGTGGTGATGGACGCGGGCATTGCCACCGAGGCCAACCTGAGGTGGCTGCGCGACAGCGGCTACCACTACGTGGTGGTGTCACGCCTGCGCGAGCGCCAGTTCGATCCCGCGCAGGCCACCGAGGTGCAGTCGGCCGGGGGTGTGAAGATCAAGATCCAACGGGTGCTCGATGAGCAGGGCCACGCGCTGCTGTACTGCCATTCGCCAGCGCGCGAGCAGAAGGACCGCGCCATCGATGCGGCCAAGGCCAGTGGCTTCGAGGCCGTGTTGATCAAGCTGCAAGCGGGCTTGAGCAAACCGCGCGGCACGAGAGACGTGGCCAAGATCATGGAGCGGCTCGGGCGTGCCAAGCAGCGCTATGCGCGTGCGGCGCAGCACTATGAGATCGAGATCAGCAAGGACGCCAGTGGCACGCTGGTGCGGGCCATCACCTGGACCAAAAAGATCAAGCCCGGCAGCGCGGCCATGCATCCGGGGGTGTATTGCCTGCGCACGACGCTGGTGGAGTTGGATAGCGCCACGCTGTGGCGCACCTACACGATGCTGACCAACCTGGAGTCGGTGTTCCGCTCGCTCAAGACCGATCTGGGCCTGCGGCCGGTGTTCCACCAGATTGACGCCCGAGTCGAGGGGCATCTGTTCATCAGCGTGCTGGCCTACCACTTCGTGCACATGCTGCGCCTGCGGCTCAAGGCCAAGGGTATCGACGACAGCTGGCACACGCTGCGCGAGGCGCTGACCACGCAGCAGCGCGTGACCATCACGATGCAGCGCCGTGATGGCAGGACCGTGCATGTGCGCAAGGCCACTCGGCCCGAGGCGCATCACCACAAGATCAACACGATCCTGGGCCACTCCCCCAATCCCGGCGGCACCCATCGCGTGCTGGTGTAGCGCGGCCTTGCCAACCCCCACAGCGCGACACGCCACTACATAAAAGTAGTGCCATAC
>JBCKPH010000086.1:0-11092 GCA_038901755.1 Burkholderiaceae bacterium | reverse complement strand
CTGGAGATCGTTGATGACCGGGCCAATGTGCGCGCCACCATCATCACCAGCCAGCTACCCATTGAGCACTGGCACGAGTGGATTGGAGACGCAACGATTGCTGACGCGATGCTCGACAGGCTGATGCAAAACCACCACCGATTCAAGCTCACGGGCGAGTCGATGCGCAAGAATACCGCCGCCAAACCGAAGGCCAACGCAGCCGCGACCAACCCCGAGGGCGCATAGGCCCGCAGCCCTCGCCGGGGGCGGGAAATGCATGGGTACATGCACAACCGGGGGGGCCTGCCGGCGGCCCTGGCAGGGGCCTGAATGAAAGTAATCTCAGCAGCCCAAACCGATCACCAAGAAAGGACAAAACTGCCCAAAAACCCGGCACTCGTTAGAATTCAAACTGCGCAGCACCATGCCCGGTCACGATCACCGGAATCTGCGGTCACGATGCCGGAAACACTGGTCACGATCAACGGAATACGCAAAATGGAGAACACTTCACTTCCCGACATCAAACGGCTCGTGGTTCTGGGTCATTCCGGCTATGTGGGCCAGCGTGTCAAGTCGTACTTCCAGGACCGATATCGGACGATAGATATCGTAGGTATCTCTTCGCGCGATATAGACTTGACCCAAATGGATCAAAGTATGCGGCTTAGTGAGTACTTCGATTTTAACACGGCGGTCATCATGTGCTCCGGGATCAAGTCAAACTATGGCACGAACCTGGAGACCTACGCCAAGAACGTCGCCATGGCGCAGAACGTATGCAGAGTTCTCGCGAAATGCCCAGTACGAAAATTCATCTTTTTAAGTTCTATCGCCGTATATGGCGTTGACAAGCACAATGTCAATATTACGGAGCAAACCGAAATCACCCCGGATACCCATTACGGCCTTGCGAAATACAACTCGGAAATCCTCCTCTCCCTCGAGTTCGCGCGGCTCAAGCAGAGCTCCCTAATCATTCTTCGACCGTCAACCATTTATGGACCGAACGAGAAAATCATCGCTGCGACACCATCCGGATTCTTGACCACCTACCTCGACGGAGGGCAGGTCACGCTCTGGGGCGATGGCTCCGAGTTGCGCGAGTTCCTCTTCATCGAAGATCTGATCAGAATCATGGACTTCCTCTTCCAGTCCAGCTTCACTGGTGTGCTTAACGTCGGTAGCGGGTGCGGGCACTCCTATCAGGAGGCTCTTGAAATCATCTCGCGCCTGTTAGACAAGAAATTAACTGTAAATCATCACGAACAACGATCCAAGCCAAAAATCGACAAGATCTACAACATCGAACTCCTCCGGAGTCTCATCCCCCAGTTCTACTTCACTCCCTTGGACAAGGGGTTGCAGAACATCCTTGAAAGCATCAAACGTTCAGGAGACTAACCACAATGAACACAAGCCACTATAAGCGTATGACCTGTAGGCTATGCGACGCGCGCAGTCTGGACATGACAGTTCCCCTTGGCGCGTCTCCGATAGGTGGTGCCTTTGTCACGAAGGAACGCCTCGGCGACCGCCAAGAGCTCTACCCGCTCGACCTGTACCAGTGCCGTGCTTGCGGCCACGTCCAGCTCCTTGATGTCGTCAACCCCAAACTTCTCTTCGGGAACTATTCCTATTTCAGTGGACGGACCGGATTAGTCAAACACTTTGCTGAGTATGCCGACAGCGTGATGGACCGGAACCGGCTACCTGAAGGTTCATTCATCGTCGACGTCGGAAGCAACGACGGCGCCTTCCTGAAATTCTTTCGTGATAAGGGTATGAGGGTGCTCGGCGTTGATCCAGCGACGAATGTGGCTGAATTCGCCAATGCCTCAGGCATCGAGACGCTTCCCCTCATGTTCGACATGGCGACTGCGAGTCAGATCCGTAGCGACTATGGTCCCGCCGATATCATCACCGCGAACAATGTTTTCGCGCACACTGATGACATGCAAGGGATGCTTTGCAGCGTGCGCAGCCTTCTCGGCGACAAGGGACTCTTCTATTTCGAGGTCAGCTACCTACTCGATGTCATCGACAAGATGCTTCTTGGTGCAATTTTCCATGAGCACCTGTGCTACCACACAGTGAAACCACTTGCCTTGTTTCTGAAGCACCATGGAATGGAACTCATTGACGTTGAAAGGGTTCCAATTCAAGGAGGGTCACTCATATGTACTGTGCAGCATCTCGGAGGCGGGCGGCTGGTCGCACCATCGGTAGCAGAGCTCATCGAACTGGAAGAGTCCCGTGGCGTTTACCAGGAGGGGTTTTTCAAACCATTTTGCGAGCAGCTCACCAAGGTTAAATCTGGAATGCAAAGCCTGCTTGCTGATATCAACGTGCGCCGCGAGAGTATCGCAGCCTACGGCGCGGCTCGCGGGGGGGTATTCATCCCTTACCTGTTCGACCTGAGCCGGCATATTGAGTATATCGTCGACGACGATCCGCACAAGCACGGCCTATTCAGCCCTGGCTACCATATCCCGGTATTGCCTATGGCCGCTCTGTACGAGCGCCAGCCACACTACGTGATCATCCTCGCGTGGGTCCACTCGAAATCCATCATCGAGAAAAACCACAAGTATCTGGAAATGGGTGGGAAGTTCATTACGTTCTTTCCCTCCATCAAGGTCGTCGACAAGGAGACTCTCGCGTGATAGTCTTCAATGGCCGGGGAATTACCGCTGAGCGTCGGGATGTGCCCGGGAATTTGGATCAAAGGTTTTCTGTATGTCAATACTCATCTTCGGCGCATCGGGTTTCTTAGGCCGTGAACTACGCAATTATTTCGAAACTAAACACAAAACAGTTCTGGGAACGTATTTCGCCAACAATCAACCTGGCCTCATCCATTTCGATTTGAAGCATACTGACTTGGATATTTTCGGAACGGACCTCAAGAAAGTCAGGTTCGCCATCATCTGCGGCGCCACTACCACAATGGATAGCTGTAAAGCCGATTGGGCGGGGACATACAGGGTCAACGTGGAGGGTACAACGGCGCTCATCTCTCGCCTGCAGGCTTGCGGCATAATCCCGGTCTTTATCTCCACGGACGCCGTTTATGACGGCACGCGATGTAACTCTTCTGAAGATGACGTGCGGGTGCCTGCCCTCGCCTATGGACGACAGAAGAAGGAAGTCGAGGACTTCCTTTTCAGCCGGGGCGGGCTGTTTATCATTGTCCGTCTGGGGAGGATATACAGCTTGCGGGAGCGGGATAAGACAATCATCACCACAATCGCAAATGACCTGCGGAAGGGGAGGGATCTGCGCCTTGCCACCGACCAGATATTCAGTCCATCGTATGTAGAGGACATATGCCGGGCGCTGGGCCTCTTGATCGAGAAAAGGTGTTTGGGTTGCTACAATGTGTGTGCGGGCGAGCCGATCAGCCGGTTTGAACTGGGCGTACTTGTCAAGGCTCGACTCGGCATAAAGACCGGGCACGTGATTCCTTGCACCCTGTCCGACTTCAACTTCGAGGACAACAGGCCACTGGACACGAGCATGAGCAACAAGCGATTTATTGAAACGACCGGCTTTCGGTTCACTACACTCGCGGAATCTCTGGCAAGGCTTAAACAGATGGGGGTTAAACGCGATGCTGAAAAATTATCCAATCATTAATCTAAGCGATGAGGCAAAAATATTGGTTCATAACTTCAATAAGAAAGTTGCCGATGGAACTGTCGCGCTTCGGTCATATCCATGCATTTCATGTGGAAGTGATAAAAAAAGGGAAATTTTCACCAACGATTCTCATGGAATCAATCAAAATACTGTTATGTGCCTTAACTGTGGCATGGTATACAGTGATCCACGCATGACACCAGAGAGTCAAGATAAATTCTACTATTCTGATGTCTATAGACTGTTATATGATTCATATGGCGATAGTGGCAATTATATCGCAGCGGCAAATAAAAAAATAGCGTCTGCATTGTCACTTGAGCCGCGACCACTTGACGCTTCTCATTACAATATTTTTAGCTTTTATTCATTTATTCTTGAAAGCATAGACATTAATGAGATTAACTCTGTTTGTGAGATTGGTGCCGGCTCAGGCGCAAATTTACTCCCTTTTATGAAAGGAGGGAAAAGGGCCTATGGCGTGGAAATAAGTCCAGGACTTGTTCTAAACGCAAAAAAACATGGAATTGATCTGTCATATTCTTCCCTTGAACAAGTTGATAAACAGATCGACCTTTTTATATTAATACATTCGCTGGAGCATCTTCATGATCCAATTGAGTATCTTAAGAATCTAACAAAATTGTCGCCCAAGTATATTCTAATTGAAGTTCCAGGAATTGTATCCAAATTTGGTGACAGCATACAGACTGCTCACAATTTTTACTTCTCGAAAAATACATTAATGAAATCATGTTCCAGTGCTGGACTATTTTGTGTAAATATCAAGTATTTCAGACAGAACAATTTCATGTTGGGTTTATTTAAAATTGATAAAGATGTTAACTTCGAATATAATCACCACCGTGAAATTAAGAAAATAAATGCGATTATTAGGATTCAAAAAATAAAGAATATGATTCCTCTACAACTGAAAAATTTAATAAAAAAAGTAATTATCAAAAATAACAATTAATAGTTACTACGGTTGATATGTACAAAAGCAAGGTGAAGTAAATATGATGCAACTGCCGTCATTGTCTGTTGTTTTTCCTAATTATAATCATGCCCGATTCTTGCCGGTGCAGCTGGACTCAATGCTTAGACAATCCTATCGTCCCAAGGAAATCATTATAATTGACGATGCTTCGACGGATAATAGTGTAGAAGTTATCAAATCGTTTATGCTTCGGGAGCCGCGTATTCAACTGATTTGCAATGAACGTAATATGGGTGTGGAGTTGAATATAAACCGACTGATAGAGATGGCTTCAGGTGACTACATATACCTTAGCGCTGCCGATGATATGATTTTGCCGGGATTTTTTGAAAAAAGCATGACATTATTGGCGCAACACCCTGAGGCCGGACTGTGTTCAACGGTAGGTCGATTGATTGATGAGGACGGAAACGACAGAGGGATTCGTGCCATACCTGTTGTCTCAAATGACCCCTGTTTTCTTTCACCGGAACAAGTATGTGAAAAGTTGTGCAAGTATGGCAGCTGGATTTCCACACCGACGATGATCGCGCGGCGTGATGTGATGATACAGGAAGGTGGGCAGCTTCTGGAATTAGGCTCTTTTGCGGATACGTTTTTAGCTTTAATAGTTGCCCTGCGCCACGGAGCATGCTTCATCCCGGAGCCACTGACCTGCTGGAGGCAGTCATCAACCGGTCACGCATCGAGTTCAGGGAACGATTGGGAAGCCCTATTGGCAATTGGGGCTCATACAGTCACATTGATGCGTACTAAATACCAAGACTTGTTCCCTATAGATTATATTGATACATTTGAACGACATTGGAAGTACATGGTGAGTATCAGCGTAATGCAATGTTTACGCCTCAAACAGGAGCAAATCATGAGACCGGCGATAATCTCATTATATTCAGATTTATCTCATGTTGATCGTGCTTCTATATTTGGGATGCGTTTGAGCGTACAACTACAGGAATGGATTTGGCGCTTATCTTCAATGATAAAATTCGGACCATGGCGCTGGTGGATATTCGGACGCTTGAGCATCGTATTTAATCTGCGAAAAATAGTAATCATTGAACATTTGAAAATGTAACAATAAATAGCTTTTACATTGAATGAAAAACATGGCTACCAATTTAACATACGGTAACTCTCATAGGGAAACGGGTCGGGCACGGGCGCCGGCCAGGCTGATAACGGTTACATCGCACACCTTCGCATCGCTTTGTGCCTTGATTTTAGGTATGTTATTGCATGTGTCTGCTTACGGTTCCATCCAGCCTGTGGTGATTGGTGGATTGTTTCTTGTGTGCGTTATGTTGCTGCTTAGTCTGAAGGGTCTGGGTGGTCACGACGAGCGACGCGCGTATTTGCTGGTCTACTCGATCGGGTGGTTCTGGGCGGGAATTGCCGCGCTGTATGCGAATTTTCTTGGTGACCTCGCTTTTGATGCTGCCTTATTTTACGAAGAGAGCATCAGTGGAACTTATTCCTTTAATAGTTTGCTGCCGGGATTTGAATTCAGCGAGAATGTACTCGCAATCTTAATTTGGCAATTCTTCTATAATCTTTTTGCCGCTATTGGATTCGAGAAGGGCAGATACATAGGTATTGCCGTGAATTGTACCTTTGTCGCCCTAACCGCCGTTATTGGCATTAGGATGATCAAAATCGTTTTCGGGCGGGATCAAATCCGGATCAGACGATTCACCCTTACTTTCGCCCTGTGTGGCATATTCTGGCTATTTGGGGCGATCCATCTCCGGGATGCAGCGGTTCTGTTCGCAGTAACACTCCTGGCTTATTACTGGGTCCGCTACCTTGCTGATCTTCGCATGAGCAATATGCTCAGGTTGGGCGTTGCCACTTCAGCAGCACTTGTGACGTTTGTCTTTTTAAGAATGGAGTTTCTTTATGTTCCGTTAGCCATGATCATAGCTGGCTTAGCCGCTATGGTTGTCGGAAAGAAGTACCGAGGCGGTTACGTCAAAGTATTGCTCACGGTTCTGGTGGTGCTGACTGCGGCGGCCTACTTTGTTCCAACGATGTGGAGTGACCTTGTCCAAGCCCTGATGCTTGGGACTAAAAGCTATACAGAGCTTTCTATGCTGGAAGGCAGCGCTGATTCATTGGGGAATGCGTTTATCATTAACCAGCCGTTTCCTGTGCGGTTGATAGCTGGTTTCGTGTACATACTGATTTCTCCCATTCCGTTCTGGTTGGGGTTCCAATTGGAATCTGTCTATCATTTGTTAAAGTCATTCCATGTGATTTTCATGTATGCGGTGACGCCTCTCTTCGTGTTAGCGATTTTACGTGTGATCAAGTTAACGTCGCTTCGTACTCCTCCAATTCTTTTTCTTTTATTCTCTTTTGTTGGTTTTATCCTGAGCGTGGTCGCAACCTCTACAGAAACACGTCATTTAGGCGCCTTTCTCCCACTTCTGTTGATCTACGCAATGGTTCCTGATCTAAAGTCTATGAAAATCCGGTACGCCTACCGTAATTTACTCGTACTATTTGTCGGCGCAATATTTCTGGTTCACCTTGCTTGGGCTTTCATAAAGTTTGCGTGAGGCTGCCGGCAGTAAATAGTCCAGCCTGCCAAACTCTCAAAACTCGCATGAAACCTCACATTTTTGTGCAATAGCGGTGTGACCTTCCTCCGAAATTTCGTCTCCCAAGGGTGACGTGATATTGACGTTAACTTGGAAAGAGGAAAGGTGAAGAAGATACCGAAACAGGAATACGCTGAAAGTCAGATTTTGAGTTTTAAATGAAAGGTTATTGTGAAAATTTTGGTTACCGGTGCCGACGGTTTTATTGGTTCTCACTTAACCGAATCTTTGGTCAAGTCCGGTCATGATGTACGTGCTTTTGTTTTGTACAATTCATTCAATTCTTGGGGGTGGCTGGATCACTGCGATCCGGACATCAAGGGAAAGTTTGAGGTGTTTGCTGGCGATATCAGGGATCCGCATGGCGTGAGAACTGCGATGCAAGGCTGCGAAAAGGTGCTCCATCTTGCGGCATTGATTGCAATTCCATATTCCTACCATTCGCCAGACACTTATGTTGACACTAACATTAAGGGCACGCTCAACATCGTGCAGGCAGCGCGTCAACTCGGCGTGTCAAAGCTTGTGCACACTTCGACCAGTGAGGTCTACGGAACAGCCCGCTTCGTGCCCATTACCGAAGACCATCCACTTCAAGGCCAATCGCCCTACTCAGCGAGCAAAATTGGGGCTGACCAGATTGCGCTATCATTCTATAGCTCCTTCGGTACTCCCGTCGCAGTGCTAAGACCATTCAATACCTACGGACCACGCCAATCGGCACGTGCAGTGATTCCAACCATCATTACACAGATTGCGGCTGGTAAGCGCCAAATCAAGCTCGGAGCCTTGCACCCCACACGTGATTTTTCTTTTGTTGACGACATCGTACGTGGGTTTATCGCTGCGATGGAGTCCGACAAGGTTATTGGCACCGTAACCAATATCGGGAGCGGGTTTGAGATTTCAGTTGGAGACACCGCCAATTGCATTGCAGATTTGATGGGGGTTAAGATCGAAATCGAAGGGGAAAGTCAGAGGTTACGGCCAGCTGGCAGTGAAGTGGAGCGACTATTTGCGAGTTACGAAAAAGCCGCGAACTTGATGCAATGGCGACCGCTGTATGGCGAACTGGAGGGATTCAAGCGTGGGCTTGGGAAAACCATAGACTGGTTCACCCAAGCCGACAACCTTGAACGTTACAAGATAGATCAATACAACCTATGACTTCAAAACGTGCAATCATATTAGCGGGTGGCAAGGGCACCAGATTACGCCCCTACACGGTGGTGTTGCCGAAACCATTGATGCCAATTGGAGATTACCCAATTCTTGAGGTTATAGTCCGGCAGTTGGTACGCTCTGGATTTGACAGAATAACGATGGCGGTAAATCATCAGGCCGAATTAATCAAGGCTTTTTTTGGTGATGGATCCAAATGGGGCATTTCGATCGATTATTCTCTTGAGGACGAGCCCTTAGGGACGATGGGCCCCCTAAAGCTGATTCTCGATTTACCTGCCCATTTTCTCGTCATGAACGGTGATATTTTGACTGACTTAGACTTTGCTGGTTTTTATAACCAACATGTCACGGGGAACAAATTATTCACAATTTCATCCCATCGCCGGCATGAGATGATTGATTATGGTGTTCTGGAAACTGATTCATCACAACATCTTGTAGGCTTTCGTGAGAAACCGAGAACCGAGTACCAGGTAAGTATGGGTATCTACATGGTCAGCCGCGCAGCACTTGATTTTATTCCCGGCCAGCAAGCTTATGGATTTGATAGTCTGATGCTTGATCTGATTAAGGCTGAACAAAAAGTTGATGTGCAGAGCTTTGGTGGTTACTGGCTTGATATTGGTCGCCCAGATGATTACATACAGGCTATCGAACAGTTCGAAGCTATGAAGAGTAAATTCATAAGTGATTAAAATTTTAGTCAGTGGTGCGACGGGATTCATTGGGTCCCGTTTAATTCGAGAGATTAGTCAACTTCAAGAATATGAAGTTAATTCAATTAGCAGTGTTGCCGGTGATGTTGCAGAACCTGCAACATGGCAGTCACTGCCCAGTACGGAACTTGTTGTTCATCTTGCTGCAAAAACATTTGTACCTGACAGTTGGACTGACCCAGTTTCCTTTCTGCGGACCAACTTGAACGGGACTATCAATGCACTCGAATACTGCAGAGCTAACAAAGCACGTCTCATTTTCTTGAGTTCCTACCTGTATGGCAACCCTAAATTACTTCCTATTGATGAGCAAGCGGAAGTGCTGGTGAATAATCCGTATGCATTGTCTAAGAAACTGGCAGAAGAAGCGTGTCAATTTTATTCTGATTACTTCGGATTGGATCTAACCATTTTGCGGGTGTTCAACATTTATGGAAGTGGGCAAGATGATAAATTTCTGATCCCGTCGATTGTTCGGCAGGTGTTGGAAGGTTCTTTGGTTAAAGTGAAGGATCTGGATCCGAAGCGAGATTACCTCTATATTGATGATTTAATCGACGCGATGATTTGTGCAATTGAAAATCCTCAACGATTTGAGATTTTTAATATAGCATCTGGAATCAGTTATTCAGTGCGTGATGTAATTCAAATAGTACAGAGTATCGCAGGTAAAATTGTTCCAGTTTATTCAGAAAACATTAGGCGTCCGTACGAGATAATGGATACCTGCGCAGATATTACAAAAGCACGTAGAATTCTTTCGTGGATACCCCGTTGGTCACTTGCGGCAGGTGTCGAAAGATTATACCGTGACATTATTTTGAGTTCGAAAGAGAGCGCAATTTTAAACCAAGACTTAAATGTGAATTAATTGTGAATTGCGAAAATGTAGTAGCCAGCCCGTTGTTGGTTTTTCTTTGTGGATCTCGTGATTTTCACGCCATGGACTGGTATAGAGGCGCGAAGGAGATTTTGCCGAACAAGGATGTTTGCATTCTTACTGACTTAATCTCAGGTGAAGGCTTCAAAGTTCTCATTAATGACCAGGACGTAGTCCATAAATTGATAATCATAGATAGATTTTTGTTGAATGATCAATCTGCGTTTGGGAATATTTGGCGAAACTTCATAAAAATTCTTGTTTTCCCTTTGCAGGTACTTTTGGTTAGACTTTTCTCACGCCGACATCCCGAAGCAGTCTATTTCTGTCATTCAATGTATTACCTATTTCTGGCGTGGGGATCCGGAATTCGCTATATTGGAGCTCCTCAAGGAAGTGATATTCTGGTTAAACCATTAAGATCTAAGCTCTATAAATACTTTTCTGTCAAGGCACTAAAGTCGGCTGTAAACATAACAGTTGATTCAAAAATCATGAAGGATAAAGTATATGAGTTGTCTGGCGTGCATGCAACTGTCATTCAAAATGGAATAGATGTCCGATCCATCTCTTCCTATCTTGAACGGTATAAATTTAATTCAATTGAGAGGCGATACGTATTATCTATTCGAGGCTTTACTGAGATGTATCGTGTTGATGAGCTTATTACTGCGCGAAATAGATCGATATTATATTCAAAGGTTCCAATTTATTTTCGGTACCCATTTTTTGAATCTACATATCGTGCCGACTCAATGAGATTTTCTGAATCTTTTGATGAAAATATTGGGAGAGTGGATACGGCTAACATATATGAACTCTTTGCGGGGGCTCGTTTGGTAGTCTCCATTCCTCGAAGTGACTCTTCGCCAAAGAGTGTGTATGAGGCTATTTTTTGTGGCTGTCCAGTGGCGATAACTTATCATCAATATTATGATGATTTACCACAATGTATGAAGTCTCGTATAGTTTTAGTCGACTTGAGTGATAAAGATTGGTTTGATAAAGCCGTAAGGCAGGCTGATATTATAGCTAATACTGCATATCTACCTTCTAATGAGGCGATGGGCGCATTTGATAAAGT
>JBCKPH010000085.1:0-11334 GCA_038901755.1 Burkholderiaceae bacterium | reverse complement strand
CGAAACTATTGGCGAGCCTTCATTGAGCGCAGTGTTATTCTGAAGGCCGCGCGAAGTAGCTTGGACCGTAACGGTCTTGTCAATTTCACAATGAAAGCCAACATGTCTCGCGACACCTCGCCCCTCGTTTAGAAGAAGGAAGTGAAGCTCCTCGTGAGGGTCTCCCTCAGGACGGGGCTTCAATTCGACATATAGCCGGAGAGAGGGGCGTAGTCTCCTTCCGAAGACGTCTTCCAGCTCATAGTGCTCCATGCGTCGGTGCCCCGTGGCGACCCTGCGCCAATAGAGATGCTCCGCAAGGACCGCGCGATGAGGGGGCTTCACGCTCTGTGGTATGAAGCACTTCACGTACCCCGAGTTCGGCTCTGCGTCAACGCATTCGATCCGGAGGTCGTCGACTACCGGCTGTGTGGCGTTGAGAACTGAATCGAGCAAGCGCGCCCTGAAGCGGGTGTGATCTGTGATTGGCTTCAATGAGCAAGCCCGATCAACGCCCTCTGCTCCCTTCATTGTCTCGATGCCAAAGACTAGGACGCCGCCGTCAGCATTCGCGAATCCAGAGAGTGCCTTGGAGAAGGCTCGTTTGTCACCGTCGCCGAGGTCGCCATTGCGTCTATCCGCTTTCTGCTTGAACTCCAGGTACAGGTCTTCTTCGCGGCGCTCCTGGACGAGTGCATCCAATGAGGCTTCGCTAGTTAGCGAGTCGAATAGGCGAAGGAAAGGAGATGACATGGGAGGAGTCTACGACGCCCAACGTTCGTGTTCAGGCGCGCGCAGTTTTATAGCGCGTCGCCTGGAACACGGTGTTGGGCGTCATCGCCTGCATACTTCGCGGCCTTTTTAGCGAGCCACTCATAATTTTGCCAATGATTCTCGCTCTCGTTCAGAACTCGTTGCTCCCGGACGTACGGAGCCAACGTATGCCAAGTGGCACGTATGTTTGGCTCCCAATCCGGGACGATATGTTTCTCCAGCAGAAACCCATGCTTAACGAATATTCCAGCAATGTTGTATGCGCGAAGCAGTGTCTTAACGTGCCCTTCCTTCTCGCCCCATTGATCAATAGTCTTCCAATCCACATACGGTATCTCGCGCAGTTCCTTCACAACGCCCCGAGCGGCGACAACCGCCTCGTCATCAAGAATGTCGTAGACCTTAGCGAAAGAACTTGCGTACATCGAACGAACTAGTGCTTCCGTGTTCCTCTCGCTCGCCTTGGCGATCTTGTGCGTGAGGTAAGCATATATAGCTGTGATGAGTACCAGAATTGTCGTGAGGAAGTCTATTAACACGGTGCCTCCTGTGACGCCCAACGAATAGCGTTTATCTGCCGCGAGGCCAAGCCGGTAGAAACCAAGAGCACCTCCTGCGGCGGATAAACCTTGTTGGACTGAACCATCGACCAAGCTGGCCGGTGGCGCTGGCATAAGGGGAATGCTTTTCGAGCCTGGCCCACTGTCTCAAATTATGGCCCAGCCCCCGGCGTGTTCAAGCCGTATTTGTGCAACGCAAGCGCCCTATGCGTGCATGCGACTGCCTACACTCCGCCAGAGCTGCCCCTGGTCCGGCTTGTAACTCGCGCCGGCTTTTGGCGCACCGCGCGCCCGCCACGCTTGCAGGCTCAGGCCGGTGGGGCGCTCAGCGCAGCGAAATAAAGGCGGAGGCCGAAGGCCGGGGGACATTCGCGGAGCTGAGTGCCCCGCCGGCCTGAGCCCGACCACGCCGTGCCAAACTGCGGTTTCTAGGTTAAACGCAAAACCGTATCAGTAGCTGCGCCCGCCCTTGAACATCGCGCTGCTTTTTCTCTGGAGCGAGGTCGCCACGGCAAGTCGGGACATTGAGCTGCCGGCATGTGCGTGGGTGATCGCCATGCCCAGGGCATCGGCGGCGTCAGGCCCGGGCGCTGTCGGCAGCAGCAACAGGCGCCGCACCATGTCCTGCACCTGGTGCTTGGCCGCCTTGCCGTGCCCCACCACGGCCTGCTTCATCTGCAACGCCGTGTACTCGGCCACGGGAAGGCCGGACGACACCAGCGCGGTCAGGCAAGCGCCGCGCGCCTGGCCCAGCAACAGCGTCGCCTGCGGATTCACGTTGACAAAGACGATTTCAACCGACGCAACATCGGGCAGGTAGCGCGCCGTCACCTCCCTAATTCCATCAAACAGCAGTTTGAGTCGCCCGGGCAAGTTGCCGCGGTCCAGTGAGTTGGTCTTGATGGTGCCGCTGGCGACATAGACGAGCTGCCCCGCGATGGCGTCAACCACGCCAAATCCGGTGACCTGCAGACCGGGATCGATGCCGAGGATGCGCATGGACCGTACTGTTCAGGGCAGGCGGGCGCCGGCCATGCGCTCCTGAATGGTCAGGGCTCGATTCGACAGGTAGGCCGAACCGGGCAACTTCTCGAAGTACTTGGGCCGCGGCAACATGACGGCCAGGCGCGCCGCCTCCTGGGGACTCAGCCGCGCTGCGCTCTTGCGGTAGTAATGTTGGGCGGCGGCTTCGGCGCCGAACACACCCTCACCCCATTCCACGTTGTTCAGATAGATCTCCAGGATGCGCCGCTTGTCCAGCAGCGCCTCCAGCGCCATTGTCAGGACAAGTTCCTGCGCCTTGCGCAGCAGACTGCGCTCACCTGACAGGAGCAGGTTCTTCGCCAGTTGCTGGGTGATGGTCGAACCCCCGACCACCTTGGCTGGCTTGGCGCTGGCGGCCGGGGCCACCTTTGCCACCTGATCCTGCGCCTTGGCATTTTTCTGCCAGGCTTTTTCCATCGCCTCCCAGTCGACCCCGTCATGCTGGGAAAAGTCATCGTCCTCGGAGGCGACCACGGCCCGTTTCAGATGGTCTGAAATCTGCCCATAGGCGAGCCACTGCTGGCGCCAGCGCAGGTTGCCCTTTTGCGTCGCCAGGCGCCAGGCCTCGGAGCGCTGAAACGCCGTCGATTCGGGTGCCACATAGGCCATCATGGCGATACGCAGAATGAAGAACAGCTGTAACGCCAGCAGCGCCAGCGCCAGGCAAGCGAACCATTGCAGGAGCGGCTTCATCATTCGCCGACGCCGCCGGAGGTTTCCAGCGTTTCCTCACGCGTGAAATTGAAACGCGCACTGATCACCAGTTGGTCGGCGTCGCGCCGCATCGCCTCGTTGAAGCGGCCGAACGGACCGGCGCTGCGCGCGATGGCCTCGGCGCGCCGGTCCAGCGCCGGGTTGCCGGATCCTTCGATCAGTTGCAGCGTCACGATGTGACCGTCGTGGTTGACGGTCATCATCATCGTCAGTTGCCCATACAACTTCTTGCCATCGAGCTCCGGGAAACGCTCGGTGCCACGATCCTCGATCTTGCGGCGCAGGCGATCGTAGTAAAAAGCGTGCACCTTTTCCACTGCGGACGGGCTCAGAAAGCGGCGCTTGGGTCGCGAGTTTTCCTCGACAATCCGGCGCTCGATCTCGGCCAGCAGGTTCATCAGGCGCTTTCTTTTGTCCTCCTCGGCCGTGGCCTCGGACGGGTTGTCGCTGACCTTGGGTTCGTTGCGGAACGACGCCGCGAGTTGCTGGTGCAACTGTGTGAGGATTTGTTCTTGCTGCCTTTGCATCGACTCGATCTGGCGTCGCGCCTCCTCGCTGGCGTCGCCCGGCTTGCTCAGCGGAGCCGGTGGCAGGGGCGTGGTGGCGCGTCCCTTGGCAGCCTCGCCGCCGCCAACGAGCGAGGCCTGGGCCACCGCCTTGGGCCGATCCGGCCGCTCATTGCTGCGCGCATTGACCAGGATCACTTCGAGCGGCGTGTCGTGAAAAATACGGTTGAAGCGCTCCGGATCGACGAAGCGAACCGTCAGCAGGGCCGCGTGAATGGCGACCGAAGCGCCGATGGCCCACTGGAGCGTGCTGATGGAACGCAGGTTCACGAACCCGAATTATCCACCGGGTCAGGCGCTGCTTCAGCAAGTTCCATCGCGATCATGATCGGCCCGGCGTCACTCAGGATTTCATCGTCCTCGTCGTCAGCGCTCGCGTCGCCAGCGGCGTCAATTTGCCGGACCACCGTGGCACTGACTTCCAGCGTCATGCAGTCGACGGCGCCCAGGCGTAGCAGAACGCGCGTCCCGCTGGCCAGTTTGCCGGCGTTGGGCAGCGGCAGCACCAGCGGCAGTTCGTCGGCTCTTGCCAACCCCTCCCTGAGCACCGTGGCGCGGATTTCGCTCAAGCCCTGCTGTTGGATGAAGCGCAGCGTCCAGAAACGCTCCATCGTCGACTGATGCGCGTTGTAGGCTGCGTAGGCCGCCTCAAACGCTGAAATCAATGCCAGCAGCGTCGTGTCCCTGGGTTTGAATGGCGCGGCCAGTGCAGCGGTACGGCCGTGCCGAACGCAGGCGATGATCTGCCACTGATTCACCAGATCGGTGTAGCGGCGCAGCGGCGAGGTGCTCCAGGCGTAACACTTGACCCCGATGCCGGCGTGCGGCAGGGCGCGGCTGCCCATGCGAACCTTGATGCCAGGCGACAGGCTGGCCTGGCTTCGGTAGATCGCCGGCACGCCGAGGTCGGACATCCATTGGCCCCAGGTGCTGTTGGCCAGGATCATGGCTTCGGAGACGATCAGATCCAACGGTGTGCCGCGCTGGCGCGTGCTGATTCGCACCTGCTCCTCGCCGCTGGGCACGCGATCTTCGCTCGCCGGCGTTTGCTGCGGCGTTACGCCGGCCTGATTGCCGTCGATCAGGGCGAAGTTGAAGTCCGGACGGTTAAAGTTCTCTGGCTTGCCGCGTGCGACTTCGCGCTGGGCTTTCAGATGCATGGCCAGGCGAAACAAGAAGGCCAACTGGGTCCGGCCCATCTCCGGCGGCAGGTCGGGCTGCATGACAGAGGGGATGCCCAGGTCCAGCCATTCCTTGGTAATAACCTGATCCAGCACGTCGTGCCGCAGGTTGGCGACGATCGGAACCCGTTCGAGACGGGTCACCGACGCCGTGATCGCCAAGGTCTGTTCCTGCACCGTCAGGTAGAGCGAGACCGCCGGGCAGTCGCGGTTCGCCAGCAGGGTGTAGGCTTGAACCACGGCCTCAGGCAGCATCGTCACCTTGTGGCCTGGCATATAGACGGTGGACAGGCGCTCGCGGCCAATCTCGTCGATGGCGTCACCCGGCGTCAGCGCCAGCCCCGGGGCGGCGATGTGGATGCCAACCGTCACGACACCGGTACCGAGACCCTGCACGGACAGCGCGTCGTCGATTTCAGTGGTTGACGAGTCGTCGACCGAACAGGCGGCGACGCTGGCCAGCGGCAGCGGCAGCGTGATCGGCGGCGCCGACACCGGGGGAAATCCGGTGCCCTTGGGAAAGTTCTCGAACAGGAAGCGCTGCCAGTGAAACTGGTAGGCCGAATCGATGGCGCCGCACTGCCTGAGCAGGGCCAGCGGCGCGATCTGGGTGCGCCGCGCCGCCTCGACCACAGCACGGTAGGCCGGGGCATTCTTGTCGGGTTTGAACAGAATCTTGTACAACTGTTCTCGCACCACGGCCGGGCATTGACCGCTTGCCAACTCGTCAGACCAGGCGCTGATCTGCAACTGCAACTCGCGCTTGCGTTCAATCGCAAGCAGGGCCTGTTGCACCAGTTCCGCAGCGGCGCGGCGAAACCGCCCTTTGCCGGCACGTCGGAAATAATGCGGCGCTTCCTGCAGCCGCAGCAGGGTGGCAACCTGCTGCTCGACGCTGGCGGGCCGGCGCTGGTCTGAACTGAAATAGTCACGCGCCAGGTCAGCAAAACCGAACTCGTCCTCGCCGACAAACTCCCAGGCCAGATCGAGTTCGATGGAACGACTCAGGTCCTGCGCCTGATGCAGCAACTCGGCCGGGCCCGGGCGCTCGAAGCGAAGCAACAGACTGGCGTTCTTGACCTTCAGGCGCTTGCCGCTGTCGAGCTCGATTTGGGCCGAAGCGGGAGACTCCAGCAGGATGCGGCCGGATAAAAATTTCCCTGCCTCTTCAAACAACGCATACATGCGGAGGATTGTCCCATGGGCTCCTACGGCGTCAGCTGTTGAACAGGAAACGCAGGATGCGGTCCAGATGCTGCGCGAAATCGGTGAGGGCATGGTCGCTGCCGCTCAGCAGTTCAATTTGCGCGCCCGGATAACGGCCCGTCATCTCGCGCCAGTCCAGCACCTCGTCGCCCTTGGCGATGATGGCCAGGATCCGGCCCGGATCGCTCAGGACGCCGACCTCGAGTTCGCGCAGCTGGTCCAGGTACTCGGCCTTGAAAACAAGGCTTTGGCCCGGGTCGTGCCACATTGGATGTTCGCCAACCTGGTCCCGCAGATCGCGCGCAGGCCGGATCGCCGGATTCAACAGAACGGCCTTGCAGCCGAGACGGTGCGCCAGCCATGTTGCATAGAAACCGCCAAGCGAGGAGCCGATCAAGGCCATCGTGTTCCTGGGCCAGGACTTGACGCCGGCCTCCAGCAGCTGCGCGGCCGCTTTCGGTGATGCCGGCAATGCCGGGCACCAGAAATGAAGCTCCGGATGTTCGCTGCGCAGCCGACGCGCAGTGGCTAGTGCCTTGCTGGACTGCGGCGACGAGCGGAATCCGTGCAGGTAAAGCACATGAGTGGTTGGCATCAGGTTGCTGGCTGAGGAGACTTGCACGGGCAAGGATAATTCAAGCATGTCGGCGCTCTTTGACCGTACCTCGCTATGGCAAAGGACAACCCCATTGTGGCGCGGCCTTGATGGCGGGATCTGCCTGGCTGTTCTGCTGCTTGCCTTCGCCGGCCTGCTGACCATGTATTCGTCGGGTTATGACCACGGCACCCGGTTTGTTGACCACGGACGCAATATGTTGATCGCCGCCTTCGTCATGCTGCTGGTGGCACAGGTGCCGCCGCAACGCCTGATGCAGCTCGCCGTGCCGATGTATGTGCTGGGCGTCGCCCTGCTGCTGGCCGTGGCCATCTTCGGCTTGACGAAGAAGGGCGCCCGGCGCTGGCTGGACCTTGGTCTGCTGGTGATTCAACCGAGCGAAATCCTGAAGATTGCCATGCCGATGATGCTGGCCTGGTGGTTTCACCGCCGTGAAGGCCTGCTGCGCAAGCTCGACTTCGTCGTCGCCGCGCTGCTGCTGCTGGTTCCGGTCGCCCTGATCGTGCGCCAGCCCGACCTAGGCACCGCGCTGCTGGTGCTGGCGGCAGGCGCCTACGTGATCTTTTTTGCCGGCTTGAGTTGGCGGCTGATCCTGCCGCCGCTGCTGCTGGGTCTGGTTGGCGTCCTGTGGCTGGTGATCTATGGCTCGGCGCTGTGCGCCGACGGAGTTGAATGGATCGGCCTGCGCGGCTACCAGAAGCAGCGGATCTGCACCCTGCTCGATCCCACCCAGGACCCGCTTGGCCGGGGCTTTCACATCATCCAGGGCATGATCGCGATCGGATCGGGCGGCCTGTTTGGCAAGGGCTTCATGCAGGGCACCCAGACCCATCTTGAATTCATTCCTGAGCGCACAACCGACTTCGTTTTTGCCGCCTACGCCGAGGAATTCGGTCTGTTTGGCAACCTGCTGCTGATTGGCGCCTTTGTCTTCCTTGTGCTGCGCGGACTGCTGGTGGCGCTCGCCGCCCCAACCCTGTTTTCCCGCCTGCTGGCGGGCAGCGTGACGCTGATTTTCTTCACCTATGCGGTGGTCAACATGGGGATGGTGAGCGGCCTGCTGCCGGTGGTCGGCGTGCCACTTCCCTTCATCAGTTATGGCGGCACGGCGATGGTCACGCTGGGCATGGGGATCGGAATCCTGTTGTCGGTGGCCCGTTCCAAGCGGCTAATGCGGAGCTAACCACGCCTCGCGGGTGGCTCCAAGCTGCCGCTGCGGGTACTCGACGCGCGCCAACGCGCGTTGCGAGGCCTGCCTACAATCCCGGCATGAACCCGACCCTTGCCATGCGAGCGCCCCAGCGCGAATCGACGCAGCAGCGAATTGCCATTGCCCGACGACTGTTGCTCGATCCGTTTGGTCTCGACGAGGCGCATCTGTCGAAGGCCCTGGCCGAGATCCGGGCGCACCGGGTTGACGACGCTGATCTTTATTTCCAGTACACGCGCAGCGAAGGCTGGAGCCTGGAAGAGGGCATGGTGAAGACCGGGTCATTCAGCATTGACCAGGGCGTTGGCGTGCGCGCCGTCAGTGGCGAGAAGACGGCCTTCGCCTATTCGGACGATATTTCACAGGCCTCCTTGATGGACGCGGCCCGGACCGTGCGCTCGATTGCGAGCCAGCGGGGTGACGGAAAGATCAAGGTGGCGCGGCGCCGGATTTCTCGCAGCCGCTCGCTCTATCCGGAACTCGACCCCATTACCACGCTGGACAGTCAGGCCAAGGTTGACCTGCTGGGCCGGGTTGAGACGCTGGCAAGGGCGAAAGACCCGCGCATCGTCCAGGTGATGGCAAGCCTGGCCGGCCAGTACGAGGTGGTGCTGGTGGCGCGGGCCGACGGTTCACTGGCGGCTGACGTGCGTCCGCTGGTGCGCTTGAGCGTCACGGTCATCGCCGAGCAGCAGGGGCGGCGCGAGAGCGGCAGCGCCGGAGGCGGTGGCCGCTTCGGGCTGGCCTGGTTCGATGATCTGCGGCTGAGTTCCTACGTGGACGAGGCGGTCAACGCCGCCTTGACCAATCTGGAGGCGCGTGCCGCGCCGGCCGGCGAAGTTACCGTGGTGCTGGGTCCGGGCTGGCCCGGTGTGCTGCTGCACGAAGCGATCGGCCATGGTCTCGAAGGTGATTTCAACCGCAAGGGGTCGAGCGCTTTCAGCGGCCGCATGGGCAAGCGTGTTGCTGCGCGCGGCGTGACGGTGCTTGACGACGGCACCATCGCCGATCGGCGCGGCTCGCTGAATATCGACGACGAGGGCAACGCCAGCCAGCGCAACGTGCTGATCGAGGATGGCATCCTGCGCGGCTATCTGCAGGATTCCTTGAACGCGCGATTGATGGGTGGCAAGCCCACTGGCAACGGGCGGCGCGAGAGCTATGCCCATGTCCCCATGCCGCGCATGACCAACACCTACATGCTGGGTGGCGACAGGAGCGCCGAGGAAATTCTCGCCAGCGTCAAGAAAGGCCTGCTGGCGACCAACTTCGGCGGCGGGCAGGTGGATATCACCTCGGGCAAGTTTGTCTTCTCGGCGAGCGAAGCGTTCTGGGTCGAGAACGGAAAGATCCAGTACCCGGTGAAAGGCGCCACCCTGGTCGGCAACGGGCCGGATGTGCTGACCCGCGTCAGCATGATTGGCAACGATATGCGGCTCGACAGCGGGGTAGGAACCTGCGGCAAGGAGGGGCAGAGTGTTCCGGTCGGAGTCGGGCAGCCAACCCTGCGCATCGACGGCATGACCGTCGGTGGCACCGCCTGAGTCGCCGTAGCGTGGCGCCTGGGTACCTGCGCAGCGAAGGCGACTCAAACTCAGGCCTCCACTGTGCAGCTGCGCAGGCACGACGCTCCGGCCTGAGCGGCAGGCCGGGGCACTGGGCTCAAGGACCGACCCGCCCCGCCTGCCGTGCGACGCGCCTTTTTGACGATGTGATACATTGCCAGCATGTCTTCGAGCGGATTCTTCTTTGCCTATTTTTGGTACTCACGCGCCAGCGGCGGTAGAGGCTCCTGAACCTGTCAACAGAGAATCAAGACCCGATCAAACCGCCGCAGTCCGGCGGTTTTTTTTGGTGCATTCACCATTCGCCGTCACGACAGTTCCAGCAAACAGGAGTCACGACATGACCAGCAAGACCAGTCCCAATGCCAGCGCTGCCTGGCAGCACCATCCCGTCGACAAGACCGGCCAGACCGACGACGAGCGCATCAAGGACATCACCGTGCTGCCCCCGCCGGAGCATTTGATCCGGTTCTTTCCGATAAGAGGCACGCCGGTCGAGGCGCTGATCAGCGCGACCCGAAAGAACATTCGGCGCATCATGGGCGGCGCCGAGGATCGGCTTCTGGTCGTGATCGGGCCCTGTTCGGTACACGATCCAAGGGCGGCGCTGGAATATGCAGGGCGTCTGGTCGAACTCAGGCGGCAGTACGCGGACACCCTTGAAATCGTGATGCGCGTCTATTTTGAGAAGCCGCGGACCACAGTGGGCTGGAAGGGCCTGATCAACGACCCCTACCTGGACCAGAGCTACCGCATTGACGAGGGGCTGCGCATGGCCCGGCAACTGCTGGTCGAAATCAACCGGCTCGGCTTGCCGGCGGGGAGCGAATTTCTTGACGTGATTTCACCGCAGTACCTGGGTGACCTGATCGCCTGGGGCGCCATTGGCGCGCGCACCACCGAGAGCCAGGTGCACCGGGAACTGGCTTCGGGCCTGTCGGCGCCGATCGGATTCAAGAACGGCACCGATGGCAACATCAGTATTGCCGCCGACGCGATCCAGGCCGCCGCGCGCGGCCACCACTTTCTGTCGGTGCACAAGAACGGGCAGGTGGCGATTGTGCAGACCAACGGCAATCGGGACTGCCATATCATCCTGCGTGGCGGCAGGACGCCCAACTACGATGCCCCCCATATCGAGGCCGCCTGCCTGGAATTGGAGGCGCGCAAGCTGCCAACGAGTCTGATGGTCGATTGCAGCCACGCCAACAGCGGCAAGCAGTACGAGAAGCAGATGGACGTGGCGCGCAATCTGGCGGCGCAAATCGCCGGCGGGTCGCGCCGGCTGTTCGGCGTCATGGTTGAGAGCCACCTGCACGCCGGGGCGCAAAAGTTCACGCCCGGCAAGGACCAGGCCAACACGCTGGTCTACGGCAAGAGCATCACCGACGCTTGCCTTGGCTGGGCCGACTCCTGCGCCCTGCTGAAGATACTTTCAGACAGCGTGGCCGCTCGACGCCAGGTGCGTTGATGGCGGGTCGGCAGCGCCAGGTGCGAGCGCAGCGGTTCGCGCCAACGCCTCCAGCAGCTTTTCATGGACGCCACCGAAGCCGCGATTGCTCATGCAAACCACATGGTCACCGGGAACTGCTTCCCGGCAAACCATCTCGACGAGCTCCGGTATGGAATGACTCACTTGAAGGCGGGACCCAAGCGGGGCCAGGGCTTCCCGGGGATCCCAACCCAGATCCTGGGCGTGACAGAAAGCGAGATCGCTGGCCGCGAGGCTGGGTGCCAATTGGGCCTTGACCGCGCCGAGCCGCATCGTGTTGGTGCGTGGCTCGAAGACACTGAGAATTCGGGCCGCTTCGCCGACCTGGCGGCGCAGGCCTTCCAAGGTTGCGCGAATTGCCGTCGGGTGATGGGCAAAGTCGTCATACACCGCCACGCCATTCGCGGTGCCGCGCAGTTCCATGCGG
>JBCKPH010000084.1:0-11392 GCA_038901755.1 Burkholderiaceae bacterium | reverse complement strand
AACCGTCCCGAAACCACGTAACTCTCCGAGCAAGCCTCTCCTGGCCCGGCAATGATGGGCCTGCTCAGGAACATCGTCTCGACGGCGGCGCTTGTTCCTTGAACTCGCGTCATCAATACCTTCCAGGCATCCACCCAGTCCTGATTCCTCTGAATGCTTGCACGCTCGACCCACGAGACACGCTGCGATCCATACAGCTTGATCGGATCGTCCAGACCCTTGGGTGACTTGGCGCCATGGAAGTTGGTGCGAAAGCCGAAGGGTTTTTGGCTTGACACCCGCTCCACTAGTGTCTGCTCAGGCCGACCATCTACGCGGTAGGCGCGAACTTTGTCGAGAATTGAGACAGCCTCATTCCGACGGACCAGAACGTCGTAGGTGTTCAAACGTCGTTCCATCGGTGCGCCCAGCGGTTCTCCGTCCCACATCGTCTGCACAGTGCACGGACCGTCGTAGTCGCGATCCCATAGGAAGTACGAGACACCACCCCGGATCTTCACGCCGGGGAATTCATCGTAGAGTTTCGGGTAATCAACGAGGTTCCGGAGACGTGATTCTCTGAGCATCCGTTTACGGAAGCCGTCCAAGCCCTTGCCGCCGGTAAACCAGCGTGAGGGCGTAATCATCACGATGTACCGCGGGTTGAGGTTGATCGCGCTCTCGATGAACTTCTGGTAGATCGGTGCTGCGCTGGCACCATGGCCACCGTCGCTCAACTGATACGGCGGATTGCCGACAATGACATCAAACTTCATGGAGAAGACCTCTTCTGGAGATTCCCTGTGAATGAACTCATACGCGTGGTTTTCCAGTTCCACGCCCCTTGCGTAACTCGCTTCGCTCGCACCACAAAACCTACAGCGCCCGTTTTCCCATGTGTGCTCAATGCGCTTGAAGCGGATGTTGCCATCTGAATCGCCAAACTCCTCGCAGATCGAGTACCGGCCGTTGGCTGTCTTCGAGCAGTACACCGAACGGCGGGACAACAGGGCGGTCAGTTCGGTGGTGGCGATACCAAAAAGCTGATTCTTGAAAATATGGTTGAGTCGTTTCTGGCGGTGCGGTATTTGCGCCTCCAGCCCTTTGTCTAGGCGCTTGGCAAGTTCGCGCAGGATCACGCCTGATTTGCAACTGGGGTCCAGAAACGTAGCCGTCTTATCACGCCAGAGTTTTGTTGGAAGCAAGTCGAGCATCTGATTTGCCAGCGGCGGCGGCGTGAAGACCTCGTCGCTACTGAGATTGGCGAGGCATGAGAGCACGTCCGGGTTGTAGCTACTGCCGTTGTGCATTGGCTACTTTCAGGAAGTGGACAGGCTCGCATTCCCTCTCAGGTGTCGGGATGAACACGTCTTCGCCAAGGTCAGAGAAACGCGGCAATTCCTTCATGCTCTCGTGCGCCAGCAACCCATGAAACGTAAAGTCCCTCCGCTTGAGCATGCTCCCGTTGACTGGTGACCATTCGGAAAAAACGATGTAGTCGGGGTTCTCACCGACCGTCTTGAGCGTCAAGGCATCGCCACAAATGATGTTCCGCTCAAGGATGAACCGGACCGCCTCGCGGCACTTATCCTTGCCGCCGTTCTTGAACAACCGGGAATAGAAATCGCTGTCGAAGATGCCGTAGAGCCGGTCTCGGCACTGCTGGACGTTGTCCTCCAGAACGTCAATGCCGTAAATCGAAGAGACGGCAAGGACAGCGTAGCGCTCAAAGTCCAGTTGCGATTTGCGGTAGCGCTTTTCCACGACGGCCAGCTTCCGCTCCAGAATCACGGTCAGGAAGTTCCCGTTGCCACAAGCCGGTTCGAGGAAACGGGAGTCGATCCGCTCCGATTCCTGCTTCACCAGATCGAGCATCGCGTTGACCTCGCGTTTCCCGGTCAACACCTCGCCGTGATCGGCCACCCGCTTCTTCGATACAACCTGCGATTCCATTGATGTTCGGGTGTCGTTGGCTGGGGCTAACGCCGGAGATGACCGGCGCGCAACACCCGCGGCGAAGCCACAGCCTGCTGCTGTGTGTCCGTGTCGAGCGACCTGTTAGGTCTCGGCCCACTGCTTTGACTGATAGTCGTCGCCAGAAATCTTGGCGAATTCATCGACGAACTCCCGAATGCTCTGAAAAAGCTGATCATCGCCAAGAGCCTTCGCAGTCACTCCGAAAGCAATGATGCCGCGATAAAAGTAGTTCCACAGGTCAGCACTATGCTCCATCTGCCGAGGAGTTCCCGACATTCCTCGCATGTGGAAAACTGGCGGGTCGCCTCCATACATGTCCATTATGTGTGGGGATGCAGCGTGAACATAGCCGGAGTACGCCTTGCTGATGGTTCGAGCCAGCTCAACGCCTCGACTGGGATCAATCCCACCTCCGTTAGCCGCAAGCCATGCACGGATTCTCTTTCGACGGACCATCGGGCGCCTTTGCTTCGATTCAATCGCGCTCTCTGCGTCGAATTCTTCTTCAAAGAATGCTGCCAAGTGGTCTTGGTGAATTGACTCCCACTTATTGAAGACGACACCAAGGGCAAAGAAGTTGATGTCCTCTTGTAGTTCATCGAGGACGCGTTGCAAGGTTGCCTGCTCCTGGACAAACCCATGATCCAGCAAGAGACGGGCCGCACGCAGGGTACTTACGGTACGAGCAAGCTTTTGAACCAAAGCTTGGTGAACGGTCTCTTCCATATACCTGAATACGAAACTGTCTTTGTGAGGTACCTGCTGCGGCTGCGGAACTCGACGAGCAAAGCCATGGACCGTGCGCTCCATATGGCCGAGCGCGACATCGTAAAGTTCGTCAGCTGTCATCACCACCGAGACCTAACGCAATACAGACCGCAGCCTCTGCGGTCTGATCTGGCGCGTGCGGGATAAGCTGGCCATAAGACATCTCCCCCAAGTATTCGAGTCAATTCGCTTTTTCTCGCTTTTCGGCATCCTAGCAGCCGAATAAACGATCAGCAAATCCCGCAATCCGATCGCCCGACACGAGAGCCAAACGCATTGGCGTCACATCTGATCGCGCGGGATGCTGTTGTCCCAGTCGCGGCTGAAGACTTCTTCGTCGCCATCGAACGCCTGCAAGCTAGCCTTGATCAGGAACGAGTCAACGCTGCAGCGCAACGACAGCGTCGCCTCGGTCCGCACTCGCCAACCAGGGCGCCCCATTTCCGTCGTCAAGGCGATTTCCTGGCTCGCCGAAAGAGGGTCGGCCGGATGGATGGAAAAGCGTAACTCGCCCCTGGCGTCGTAGTCGACGTTGCTGTCCGTGGTGCGCCAGGCGCCACGGTCGCGGGTGCGAACCACGTCGACGCGACCATCGGGATGCTCCTCAATTCGATCCTGCGGCTGCAGCGTGGTGCGTGAGCGGGTTTCCACCAGCGCGTGCGCTGCCGCGCCCTCGGGCTCGTCAAACGGTGCCAGGACCGCGTCGATTTCCGGCTTGGGTTTGCGCAATGGCAGCAGCAGACGACCCGAGAGCAGCGTGAGGGTCGCGACCTCGGGTGAAGGCCAGGCGATCGGCCAGTAGCTGCTCGACAGTGCCAGTCGAATCCGGTGCCCCGGCGCGAATCTGTAGGCGATGCCGCAGAGCGTGATGCAGACCCGATACGGTTGACCCGGCACGAGCGGAACTGGCGTGGCGTCACCATCGCGATGCGTCAGGTTCAACAGGCCGTAACTGACGCGCAGCGAGGAGCCGTCCGGCGCAACGTCGCACAGGCGCGCTGCCAGCAGCGCCTGTGGCTTGTCGCTGCGCAGCTCAATCTCAACCTTCGTATCGCCAAGGATTTCGACCGATTCGGCGAGCGCCTCGCCATCGAAGCAGACACTGAGTTCATCGTCGCGACGCTGGTCGTCGCTGAGATCGGGCCCAAGCGCGTAGGAACACTGGTAGCCGGCCTGCAGTCCCAGGGTCTGCGGACTGCAGATATTGATGGGCTGGACCGGCCCAGCGCACAGGCCGGCGTCGCTCAACGGCAGGACGAGCGGCCCTGCTGCACCCGGCCAGACCGGCTCGGCGACCCAGCGCCCGGGCCATTGCGGCACCGTCTTGCTCGGCGCCACCCAATCGTTCATCCAGACCCGCAACATCGGCTCGTCCATGATGCCGTTGTCACGGTCCTTCAACCAATGCTCCCACCAGCGCAAGGCCTCCTGCAGAAATCCAATAGCCGGCCCGGGCTGGGCCATGTGCGGCCAGCCATGGGCCCAGGGGCCAATCAGCGCCAGTTTCGGCACCGCCAAGCCCTCCAGCAGCGACAGCACGTTGCGCGAGTAGCTGTCTTGCCAGCCGCTTACGGCATAGACGGGGACCTTGATGCGGCTGAAATCCTCGCAGACCGAGCCGGGCTTCCAGTAGTCGTCGCGGCGTTGATGCGCCAGCCAGATCTCTGGTGGCAGCGGCATGTTCTGCAGCCGCTCCAGCCACTGCTCGCGCCAGCCGGGGCCCACCACGTCGGGGTCGGGCGGGCGCGAATTGCCGGCAAACAGGGTGCCGCCCCAACTCACGTTTCCCTCCAGCAGGCAGCCGCCCATGAAGTGGCAGTCGCCGTTGTAACGCTCATGGGCAAATCCCATCGGCATGATGGCCTTCAGCGCCGGTGGCGCAAGGGCCGCCACCTGCAAGGCGTTGAAGCCGCCCCAACTGATGCCCCACATGCCCACGCGGCCCGTGCACCAGGGCTGCGCGGCCAGCCATTCGATCAGCGCCACACCGTCCTGCTGCTCCGGCAAATCGTATTCGTCAGCCATCAACCCTTCGGAGTCACCGCTGCCGCGAATGTCCACCCGCACCGCCGCATAGCCGTGTCCCGCCAGCCAGGGCTGGGTGATTGAATCACGGTAGCTGGTGCCGTCGCGGCGCCGATAGGGCAGGTATTCCAGCACGGCGGGAACCGGGTCGCTTTGCGCGTCCTCGGGCAGCCAGATGCGCGCCGCCAGTCGCTTGCCGTCGGGCATTGGAATCCACTCGGTCATGATCTCGCGGACGGGCCGGGGAAACCGGCTCAGGGCGCGCATGAGTCCTGTCGCATGAGTCCTGTCAATGGCTGCTGGCGTTCGGCCAGCACGCTGGCACGGGCCCGGCTCGCGGCTTCGATGTGTTCAAGCCCCAAGCCGCAACAACCTCCAATCAAGTGCACGCCCGAGCGCAGCCATGCAACGCAAAATTCCTCGAAACGCGCTGGAGAAATGATGTCGACAAAGCGCCAATCGGGCATCTCGAAATAGCCTGAATCCGGATAGGCCATCAACGGCCCCTTGAAGCCGGCGCGCACGGCATCGAGCGCTTCCTGCATGATTTCGGCGCCGCTGTGCATGACGCCCGCAACGTCCACCCCCTGCGGCGGAATCAGCTCCACCACCGATGAAAGAGGCAGATCTTCGAAGGCGTGAAAGGACACGGCCTTTCCCGTTGCGCCGCTCCGCGCGCTGAGCCCAAACCAGATGGGCAGGCCGGTGGACAGCGCCGCTTCAAGCGCCAGCTTGACGCGCGACGGCTCGTACATCATCTCCAGAATGATTTCGCCGGAACGTTCGGCCAGTCCCGCCGCAGCCAGCATCAGGGGCGAAGCGGCAAAGGTATTGGCCGTCACCACCCTGGCGCCGGCGCGAATATAGTCAGCGTGAATCGACTGCAGCAATCTGTCGTTGCTCAGCGTAGCGGGGCCGGACCAGCTCGCTGCATCCATCGCCGCGCCACGGCGCTGCATTTCTGTGCCGGTGGCGCCGTCGAGGACCACGATGTCACCGGCCCGCCAACTCGCCATCAGGCGTTCATAACTCATTGGTAGACCTCGCGGTCTCGGATTGAAGTGGCCAAGCGACTGCGTGGCAAACAACGTGCAGCCGGCCTGAAGGGGCGAACCCGTGCTACTTCTTCTGCGCCGCCAGCGGCTTGATGGCACCACATTCGGCGCTCAGCCATTTGCCCTGGCCGTCCATGGTGAACTTCTCGTTCCTGCCACCGGCGCTGGTGTTGACGGTCATCTTCGAGCTGTAGGCCTCGGGACTGATGAAAGTGATCTGCCCTTCACCACTGGACGGCGGCTTGCTGCAGACAAAGGACATCTTCATGGTGTTGCCGGTGCGCGGCGATGAGGTGTGCTTGCAATCGCCCTCCGACGCGGCGACCTGGTTGCGCTCGACCATCTCCTTGGTCATGCAGACCTTGATGTTCATGCCGCCGGGGCCGCCGGGGGCCATGCCCACACCCTGCTTGGCCATCATGTCCTGCATCATCTTGCGCTGCTCGGGCGTCATGGCAGCCATCTCTTTTTGCATGTCGGCCATCGCCTTTTCCATTTCACCCGAAGCACTTTTCATCTTGTTGCTGATTTCCCATAGCCCGGGTTTCAGGTTCTGCGCCTGGGCGCCAAGAGTCAGCAACAGCCCAATCGCGACAAAAGCAATGCGTTTCATGTTTACTCCAGATGATTCGGTCAAGACACGGGCTGTGAGCTTACCCGAGCGCCGCAGACCGGTCAAAGCAGCGCTGCGCATCAGCATCCATCAGGGTTTGGCGCCAATACTGTATATTTCACCAGTATTCAAATGCTGCCATGGACCTGCCCGCCTACGCCGAGTTGCACGCGCTCTCCAACTACTCGTTCCAGCGTGGCGCCTCGCACCCGGAGGAACTGGTGCAGCGCGCGCTGGCACTGGGTTACAGCGCCCTGGCCATCACCGATGAGTGTTCCCTGGCCGGCGTCGTGCGGGCCCACACCGAGGCACGCAAGCTCGGCCTGAAGCTGCTGATCGGCGCCGAGTTTGCCGTGGCCCGCGCCGGTCAGGATGAACCGTCCTTCAAGCTGCTGGTGCTGGCCCGCAGCCGCGACGGTTATGGCGACCTGAGCCAGTTCATCACCGACTGCCGGCAACGCGCCGCCAAGGGCAGTTACCAGGCGCTGGAGTCGGACTTCTTCGCCGCGGACGGTCACTTCAAGGACTCCGAATGCCTGCTGCTGCTGGTGCCCGATCGGCGCAGCAGTTTCGAGGCGGTGTTTGCCCAGTCGCTGCAACTGATGCGGCATTTTTCCGGCCGCTGCTGGCTGGTGCTGGAGCTGCTGCACGCGCTGGACGACGCCCTCTGGCTATACAAGCTGGAGGAAGTCGCGCGCCGCACCGGCATCCCGCTGGTGGCCGCGGGTGACGTGCACATGCATCTGCGCTCGCGCAAACCGCTGCAGGATGCGATCAGCGCGGTGCGCATGGGCCTGCCGCTGAGTGAATGCGGCGAACGGCTGCAACCGAACGCCGAGCGGCACTTACGCTCGCGCCTGCGCCTGGCCCAGCTCTACCCGAGCGCCCTGCTGGCCGAGACCGTGAAGATCGCCGCGCGCTGCAGCTTCAGCCTGGAGGAGCTGCGTTACGAGTACCCGGACGAGGTGGTGCCGGCGGGCGAAACGGCGGCCAGCTACCTGCGGCGCAGCACCTGGGAGGGTGCCGGCAACCGCTTCCCGCAGGGCATACCGGCGGCGGTGCAGCTGCAGATCGAACATGAGCTCGCGCTGATCTCGGAGCTGCAGTACGAGAAGTACTTTCTCACCGTGTACGACATCGTGCGCTTTGCGCGCAGCCAGAACATCCTGTGTCAGGGCCGCGGCAGCGCGGCCAACTCGGCCGTCTGCTACTGCCTGGGCATCACCGAGGTGGATCCGGCGCGCATGAACGTCCTGTTCGAGCGTTTCATCAGCAGGGAGCGCAACGAGCCGCCCGACATCGATGTCGACTTCGAGCACCAGCGGCGCGAGGAGGTGATTCAGTACCTCTACACCAAGTATGGGCGCGCCCGCGCCGCGCTGACGGCCACGGTGGTGAGCTACCGGCCGCGCAGCGCGCTGCGCGACATGGGGAAAGCCATGGGCATCGAACCTCAGCAGATCGACGCGCTGGCGAAGAACCATTACTGGTGGGACGGCAAGACCGTGCGCGAAGAGTTCCTGCGCGAAGCCGGCATCGACCCGAATTCGCAGCAGGTGCGCCTCTGGCTCAATCTGGCGCGCCAGTTGCTGGCCTTTCCGCGCCAGTTGTCGCAGCACCCCGGCGGCTTTGTCATTTCGCGCGGGCCGCTGTCACGCCTGGTGCCGATCGAGAACGCGGCCATGGCCGGGCGCAGCGTGATCCAGTGGGACAAGGACGACATCGACGCGCTGGGCCTGCTCAAGGTGGATCTGCTGGCGCTGGGCATGCTGAGCGCGATCCGCCGCTCGCTCGACTTCATCAGCGCGCAGCGCGGCTACCTGTTCTCGATGCAGGACATTCCGGCGGAGGACCCGGCCACCTACGACATGATCTGCGCCGCCGACACGGTGGGGGCGTTCCAGATTGAGAGCCGGGCCCAGCAGTCGATGCTGCCGCGCCTGCAGCCGCGCCAGTTCTACGACCTGGTGATTGAGGTGGCGATCGTTCGGCCCGGTCCGATCCAGGGCGGCATGGTGCACCCCTACCTGCGCCGCCACCAGGGCATCGACCCGGTCAGCTACCCGAGCCAGGCGCTGGAGCAGGCGCTGGGCCGCACCCTGGGCGTGCCGATCTTCCAGGAGCAGGTGATGCAGATCGCTATCCTCGCCGCGGGCTTCAGTGCTGGCGAGGCCGACAGCCTGCGCCGCGCCATGGCGGCCTGGAAAAGAAAGGGCGGCGTCGGCAAGTTCCAGCAGCGCCTGGTCGGCGGCATGACGAGCCGCGGCTACACGCAGGAATTTGCCGAGGCCATCTTCCGGCAGATCGAGGGCTTTGGTGAATACGGTTTCCCGGAAAGCCACGCCGCCAGCTTTGCCCTGCTGGTGTACGCGAGTTGCTGGCTGAAACGCCATGAGCCGGCGTGTTTTCTCGCCGCCCTGCTCAATTCCCAGCCGATGGGTTTTTACGCGCCCTCGCAACTGGTGCAGGACGCCAGGCGCCATGGCGTCGAGATGCGGCCAGCCGACGTGCTGGCGAGCGATTGGGACTGCACGCTGGAGCCGGCGCAGGGCGCGGCGCTGACCGCTCAGCGGCCGGCAGTCCGCCTGGGCCTGCGCCTGATCAGCGGCCTGCGCCAGAGCAGCGCCGAGCGCATCATGGCCGCGCGCGGCGACAACCCGTTCGTCAGCATCGAAGACCTGGCGCAACGCGCCGAACTGGACCAGGCTGACCTGAAAACCCTGGCCGCCGCCGACGCCATGGCGACGCTGGCGGGACACCGCCGGGCCCAAGTCTGGGAGGCAAGCCCGATCAAAGGCATGGCCGCCACGCGCCGCGCTGGCCCCTTGTCGCTGGGTCAGGCGGCGTCGTTGCTGAACGGCGTACCGGTGCATGAGGAGGAGTTGGAACTGGCGCCGCCCTCCGAAGGCGAGGACATCGTGTTTGATTACGCCGCGCTCGGCCTGACTCTGCGCCGGCACCCGCTGGCCCTGCTGCGCCCGCTGCTGGCGCGCAAGAAACTGCTGAGCGCCGAGCAGATGCGCGACTTTCCCGACGGCCGGCCGGCCCGCGCCTGCGGCATCGTCATCATGCGCCAGCAACCCGAGACAGCCAAGGGCACGGTGTTCGTCACGCTGGAAGATGAATCGGGCACGGTGAACGTGATCGTCTGGAAAGACCTGGGCGAGCGCCAGCGCAGCGAGCTGCTGCAATCACGCTTGCTGGCCGTGTTCGGCGTCTGGCAGCGCCAGGGCGAAGTGCGCCACCTGCTGGCGCGCCGCCTCGTTAACCTGACGCCCTGGCTCGGGCGCCTGGCCAGTCCGAGCCGGGATTTCCGCTAGGCCAAACTCCTTCGCCGTCAAGCAGCATCGCAGCCCCCAAAGCCCGGTGCAGATCAGCGACAGCCTCGCGCTACCACGCCCTGGCCGACGCGGCGCCCTGGTTCGACAGTGGTTAGGGGCCGCGCCTGAAAGCGTGACCGTGACGACAAGCGAACCCGCAGAGCGAGTTGTGGGACCACGCAATAATGATGCGACAGGAGTTTCCTATTGTTTGGACTGAAATGACAACCAGAGCTGCCAAATCGAGGTATGGCATCAACGAATGGTTTGGGCAGGATGTAACGCGCCTTAAGAAGAGCCAGCGTGCCGCGTATTTGGCGCTGGCCACCGACAAAGCGACGATGCAGGTCGCCTGTCCGTTCGCGTCGTCGATCGCCAGAGACGCAACTTGCTCCAAGCCCGGTGGCGTGTGCACGATCCGCAAGTACGAGCAGCATGCGAACGGCGTGTTGGCGTCCGCTGAGACACCAGTAACGGTGTGCCCTCAGCGGTTTCTGCAGGATGCGGCCCTGCTGCGTTGGGCAGGCAGTGTCATGCTTGGAACGAGCCGTCCTATCATCGTTGAGGCAATCCCATTTCTGGCCAAGATATCGAATTCCGCTACCGAAGGGAACAGCGACAAGGTCGGTCCCTTCGACTGGGTGCTGATCCACCAAAACAATCGATCTGGCCTGCGCTGGTGCGCGGTTGGAGCACATGCGGTGCATTTTCCGGAACACGCCGGGACCAGTGAGTTCCAGAGCTGGGCCAACGCGATGGCCGGGGTCATTCCGTTCCCATCGGTACTGCGTCGCCCCAATTACAGGAGTTCGGGGTCAAAACGTTTGGCACCACATCTGCAAGAAAACGTGCCCAAATTGCGCAAATGGGGGGCGCAAACAGCGGTCATCATCGACGAACACTTCTTCGCCCAGATGAGCCATGTGCGGGCACTTTCCGGTAAAACCGAGGACCAGCTCGCCAATGCCGATGTAGTGTGGCTGGTCGCGCGCTACAAGCAGGGAAAACTAATCCCTGGGGATGTCGTGTATGCCCGTCTGGACGACTCAATCCGAGCGTTGATGGCGCCGCGTGCAGTCACCCAATCGACGTTCGAAGGGCTTATCCGCCGGGCGCTGGCCGATCCGACGCAACTTGGCAAAAGCGTCTTCCAACTTTGACGTTAACGGTGGCTCGTTTGCCACCGGCCATCTCGGAGAATAATTTTGCCTTGTCTCGCAAGAAACAGTTGCGCGTGGCGTACACGGTGGTGCCATTTGGCCTGACTCCATTCTTCACCTTGAATCACCAGTTTCAATGCATCGTCACAAAGGTCAGGATGAAGGAGTTGAATCTCTGGATAAATGTCCCGCGTCCTCCTTGGACCATTCTTCAGGACATAAAGAATTGTGTCGGCAAATACCGCGTGCGTACTCAAGCCATCGACTCTCACGCGCAGAATCGCTTCGTCGGCGTCGCGAAGTTTCACGTCGAACTCTTTCCTCAGTCGCTGTCGCGCTGCCTTTTCAATGTTCCGGCGCAGTTCGGAAAGCTCGCTCACGATCACTTCAAAGACGCGGAGCTGCGGTAACTGGACCCGAGATCCAATCGCCCGATATTCCAGGATCTCGGCGCGGATTCTCGTCACCAGAGCCGCATCACTGACCGAGATTCCA
>JBCKPH010000083.1:0-11470 GCA_038901755.1 Burkholderiaceae bacterium | reverse complement strand
GATCACGGCCCATGAATGGTGCCCATGGCGGGAATCGGACCCGCGACCTCTCCCTTACCAAGGGAGTGCTCTGCCACTGAGCCACATGGGCCTGCCTCATCACTTCTCAACCCAACTTGACATTCATGGAGCGGGAGACGGGAATCGAACCCGCGTCATTAGCTTGGAAGGCTAGGGTTCTACCATTGAACTACTCCCGCACCGCCGCAATCAGGGCGACCCCCAGAGGAATGGCCCCGATCCACGTTCCAAACGCTCTTACTGCTACCGGCCCTGGTGGAGGAGGCTGGATTCGAACCAGCGTAGGCGTAAGCCAACAGATTTACAGTCTGCCCCCTTTAGCCGCTCGGGCACCCCTCCAGCGAACCGGGAAATATAGCACGTTTCCTCCAAAAGACGAGCCCGGCGCAGTGCGTCCACAGGGTAGGTTCGACCGGCTTTTGCAGCCCCGACCCGGCCCTAAGGCGGCATTGTTCCCTTGGGCCAAAGTACCCATAGCTGCAGCCCGTGTTTGATCCTGCCAGCGAGCTCCTGCGCTTCCTCACCCCAACCGGTGAAATAGTCGGCGCGCACCGCGCCAACAATGGCGTTTCCGGTATCCTGCGCCAGCACCAGCCGGCGCAGGGAAAGTCCCGTGCCCTGGGACACCATCCAGACCGGCGTTCCGTAAGGGATGCTGTCGCGGTCGACGGCGATCGATCGTCCGGGCGTCAGCTCAACGCCCTGTGCACCCCTGGGACCGCGGACGGTATCGATGCCGCTGATGGCCTCCTCCCGAAAAAAGACCACCCTCGGATTGCTCCATAGCATTTCATTCAGTTGCCGCGGATTCTGCATGGCCCAAGCCTTGATCGCGCCCCAGGATGCCTCGCGAATCTGTCCCTGATCAAGCAGCCACCTGCCAACGCTCCGATAGGAATGATTGTTCGTTGCTGTAAAGGAGAACCGGACAACTTGGGTGGAACCATCGGCTTCGGCAATCCGTAGCCGGCCCGAACCCTGGATATGCAGAATCAGCGCGTCGATCGGGCTCGCCAGCCAGGCAAGCTCCCGGCCCTGAAGCGCGGCCCGGGCTTCGGGCAGGGTATCGATTTCCTGGCGACTGAACCAGGGGGCGTTTCTCGGCAGATTGGCCGGCGGTCGATACAGTGGAACGGGAAAGCTCGCACTGAACTGCCGCGACGCTTCGAGCACCGGCTCGAAGTATCCGGTCAGCAGGCCATCGGGACTTCCCTGCGCCGATTCAACGCGATAGGGTTGGAGCTGTCGCACCATCCAGGCCCGCTGCTCCAACTCGGAGCCGATGCTGAGCCTCCGGATGTCGCCGCAGTGCGGTACAAAGGCCACGGGGGGGCGCTCGCAGCTCAGAACCCAGGCATTCCAGGCGTCCGAAGTGGAGTCCTCCTGAAAACCGGGTAATTCGGCCCATCTCACCGCAACCCAGCGTCCGTTGCGGCGGCGCACTGTCGCTGGCATGGGTGGCTCGGCAGCAGCGGGAAAACCAGACTCCAGTGATCCGGCTGGCGGGGTCGCGCCCTGCTGTGGCGCGGCCTGGGCAAACACAACTTCACTCGGGATGGCAATCAGGGTTCCTAGAATGAGGCTGAACAGGTAACCAGGAATCCGGGGCATGATGCTTTTGCTGCTTGAGGCGCTGGGCGCACTGCTCATTCTGCCGCTGATCGTCTGGTGGGCCATGTTCTCGGGACGAAAACGCGGCGAATGGAGCGCTCCGACCAAGGCCCAGGAGAAAGAGGTCCCCAAGCAGGAATCCGGCCCGCCGGACGGCTCGCCCTAGGGTTGCTCGGCATGACCCGCATCGCTACGCCTGCCGACGACGGGTCGCAGCAACGCTGGGAGATATCCCGGAATCGACCCCATCACAGCACCCGGTGCTCCAGCGCCGGCAACTGCGCGCGGCACTTTTCCAACTGCGCCATGTTCAATTCGGCAAGAACAACCCCCTCGCCCTCGTCCAGCGTGCCCAACACCGCGCCCCAGGGATCGACGATCATGGAATGGCCCCAGGTGCGCCGGCCATTGCGGTGCCGCCCGCCCTGGGCCGGAGCCATCAGAAAGCACAGGTTCTCGATCGCTCGGGCCCGCAGCAAGGGCTCCCAATGCGCTTGCCCGGTGCTGTAGGTGAAGGCGCTTGGCACCAACACAAGTTGCGCTCCGGCCTGGACGGCTTTCCGGTACAGCTCGGGGAACCGGATGTCGTAACAAACGCTCATTCCGATGCACCACTGATGGCCATCGCGCGAGGGCAGGGCAAACGTCACCACCGATGTCCCGGGCTCGACGCCGCGCGCTTCATCGTAGCGCTCCTGACCATTGTCAAAACTGAACAGGTGGACCTTGTCGTAGCGCGCCACGCATTGCCCGTCCGGCGCGAAGGCCAGCGAGCAGTTGCGGACCCGATGTGCCGACCCGGATGAGAGCGGCAGCGTTCCACCGACGATGCAGAGCTTCAGATCGCGCGCCACCCGCGCCAGAAAGTCTTGAATCGGCCCCTGACCGAAGCTCTCCTGAATCTGCAGTTTGTCGCTCTCGGCCGTCCCAAGTTGGCAGAAGTACTCGGGCAACACCGCCAGTTCGGCGCCTTGCGCAGCGGCCTGGGCAAGAAGAGCCCCGGCACGGTCCAGGTTCTCGCCAAGTTCCGGGGTTGAGACCATTTGAATCGCGGCGACTTTCAAGACATTCTCCTCATTTGCTTTCGGTCGCGGACGCCTCCGCCGGCTGCGCCGCATTGCGGCCACGTTCCAGTCGCGTCACACGCGGATCGGCCCAGCTGCCATCAATGCGGAATTCCCGCGTACCGGCCTGAATCAATGGCCGCCGCAGAAAGAGTTGCGCCAGAAAGCTGCCTATGCCAATCGCCGGGTTGATTGCAGTCGCAACCAGCGACAACGTTCCAGCATTGATCTCCGGCACCACAACGACCGAGATGTCCTGTGTTTCGCGCGCGATGTCGGCGCGACCCTCCATCAATACCGCAGCGCTGACGCCCTTCATCTGCAGGTTGTTGGTGGTGGCCACGCCCTGCTCTATCTTGACGTCGCCGCGCACGAAATCAAAGGCGAATCCTTCCGAAAAAACATCCCGAAAGTCCAGCGCCAGGCGGCGCGGCAGAGTCTGCAAGCTCAACACGCTCAACAATTTAGCGATCCCCGGATCGGCTTTCAGAAACTGCCCAGACTCAAATCCAACGGTGAACTGACCGCGCATGCTTGCATAGTCCATCTGGAGCGGTGAACCCAGCCATGCAATCTGCCCCTCGATCCTGCCCTTGCCCTTGCGCACCACGTCCTTCATGCCAAGGCGCCCCAGCAGATCACCCGAATCCAGCACATCCAGCTTGAAATTCATCACGGTGCGCTGGCCCCGCGCGCTCGCTGCCGTCCGCGCAGGTCTTCCCGCCGCACTGTCCGCGCCCATCACGGCAACAGGGGCCTGCGCCCCGAGCGCGGCCCAATTGCCGCTGGCGGTCAAGGTCGCCTCGGGCATTTGCAGATTCAGCTTGTTGAGTCGCCACTCCCTGGGCGTTCCCTGAAAAGCCGCAAGCTCGGCAGCTCCGGCGCTGTCGCCGCCCCGATTCACCGCGTCGATCTCAACGCGTCCAAGCTTCTTGCCGCGCAATTCGAAATCCTCCACCACGATGTCCAGGGCCGGGATACTTTGCGGCTGCGACTCGAGCAGCGCTTCGACCTGAGCGGCATCGGTGGCAGCAAGACTGAGCCGCGCCAGGCGTGCGTGAAGCCTTCCGGCATTGGTCCCCTGGCCCTGCCTGAACTCAAACTGTCCGCTCAGCTCTCGCGCATCAACATTGGCGCGCCAAAACGACCCGTCCACCGAGCCTCTTGCCGCCACATCATTCAGCCTGCGCCCCTCATAGATAAGTTCCCTAGCGTGAAGCGACCAGGTCTTGGGCAGATAGTCGCTTGCCTCGGACAGCACCAAGGTTTCGCCGGTCGCGGGACGGCGCCCCGCAGCGGCGCCCGGATCTAGGCCGCTCCTGAGGCCGGGGCTGGGGTTCGGATTGAGCAGGGATTGCCACGCACCGACATCAATCTGATCGACCCGGACGCTGGCAAAAACGCCGTGTTCCGGCAACTTTGCAGCTTCTCCAGTCGCGGCGCCAATCTGCACGCTGCCACGCAACACTTTGGCGCTATCGCCCGACAGGTCGCGAAGGTACTGGATCGATGCCAGGGCGCCGACATCCACAAGCAGCCGGTCCTCGAGCTGAGCCGGCGATTTTTGCCCCTGCGCGGAAGATGCCGCAACGAACTTGGTGACGACGTTTTCGTAGCGCAAGGCCAGGGTCGCGTCGGCCTCCTTCCTGAACGGAGGCGGAAGGTTGATGGCCACGCCCCTCAGGTTGCTGGTCAGGCTGATTTCTGGCACGCCGCGCCCCAAGGTCAGCACCCCGGAATACGCCGCGCTGCCGCTCGCGTAGCGCGCCAACTGAGCAGCGAATCCAAGTTCGCTGGCGCGCCGCAAAGCCTCGACCTGCGCAACGCCTTGCGCCCGCAGCACCAGCACCGTCTCGGAGCGGCCCGGGCCACCGGCCGCAGATGCTGCAGGTAGCGTGCGGCTCTCGCCTTCGAGTCGCACCTCACCCCCATACATCCGTGCCGACACCCCCGTCAATGTCACGCCCTGTTCGGAAAAATTCACAGTCCCCCTGACGCGGGACAGAGCCGGGGTGTCAGGAAGCATCTGCACATCGTTGCCCGGCAGCATGACGCTGCCCTGAACCTTGGACTTCTCCAGCGCCAGGATCGGCAGGCTGAGTTGCAGCTTGACCTCGGCACTTCCCGTGGCCGTGGCCTTGTTCAGCGCCTGTCTGGTCAAGCCTGCCGCGGGTGTTTCCGCGACAAAAGCCAGCATGTCAGTCAATGGCCCCTTGACCTCGCCGGAAACCGCGACCACGGGTTCGTGGGTCAAATCGTTGATCAGCGCATGGGTGCGGCCCAGCTGAAGTCCCGGCTTGCCGCTGACCCGTCCGGCAGCGACCTTCACCTGAAGACTCTGGCGATCAAAAATCAGCTCCCCGCTCAATTGGGTCAAGGCCGGCCATCGGTCCGCTGGATCCGCCGCATACCGATCAGGCATGTAGGCAAAGCTGGCATCTTCGACGTTGGCGGAGATCCTGAACTCGCCCTGGCGCGGATCGGCAAAGGGAAAGTGCAATAGGTCGCCCTTGACGCGGAACTTGACGTTGCTCGCCCGGCCGGCCACCACTGCATCGCGCACGTACTCGCGCGCCTCCTTCGGGATCACCTTCGGAAGGTAGCGGTAAACGCGGTTGCCCTCGGCCCGGCTCATGCTGGCGCGCAGATCAAGGACGCCTGGAAACCGGGCGTCGACGCCGCCGTGCGGGGTATCGCCAGTTCGCCAGCTGGCCTGAGCCTCGCCCTCGCCATCGGCGTTTGAGAATTTCATCTGTGGAACCTGGATCGAGACTCGCTGTCCGTCGAGTTTCCACTGCGCCTCAGCCGACAGCTGGTCCAGCAGCAACACCGCATCATCAAACACGCCAGGAAGCAAGATTGCCCCGTTCTGCACCGCGAGCTTGGCGCTTCCGCCATTCTGGTTCGCTTCGAAGTCGATGGTCAGGCCGCGAATTCCAGGAATGTCAATCCGTTGCTCGGGGCCCAAGGCCTGAACCGTGCTCGAACGCGCCGCCAGTTCAATGCCTTTGACGCGTCCGCGAATATCGTAACGACTCGGGCTTGTCCATGGCCCCTGCCAAAAGGCCTGAAAAGTTTCGACCAAGCCCTTGGGATCATGCTGCGCGAGGGCAGCCTGCGCTTCCTGGCCGATCGGCAATCGCCCGGCGATCCTCGACAGTGCAAACAGGTCGAACCGATCGGCGCGAAACTCGCCCTTGGCCTCGCGGCCTGGTGGCTCAAGGTACTTGACCGATATGTTGCCGCCCGGCCATTGAATTCCGTCATCAGTGTGAAATCCGAGATCCTGGGTCGAGAACTCGAACCCATCGGGCAATATCGTGCCAGCCAATCGCCCGGCGACGGAACGCAGAATCAGCGGCGGCAGTCGCGCGCCCAGGGTCGCTTGAACCCGATCCAGCGCCAAATCGGCAGTCACAGCGCCAAGTTGTCCCTTCGACCAGTCGCTCCAGATTCGAAGCGCGCCATGGCCTTCGTTCACCTCGACGCCCAGATCGGCGTAGCGGCGCAACCGCGACACATCGACGCGCGGAAAGTCGGCATAGACCGTCCCCTCCCAGTCGTCCCAAACCCGGCTCTGTATCGCCAGCAAGGATTCCCGAAACGATGCCGCCAGGCTGAAGCGGCCCCCCCATTCAGCGGGCGGAGTCGCGTCCAGACGCAGCGTATGGCTCAGCGCCGTATTTCGAGCGACAAAATTCACTTCGCCCAACTCCAGCGCCGGCATCCCTCGTTGCTCATCGGTCCAGCGCACCCTGCCACCGAGGATCACCACTTCAGCCTGCGAGAAAAACCAGTCCTTGGCCTTGTGCTCTTGCTCCCCAATGCTCGAAAAATCCAGTCCGGCGACAAGGAACCTGCCCTGCGCCGTGCGTCGCACGTCCAGTTCGGGCCGGTCGATGTAGAGTTGTTCAAAGCCGCCGTTGAGCACGGAGCGCGGAGACAGGCTGACCGAGACAATGGGAAGGGCCAAGGCGACCCGCCCCTCAGGGTCGAGCAGGGTCACCTGCTTGAGATCAAAGGAAGGGACGAGCCCCACGGTACGTGCCGAGATCGCGCCAATACGCACCGGCACTCCGAGAAAACGGCTTGCCTCGATCTCGATGCGAGGGCGAAATTCCTCGATTCGGGGCACAATCCAGCCGTGCAGCGAACCCCACACCAGCGTAAAGGCAAGCCATGCCAGCAGGGCCAGCCAGAGCAGACACCGGGCGACCACTGAGCATGCCCGCAACAGGAAAGTGGGACGCCGTGCCGTGTCTGTCATGTTTCGTCTGAGCCCGTTCTGAATTATGACTGCCGCTCAGCACGCGGGTTCCGGCGCCGTCCACGACCGGGCGCCTGCCAGCACGAATCCAAGATCGAACCCGGCTGTCGCGCGCGAGCCTGAGCGCTCGCGCTTCGTCCAGCGTTTGCATCGGCGCTACGCGCAGGAAATGTCATTGTTGCCAGCCGGAACACCGGGGCCGGCAGAATTCGAGAGGGCGTTTGCCACCCTGAAAAATGAAGGCCATCAGACGGGCGCTGCCTTGCGCATCCTGCGCCAGATCACGCTGGAGCGGCTGGCCGATCTGGATTGCCGCCAGGGCGCCCCGCTCGCGCTGGTGATGAGCGCCATGACCGAACTCGCCGAATTCTGCCTGGAGACCGCGCTGCGCGAGGTTCTGGCCGGGCTTGAGCTGCTGCACGGCAGGCCGCTCGGCCCACAGGGAGCGCCCGCGCAACTTCTGGTGATTGGAATGGGCAAGCTCGGCGCGCGCGAGTTGAATGTTTCCAGCGACATCGACCTCATTTACGTTTATGACGAGGATGGCGAGACCGCGGGTAACGCCGGTGGCCGCGGCCGGCTCTCCTGCCAGGAGTATTTCGCCAAGGCCGTCAAACTGATGTACAGCCAGATCGGCGACAACACCGACCATGGTTTCGTCTTTCGCGTGGACCTGGCCTTGCGCCCCAACGGCCAGTCCGGGCCGCCGGCCATCTCGCTGGCGGCACTGGAGGAATACTTCATGGTCCAGGGGCGCGAGTGGGAACGGTTCGCCTGGCTCAAGAGCCGGGTCGTCGCACCCGCCGCCGCTGTGCGCGGCGCGTTCAGTGCGGCACTGCGCGCTGTCGTCCTGCCGTTTGTTTTTCGTCGTTACCTTGACTACAACGTCTTTGATTCCTTGCGCGTGCTGCATCGGCAGATTCGCAAACATGCTGCGCGCCGTAGCATGGGGCACCCGGAGCGCGCCAACGACGTCAAGCTCTCGCGCGGCGGCATTCGTGAAATTGAGTTCACGGTGCAGTTGCTTCAGGTCGTGCGCGGCGGTCAATTTCCCGAGCTGCGGACGCGGCCCACCCTGCAGGCGCTGCAACGCATCAGCAGAGCCGGTTTGATGCCGGAAGGTTCAGCCCGTGCATTGGCTGACGCCTACCTATTCCTGCGCCGGGTCGAGCACCGGATTCAGTATCTTGACGACCAGCAGACCCACGTCTTGCCGACTTCGGACGAAGACCTGCTCTGGATTGCCCAGACGCTCGGATACTCCGGCATCTGTCCGTTCCTGGCCGATCTGGACTGCCATCGCGAGTTGGTGGCCCAAGAATTCGACAACCTGCTTGGTGCCCAGAACCGAAGCGACTGCAAGAACGGCGGCTGCAATGGCGCCAGCGCGCCGGGCTCCGATCTGACCGATCTTGACGATTTGCTGGCGCAACTTCCGGCCCGTTTTCGCGAACGCGTCGAACTGTGGAAGACTCATCCGCGCATACAGACGGCGCGCGATGCCACGCGCGCCCGACTGCTGCGCCTGATTCAGCGCACCTCGCTCTGGTTGGACGAGGGGCGGATCAGTGAGGAGTCTGCCATTCGCATGGCGGACTGGATTGAACCCTTGCTGCGCCGCGAGAGCTACCTGGCCCTGTTGCTGGAACGGCCCCAGGTGCATGAACGCCTGCTGCAGCTGTTGGGTGCGGCGCGCTGGCCGGCGCGCTATTTGCTTCAGCATCCGGGCGTGATCGACGAACTGGCCAACGATGCAATGATCTCCGAGCGCTTTTCTTCATCCGAGTTTGAGCAGGAACTCGAGCGCCGGCGCGAGGCCCTGATCAGCACCGGCGAAGACGATGAAGAGGCCCTGCTCAACATCTTGCGCCGCGCCCATCACGCCGAAGTGTTTCGGACCCTGGCGCGCGATGTCGAGGGCCGCCTGAGCGTGGAGCAGGTGGCTGATGATTTGAGCGCCCTGGCCGACTGCATCCTGCGCGTGACGGCGCGCTGGTGCTGGCCGCGCTTGCGCAATCGGCATCGCGACATACCGAAATTGGCCGTCATTGCTTATGGCAAGCTCGGCGGCAAGGAGCTTGGCTACGGCAGCGATCTGGACATCGTGTTTGTCTACGAAGACGATGACGAGCGCGCGCCCGAGGCCTACGGCGCCTTTGTGCGCAAGCTAATCACCTGGTTGACGGTGAAGACTTCCGAGGGCGACCTGTTCGAGATCGACACCGCCCTGCGTCCGAACGGCAGTTCCGGCCTGCTCATCACGACGTTTTCCGCCTACCAGAACTACCAGGAGCAGCGCGGCAGCAATACCGCCTGGACCTGGGAGCACCAGGCCATGACACGCGCGCGCTTCGTTCTTGGTGAACCTGCCATGCATGAGCGTTTTGATCGGATTCGCCGATCAGTCATCACCGCGCCACGTGTCGCGGCCGACCTCAAAGCCGAAATCCTCGCAATGCGCGGGCGGCTGCGCCGGGCCCGGCCCGTAGCGAAGGACAAGTTTGACGTCAAGCACAGCCCGGGCGGCATGGTCGACGTCGAATTCGCCGTGCAGTTCCTGGTGCTTTCCCAGTCATCGGCGCACCCGGAGCTGGTTGAAAACGTCGGCAACATTGCCCTGCTGCAACGGGCCCAGGCCTGCGGCCTGTTGCCCGATAACGTCGGCGAGCTCGCGGCTCGCGCCTATCGATCACTGCGCCAGGTGCAGCACCGGTCGCGCCTCAACGAAGATCCGACCCAGATTCCCGACGGCGAACTGCGCGACGAACGGGCTGCCACCACGGAACTCTGGAACCTGATCTTCGAGCGCTGAGCAAGCCGGGGTCGGTGCTCCCGCTCACGCTTGATCACGGATGCGCTTGACCAGCGCTGTTGTCGAGCGCCCGGGAACAAGCGGCAGCGTCAGGACACGACCGCCGTAGCCGCGCACCAGTTGGGATTCCGGCAGCGGGTCCATGTCGTAGTCGCCGCCTTTCACCAGGAACTCGGGATGCAATTCGCGCACCAACTCGACCGGATTGTCTTCATCGAACCAGGTCACCAGGCTGACCGAGGTCAGCGCTGCCAGCATCAAGGCGCGATCCTCCTCGCCGTTCAGGGGCCGGTCCGGACCTTTGCCGAGGCGCCGCACTGAAGCGTCGGAGTTGAGTCCGACCACCAGGCTGGCGCCAAGCGCGCGCGCCCGGGCCAGGTAGGTCACATGCCCGAGATGCAGCAGGTCAAACACTCCATTGGTAAAAACCAAGGGACGCGGCAACTTCGCAATGCGTTGCGCGAGCTGATCGCGCCGACAAAGCTTGTGTGCAAACTCCGGGAGTGGCGCCACCTGATCGTCCATGGCATCCATGCTAGCAGCGCCGCTGCAAGGGCGGGCGGCCCTGCATCCCAAGTTGATGACGAGAGCGACAACTCGCCGGGCGCCATCGTTCCTGAATCAAGGGCGGTCCCGCTCGCTTGATTTGGTCGATAATCCGCCGGACGTTGCCGGGCCTGATCGCCCGATGACCATCACACGATGCCCGTTCCAATAAAAAAAAATGAATCAATAGGCCGGCGAGCCCCGGCCCGTCACGCTGGCACAAAAGCGCCCGGCAAAACTATCGCGCCAGAACGAGCGATCAGCGGGCGCAAGACTCTGGCCGACTGGCTGGACCTGCAGCAACGGGTTCACGCACTGCTGATTGGGGAGGACGAGCAAGGTTTCTTGCCGCACTTTGAATCGCTGCACGCCGAGCTGCAGGACCAGGGGCTGGACCACCCGGACGCCACGTTGACCACGCTGATCCACCTCGGCTCGACCGAAATCGACCTTTACAGCGCCACCCACAGCATTCTGGTCAGCGTGCTTTGCGCTCTGGTCGCGCGCCAGGTGTTGCGTTGGCCTCCCGGGCAGGTCGAGACCGTGGGCAAGGCCGCCCTGTCCATGAACATTGAAATGACCGCATTGCAGGACATCCTTTCGCACCAGTCGGTGCGACCTTCTCCGGAACAGCAACGGCTGATCGATCTGCACGGTGTGCTGTCGGCTGACCTGCTGCAGGAGTTTGGTGTCAATGACCCGCTCTGGCTGGACGCGGTGCGGCATCACCATGACAAGGTGCCGGGCCCGCTCAAGCCACGCGAACCGTTCTCCCGGCTGGCGCGGTTGATTGAGCGCGCTGACGTCTACGCTGCGCGCCTGGCCCCGCGTGCCGGCCGCGCGCCGTTGCCGCCAGAAGTGGCGATGGAGTCGTGCCGCCTTGACGAGAACCGGCAGGTTGACGAAGCCGGAACCGCGCTGATCCGCCTGGTGGGCAAGTACCCGCCCGGTTCCGCCGTGCGCCTGGTCAATGGCGAGACCGGAATCGTGCTTGGCCGAAGTCGGCGCGGTCGATCAGCGCCGGTGGCGGTGCTGATCGGGAGCGACGGCGTTGCGCTGAAGGAACCTGTGCTTCGTCACACCGGTTTGCGTCAGCACCCGATCCTGGAGAGCAGCGCGCACCGCAACCTGGGTTCCACGGCCGACCTG
>JBCKPH010000082.1:0-11491 GCA_038901755.1 Burkholderiaceae bacterium | reverse complement strand
ACTCACACCTGTCTGGCCTGGTGCCGCGGACCTGATGCGGCGTCGCGGTGTCGCATCCGCCACAAATGTTCTACAGTGACGACGCAATGCACGGCCTACATCGCACCGCCGACCTGCACCAGTGCCGGTGTGACGCGCGACCCGTCTGGTCGATGCCGCTGGCGGCAGCGGGTTCATGACGCCGAACGCACCGGCCATGGTGCTGGCGGCCGGGCGCGGAAAACGCATGCGTCCGCTGACCGACCATTGCCCGAAGCCGCTGCTGCAGGTGCACGGCAAGCCGCTTCTGCAGTGGCTGCTCGAAGCGTTGCGGCGCGGCGACTGCACTGGCGTAGTCATCAACACGGACTGGCTCGGCGAGCAACTGGCCGGGCATTTTGGCGAACGGCCGGCCCTGCCCGGGCTTGCCGGCCTGCACCTCTCCTACTCGCACGAGGGCCGCGACTTTGGCCGCGCCCTGGAGACGGCGGGCGGGATCGCGCGCGCACTGCCGCAATTCGGCGAAGTGTTCTGGGTCTGTGCCGGCGATGTTTTTGCCCCGGGCTTCAATTTTTCGCCGGACTCGGTGGAGCGCTTTGTCGCCGCTGACAAGCTTGCGCACCTCTGGCTGGTGCCAAACCCACCGCATCATCCAGGCGGCGATTTCGGACTGAATTCCGATGGCCTGGTCCTGAGCGAGGCGCCGGTTCGCTACGCCTTCAGCACCCTCGGCCTGTACCGCGCCGCGTTCTTCGCCAGCCTGCCCCTGGGCAACCCGCAGGGCCTTGTCGAGCCGTTGGCGCCCATGCTGCGCGCGGCGATGGACAATCGACAGGTGTCGGGCGAGCTTTACCATGGCGCCTGGGCCGACGTCGGATCCCCTCAGCGACTGGCCCAACTCAATTCCTGAACTCAACCCAAGCATGAACACCAAGATCTACGCCCTGCGCCGCGCCCGAGTTGCCGCCGCCCTGGGACGCGGCGGCCTGGCCATCATCCCGACCGCGCCGGAACGCCCACGCAACCGCGACACCGACTACCTGTACCGGTACGACAGCTACTTCCACTACTTGACCGGGTTCACCGAGCCGCAGTCCTGGCTGTTGATCACGGCAGAGGGGACGAGCACGCTGTTTTGCCGCCCGAAGGACCTGGAGCGCGAGATCTGGGACGGCTACCGTGCCGGGCCGGAGGCGGCTCCTGCCACCCTGGGTGTCGACGCCGCCTTCGCCGTCGCCGAACTCGACAGCAGGATGCCGGCCTTGCTGGAAAACCGCAGCACCGTCTGGTATCCCTTTGCCATCCATCAGGGGTTGCAGGGCCAGATCGAGGGCTGGCTGGCCTCGGTCCGCGCCCGGGTCCGGTACGGTGCGCTGTGTCCGCAGGAGCAGCGCGACCTTTGCAGCGTGCTCGATGAGCACCGTCTGATCAAGGACGCGCATGAGCAGGACACCATGCGCCGCGCTGCGGGCATCAGCGCCGGGGCCCATGTGCGCGCCATGCAAACCTCGGCGCGCATGCTGCGCGCGGGCCTCGAGGTGCGCGAGTACCACCTGGACGCCGAACTGCTGTACGAGTTTCGCCGGCATGGCTCTCAGTACCCGGCCTATGGTTCCATCGTCGCCGCCGGTGCCAACGCCTGCGTCCTGCATTACCGCGCCGACGCCGCACCGGTGCGCGATGGCGAACTGGTGCTGATCGACGCCGGCTGCGAGCTCGACGGCTACGCCAGCGACATCACCCGAACCTTTCCGGCCAACGGCAGGTTCACCGGTCCGCAGCGCAGCCTGTACCAACTGGTGCTGGCCAGCCAGGATGCCGCGGTGGCGGCAACAAGGGCTGGGGCCCGCTTCACCGATCCGCATGAGGCCAGCGTCAAGGTGCTGGCGCAAGGCATGCTGGATCTTGGCCTGCTGGATGGCAACAAGGTCGGCACGCTGGACGACGTGATCGAGCAGCGCAGCTACTTCCAGTTCTACATGCACCGAACCGGCCACTGGATCGGCATGGACGTGCACGACTGCGGCAACTATGTCGAGCCGTCCGAGTCGGGCCAGGTCAGCGAGCGGCGCGATCCGCTGTCCAACGAGCTCATCCTGAACCGGCCCAGCCGCATCCTGCAGCCGGGCATGGTGCTGACGATCGAACCCGGCATCTATGTGCGGCCGGCAGCAGGCGTGCCCGAACAGTTCCACAACATCGGCATTCGCATCGAGGACGACGCCATCGTGACCGCCACCGGTTGCGAACTGATCACCCGCGGCGTCCCGGTCAAGCCCGACGAGATCGAAGCGCTGATGCGATAGGTCCAACCGACCAGCATCGCAACATGAGTCGAGATCGGCCCCAATCCATCGATTCCAGCGAGAACAGACGCGAGCAGCTGCGGCAGGCGGCGCTGGAGTAGCACGCGTTTCCCACCCCGGGCAAAATCGCGGTTTCCGCCACCAAGCAGCTGATCAATCAGCACGACCTGGCACTGGCCTACTCACCCGGTGTCGCCGCGCCTTGCGAGGAGATCGTGCGCGATCCGGTGAATGCCTACCGGTACACGGCGCGCGGCAACTTGGTGGCCGTCATCACCAACGGCAGCGCGGTGCTTGGACTGGGCAACATTGGCCCGCTGGCAGCGAAACCGGTGATGGAAGGCAAGGGCGTGCTGTTCAAGAAGTTCGCCGGCATCGACGTGTTCGACCTGGAGATTGCCGAGAACAATCTGGACAAGCTGGTCGACATGATTGCCGCGCTGGAACCAACCTTTGGCGGCATCAACCTGGAAGACATCAAGGCGCCGGACTGTTTCTACGTCGAACGCAAGTTGCGTGAACGGATGAGCATTCCGGTGTTTCACGACGACCAGCATGGAACGGCCATCGTCGTTGGTGCGGCCATCATCAACGGGTTGAAAGTTGTCGGCAAGGAACTCGATCAGGTCAAGCTGGTGACCTCGGGCGCTGGTGCAGCGGCACTGGCCTGCCTCGGTCTGCTGGTCAAACTGGGATTGCCGCGCCAGAACATTTTTGTCACCGATCTGGCCGGTGTGGTGTACGCCGGGCGCACCGAGTTGATGGACGAAGACAAGCTGCAGTTTTGCCAGCAGACATCAGAGCGGACCCTGGCCGAGGTGATTGCCGGGGCGGATGTTTTTCTTGGCTTGTCGGCCGGCGGCGTGTTGAAACCCGAGATGGTCAAGACCATGGCGCCGCGCCCGCTGATCCTGGCCCTGGCCAATCCCAACCCCGAGATCCTGCCGGAGGAAATCCGCGCGGTTCGCGATGACGCCGTCATCGCCACCGGGCGGACCGATTACCCGAATCAGGTCAACAATGTGCTGTGCTTCCCCTACATCTTTCGCGGCGCGCTTGACGCTGGCGCAACCACGATCATGGCGGAGATGGGGATTGCAGCGGTGCACGCGATCGCCGATTCGGCGCAGGCTGAGCAAAGCGAAGTGCTGCTGGCCGCCTATGCCGGCCAGCAGCAGGCCTTTGGCCCCGAGTACCTGATCCCCAAGCCGTTCGATCCGCGGCTGATGATGAGAATAGCGCCGGCGGTGGCCAAGGCCGCAGCCGATAGCGGTGTGGCCCTGCGTCCGATTGCCGACATGGAGGCCTACCGGATCCGGCTGCAAACCTTTGTCTATTCCTCGGGCACCATCATGAAGCCGATCTTCGCGGCGGCGAAACTTGCCGCGAAGAAGAGGATTGCCTACTGCGAAGGCGAGGAAGAACGGGTGCTGCGCGCGGCGCAGATCGTCGTCGACGAACAGATTGCCCGCCCGACCCTGATTGGCCGGCCGCGCGTCATCGCCGAACGCATCCAGCGCTTTGGCCTGCGCCTGAAGGAGGAGCTTGACTACGACGTGGTCAATGTCGAGCAGGACCATCGCTACCGCGACTTCTGGCAAACCTACCACCGAATGACCGAGCGCAAGGGTGTCACGCTGCAGATGGCAAAAATTGAAATGCGGCGGCGCCTCACGCTGATCGGCGCCATGCTGCTGCACAAGGGTGATGTGGACGGCATGATCTGCGGCACCTGGGGCAGCACCGCCATGCACCTGCCGTACATTGATCAGGTGATCGGCCGGCGCGAAGGCGGCAGTCCCAGCACGCCGCAGGATGTCAGGATCTACGCCTGCATGAATGGGCTGCTGCTGCCGGGTCGGCAGGTTTTTCTGGTCGATACCCATGTCAACTACGACCCGAATCCCGAGGAACTGACCGAAATCACCGTGATGGCGGCTGAAGAGATGATGCGCTTTGGCCTGGTGCCCAAGGTTGCGCTTTTGAGCCACTCCAACTTCGGCAGCAGTTCGCTACCCAGCGCCCTCAAGATGCGCCGTACCCTTGAGTTGCTGCGCACGCAGGCACCGTGGCTTGAGGTGGACGGGGAAATGCATGGGGACGTCGCGCTTGATGGCCAGGCGCGAGCCGCGGCCATGCCCAACAGCACATTGACTGGCGACGCGAATTTGCTGGTGCTGCCCAACCTCGACGCTGCCAACATTGCCTACAACTTGCTCAAGACCGCGGCCGGCGGCAACATCGCCATCGGTCCGGTACTGCTCGGGGCGGCCAGACCGGTTCATATCCTGACGCCAAGCACGACCGTGCGCCGGCTGGTCAACATGACGGCCCTGACGGTAGCGGATGCGAACGCTTCGCGCGACCTGTTTTCTACAAGTTAGTCAAACCAGACATACCCAACTGGCTTCCTGGTCAACCGGCCTTGGATCAAACATGAACTAAGACCGGTGTCTCTGCCTACTTTCTGGAATACACCGAGGGATACCTGGTTATTTGCTTGCATTTTTCACCCCGTTCGATCACACTACCGCCTGAATGTTTCGGGTTTACCCGGAGGGTTGGAAGGTTAAGGCGATGTTCCGGATGGCAGGGGCGGCAAAGTTAGCGCCAGCTATCTTGTCCCTCTCGATATTGGCGTCGAGCCCTGTTTTGGTGCAAGCCAATCCGGCGCAGGCGACGATTGGCACCGTTAAGCTGGTTGAGTTAACTCGTCAGGGACAAGAAGCGTACGCCCGAATTCACCAGGGGGGTCCGTTTCCCTACCAGAAGGATGGAACAGTCTTTGGCAATCGCGAGCGGATTCTCCCGGCACAACGTCGCGGCTATTACCTTGAGTACACCGTCCGGACGCCAGGGACCAGCGATCGCGGCGCCCGAAGGATAGTTTGTGGTGGTCAACCGGCGGCTCCGGATGCCTGTTACTACACAGGTGACCACTATGCGAGTTTTCGAAAGATCGTGAATTGAGACCTTTAACCATGGAAAGAGAAACGGAGATGGACATGACACTTCGTACCGTACGAACCAACATCGTGCAGTCGATCCGGGCCTTCCGCGTCCAGGATTTGCAGGAGGCTGCCCGGCATCTTGGGCAGCATTTCCTGTACGCCAATCTTGCCAACGCGCAGTCCAAGCAGGAGATTCTTGACATGGTGGCTCAGCAATTCATGCTGCCAGCGCACTTTGGCAAGAACTTTGACGCTCTGTACGATTGCATGACCGATCCAGTGCACAAAGCAGGCCCGCAACCGGGGTTCGTGGTTGTGCTGGAGCAGATTCCCGCGAACGCCAAGTTTGACAAGGAAGCGCGCGAACAGTTGCTCGACATCTTCCGCGATACCGCGGACTACTGGGCGGATCGAAAGATACCGTTCAGATGTTTCTATTCTTTTCTGTAGCCCGTTCTGCACACACCAGCCAAGCAGAACGGGCGAATCAGGCAAAAGCAACGGACGCCATCAATGGCATCGAACCGACAACGGAAACAGGCGAAAAGATGCCGACCGACAAGTTGGTCGACGTCTCTCCTTTCGCCCTGCGCATGAGCAGTCCGTTCAATGCCGGGTACTGGCTGAACGCCGCCTAATCAGCTCGCAAGAGCAGCGCGACGGCGACGACGAGCGAGCGCTTCGCCAGCATCTGGCCCGTCTATTCAGGCGGGCCTTTTTTCTTGTCAGCCGCCAGCCTCAGATATTCAGCGACCGGGACCTCTTCCGCCCTGCGCTGCAGGTCAAATCGACCGGAATACCCCTGCTGGTCGAGCCAGTGGCCCAGGGTGTGACGCAGCAGCTTGCGCCTTTGGCTGAAGGCGACCCGCACCATGTCGCGCAAAAACCGAGGGTCGATATCTGCCGGGTCGCTCAAGGGGACCATGCGCACGACGGCGCTTTCGACCCGGGGCGGCGGAGCAAACGCCTTGGCCGCCACCAGCAACACGCGTTCCATCGCATAGCGCCACTGCAGCATGACGGACATCCTGCCGTAGGCGCTGGTTGCCGGCAGCGCCACCATCCGATCCACCACTTCCCTCTGCAACATGAAGTGCTGATCCTGGACCACGCCGACATGCTCGAGCAAGTGGAACAGCAGGGGTGAAGAGATGTTGTAGGGCAGGTTGCCAACGATGCGAAGCGGCCGCTGCTGACCCGGCGTGGCTCCCGGGTTCGAACCGTCCCTGGCGAGTTGGCCGAAGTCAACGCTTAGCGCGTCCGCCTGCAGCACAGTGAGGTTGGCGTGCGAGCGCAGGCGTGCCGCCAGGTCGCGATCGAGCTCAACCACGGTCAGGTGCCCCAGTCGTTCGACCAGGGGTTGGGTCAACGCGGCAAGACCGGGGCCGATCTCGACCATGAACTGACCCGGCCTGGGCGCAATTTCACGAACAATCGAATCAACAACGGCCTGGTCGATCAGGAAGTGCTGGCCAAAGCGCTTGCGCGGCCTAGCAATGCTCTGCATCCTCAGGCGCGTTATAGCGGTGGCTCACGCAGCTGCACGAAAGCATTCGCTCGAATCTCCTGCATCCAGAGGCCATGAGCTTCTTCCATCTTTTTCTGCCGCACCTGGTTGCGCACAATGCTGCGCCGCTCGCGCTCGCCCAGTGGCACCTCGCGCCGCTCCATCAATTGAACCAGGTGCAGACCAAATCTGGACCTGAAAGGCGCAGAAATCTGACCCGGCACAAGCGAGTTCATGACGTCTTCGAATTCCGCTACAAACTGCCCTGGATTGACCCAACCCAAATCGCCGCCCTCGCGCGCGCTCGTGTCCTGCGAATGTTGCCGGGCCAATGCGACAAATTCCGCCGTCCCCGCTTCGATGCTTTTGCGATATGTTTGCAGCCGCTCCAGCGCCAGGGCCTCACTGAGTTGCGGACTCGGGCGCAGCAGGATGTGGCGCCCGCGGCTCTGCGTCACGCTGCTCGGCAGGTCGCTTGGGCTGACGCGTTCAAGCAACTTCAGAACGTGAAAGCCGGCGTTTGAACGAATTGGACCGACGACAGCGCCAACGGCCCGGCCTTTGAGCGCCTCGACAAACAGCTCTGGATAGCGCTCGGCCGAACGCAACCCCAACTGTCCGCCACTGGAAGCTTCGGACGCATCGGAAAATTCGCGGGCCAGCGCTGAAAAGTCTTCGCCACTGCGGGCGCGCTCGAGAATCCTTTGGGCTCGGGCCTGCAAATCGGTCAGCTGCGACGGAGCAGTCCCTTCGGGTACCGCAACCAGAACCTGGCCGATGTTCAGCTCCGCATCGAGCAACGACGCCGGGTTTTGCAACTCGAGCAGACGCTGGTCCACCTCGTTTTCGCTGACCTTGACCCGCGCCTCCACTTCACGCTCACGCAGCCGGCTCAGCGTCAATTGGCTGCGCAGGGTCGCGCGAAACTGTTCGCGCGAAATTCCGTCCAGCTCCAGTCGCTTCAGCACCTCGTCCAGCGGTATGCGGTTCTGCCCGGCAACGTTGAGTTCAGCGTCACGAATGGCCGCCTCTTCGATCTTGATGCCCGCCTTTTCAGCCAGTTGCAGTTGCAGCTTTTCATTGATCAGCATGTCCAGAGCCAACTGCAGCAACTGCGCTTGGTTCGGTCGCGCCTCTCCCTGCAATACCATCTGTTGTCCCAGTCGCAGCGCGCGCTCAGCCACCTCGTTGTTGGTTACCGGCTCGGAATTGACGACCGCCACGACAAAGTCGGCCAGGCCGTGCCGTGCCGCGACCCGGCTGGGCGACGTCGACGCGCTCGACGGAGTCGCTCCGCCAGAGGGTCGCAGGCCCTGTGCGTGCGCTGGCAGCCAGGCCAACCCAAGGATGATCGGAAGAAAGGCAGCCAGGGTCTGCCGGTTGCTGAGGCGGAAAAGGCCCATATTCACTCGTAGTTGCCAAAGCGACTTGGCGTCGTCGTCTGCTCGCGCAGGTTCCGATAGCCGGGGATGCTTTTTCGAAGCGTTGCAATCGGGTTCGCGCCCAGCCTGGAAAAGCCCACGAACTCCAATTGGAACAGAATTCTCTTGTTCGCCGAGGACGCGCTGCTCTGTAGCCGCTCAATCACAATGCGTCCGAGCCAGCAACCGGCGTCGTATTCGAAGCCGATCAGGGAATCGACCAGCTTGCGTTCCTTCATGCTGTAGTTGATGCGTCCCACGCTGTACCAGCGCCCATCGCCCTGGCCGGAACTGGACTCGAAATCACGCCCGCTGCCGCCCCAAAGATCATGCAACGGCCATTGCCAGCTCATATCGATCTGTTCGCTCGAATTGCGCTGCAGACGGTAGGCCGCGCTCACCACCCGGAAATCGCCAGGGCTGTAGCGCGCGCCGACCGTGGCACGTTCGGATTGACCATTCTTCGAGTTGTACTGAAGCGTGGTATCGATGCTCCAGCGCGGGTCCCAGTTAACCAGCGCGCCCAGCAGCAGGTCGCTGATTCGGTCGGCCACCGCGGCGGCGCCGGGCAAGGTGACATTCTGGTCCCTGAAACGAACCCGCTGTGCCGCGCCAAAGCGTACCGTCTCGACCCCGCTGTCCGGATCGATCAAACGCGAGGAAATACCGAGCGTCAACAGCTTGCTGTCCGAGATCCGGTCATTGCCGCCAAACGCGTTCTCGGTGAAGATGGTCGCAAAATTGAAATCGTTGGCCGCCGAGTCGTAGTTCGGCAACAGACTCTGGTTGCGAAACGGCGTACTGACAAAAAACGCGCGTGGCTCCAGGGTCTGCCTGAAGCGGCGCCCGAAATAGCTGGCGTCGCGCTCGAAGATCATGCCGGTGTCCAGGCTAAATGTCGGCAGCACGCGATGCGCTGCCGTCGATCCATCGGCCAGCGGCGTGTCGAACTGGTACGCGGTGGCATGCCACTGCAACTTCGGGGTGACAAACCAGCCCGCCGTGCCCCAGGTGCGGCTCACTTGGGCCCGCGCATAAGTCCGGTGTGCGTTGGGCTGCAAAGTGAGCAAAGGATCCGCCTCGAAGCGGGTGGTGTCGCCTGTCAGCGACAGATCGAAGCCGCCGATCTCGGCCTTCTGGTAACGCAACACAAGCTGGGGCATTCGGTCGTAGGGCGGCGTGATGGTGGCCGTGACATCTTGCAGGGTCTGCCATTTGATGGCGCGAAGGTCGATCGAATAAGGTCCCTGGGCCCAAGCCAGGCTGGCGTCGCTGGTCAGCAGACGCTGGGTCAACGCGCTCGTGGCGCGTGGAAAATCACGCCAGTAATTGTCATCACTGACCCGATCCAGGGTCAGCTTGGCACGGATCTCCCGCGCCACCGCGAACCCGGAATCGATGCTGCCACTGTGGGAGAACGCGAGCCCCCAGCGGCTGCGGTTGCGCAACCGATCGTTCGGCACCAGGTTGGCGCGCAACTGGCCCTGGTAATTTGGTTCAAGGTAGCGAAACTCGCCGCCCAGATCGAGTCCGCGCCGGCTCATAAGGGCCGGATAGAAAGTGGCGTCCCGGTTCGGTGCGATGTTCCAGTAGTAGGGAATCGACAGGTCCAGCCCGCTCTGGTTGTCAAATCCGATGGCCGGTGGCAGGAAGCCCGACTTGCGCGCGTCGGTCAGCGGAAAACTCAACGCCGGGATCGGCAACAACGGAACGCCTTTGAAGCTGAGTACCGCGTCCTCGGCGCGGCCTTCGTTTTCCTCCATGTCGATCCTGATGCTCGAAGCGCGCAGGATCCAATCGGGCAGCCAGCTGGGTCCGGGTTGGCGCGTGCATGTGGTGTAGGTCGCGCGATGGATCACGGCGCGTTGCTGGTCAATGAAGTCCACCCGCTCGGCATCGCCATGGGCTTGATTGCGCAGGAATCGATAACGTGGCTGCAGCAGGCTGCCTTCAAATGACTCAAGTTTGAGCTCCAGCTGCGTCCCCTCGAACACCGAGCCTTCGCGATAAATCCGGACATTGCCACGGGCACGCGCCATGTCGTCGGGACGGTAGAATTCCAGCCGGTCAGCCCGTATCAGTGTGCCGCCGCGTCGCAGCTGCGCGTTGCCCTCGATCACCGTCTCCAGGTCGGCACGCCCGCTGATTCGATCCCCCGAAACGTAGGCCGGAAGCTGCCTGCTGTTTTGCGAATCGACTTTCTCCTGCAGCATGTCCGTGCCCTTGAGGCGCAGCGGCTGGTCGATAACCGGTGCCTGCGCCAGCAGAAACCCGGGTGCCAGCAACAGCGCCATGACAACGCTTGCGCCAGGCCCGCTTGGCGGGAAACAAAATAGCCGGGGGAGTTTCATCCTGGAACGCTTGCAACCGACGCTTGTCTCAAATGCTGGTTTGTAGAATTCGATTATCCATGAGCCCTCCCATGACAAGTACAACGCCAGCGCTGGCCGCAACCGAGCAGGATGCGGCGCCCGGCGTGGAGTGGGCATCGCCGCAAAGAAAGGCCTGCTTTGAAAGCTGGCTGGCGCAGCTCGATCGCTCGTTCGGGTTGCGCGCAGCAACCCTGCGTCTGGCCTCCGCCGATGCCAGTTTCCGTCGCTATCTGCGCCTTGATTCACTCTCCGGTGACTCGCTCATCGTGATGGACGCTCCGCCCGACAAGGAGGACAGCCAGGCTTTTGTCAGGATTGCCAAACTGATGGCAACGGCTGGGCTGGGGGTTCCGCAGGTCCTTGCCTGCAACTTTCACGACGGGTTCCTGCTGCTGGAAGACCTGGGCAGTCGCACCATGATCGACGCGCTGAACCTGGCCGAGCCCGAGGCCAACCAAGCGCTGTACCTGGATGCGGTGCATCAGCTGATTGCCTTGCAGCTGGCGTCCCGGCCCGAAGTGTTGCCGCCGTATAGCCAGGCTCTGCTGCTGCAGGAGCTGGAGCTGTTTCCGAACTGGTACCTGGGCCGGCATAAGGGCCTGGCCCTGAACCCGACGCAGCGCGAAACCCTTGCCGGGTTGTTTGCGCTGATCATCCGCCACAACCTGTCCAACCCCAGTGTCTTCGTCCATCGCGACTTCATGCCGCGCAACCTGATGCTGCTGCCATTGGCTGCAACCGGCGTGAGTAGCTCCTGGCGACTCGGCGTGCTCGATTTCCAGGATGCGGTGTACGGACCCATCAGTTATGACATCGCCAGCCTGATGCGCGATGCTTTCCTAAGCTGGGATGAGGAGTTCGTCCTCGACATCACCGTGCGCTATTGGCAGAAGGCGCGCGCGGCTGGCCTGCCGGTGGACCGGGATTTCGGCAGCTTCTATCGAACGGTCGAGTG
>JBCKPH010000081.1:0-11819 GCA_038901755.1 Burkholderiaceae bacterium | reverse complement strand
TGGCTCGACTCCTTCCGGGACGATGTCGGTCCAACGCAGCCTGGCGGCGCCGGATTGCCGCGGAAAAACCAGACGAAAATCCCGCGCAGCCTTTTCCAAACCATGGGCCAACGCGGTCCAATCGACCAGCCCGCGCGCCAGCTGCAACCCTGCGGCCAGCAGATCGCGCAAGAAATCAAGCAACTGCGAAGTGCCAAGCTGTTGGCCGAGAAACTGCACGCCAATCTCGTTGAGCTGATGGGCCTCGTCAAAAACGACGACCCGGACCGTTGGCAGCAGTTCGGCCATTCCCGATTCACGAATCGCCATATCGGCGAAGAACAGATGGTGGTTCACCACCAGCACGTCTGCCGCCATCGCTTCGCGCCGGGCCAGGTTGACGTGGCAGGCGCGTGCCTTCGGGCACTGCGAGCCAAGACAGTTCTCGCGTGTTGACGTGACCAGGGGAATGACCGGCGAGCGTTCGTCCAGTCCCGGCAACTCCGCCAGATCGCCCTGGCGCGTGAGCCGGGACCAGCTTTCGATTCGGGCCAGCGCATGCAGCGCCGGCTGGTCCCGGGTCACCCCGATGGCGGCTTCCATCCGATGCAGGCAAAGGTAACTGGCGCGTCCCTTGAGCAGTGCGGCGCGCACTGGCAGGCCGAGCGCCTGCGCCAGGCGCGGCAGATCCCGACCAAAGAGCTGGTCTTGCAGGGTCTTGCTGGCGGTCGAGACCATGACCCGCTCTGCGCTGAGCAGGGCAGGAACCAGGTAGGCAAAGGTCTTGCCAACGCCGGTTCCAGCCTCGACCACCAGCGCGCCACCGTCTTCGATGGTCTTTGCCACCGCCTCGGCCATGGCCACCTGCTGCGGGCGTCGCTGGTAGTTCTGCTCGATGCGTGCAAGCGCACCGTTCGCCGCAAAGACCTCTGCCACCGATTGCAGCAAACTCATCGGGCGGGTTCTTTGGGGTCCAGCGAAAGTTCAAGTCTGGCAATCTGGTCACGCAGGGCCAGGCGGCGCTTCTTCAGCCGGCGCAACAACAGTTCGTCGAGCGGCAACTGTCCAGCCATCAAATCGATCATTGCATCCAGATCGGCATGCTCGATTCGCAGCTCAATCAGCCGGCGATCGGGGGAGTGCAGATTGGCTTCCACTTGAATTGAAGAGTCAAACCAGTTGAGCCGCGGTTCGCTCGATAATACGTGAAACTCGGGGTACCTCCTTCCGGCATCCGCTGCACCCGATTCCAATCATGACCAAGGGCTACAAGCTTTCCGCCTCGACCGGCATCCATCGGGGTGACCGTGATTACCAGCAGGACCAGGTTCAACTGCTGCGGCATGGCGTCAGCAACGGCTGTGTCATGGCCGTGCTAGCTGATGGCATGGGGGGCCGCACCGGGGGGCGCAAGGCGTCAGACCAGGTGATGATGACCGCCAAGCAGCTGTTTGAGCGCTACGCGCCGGATACCGACGACGCCCACGCCATGCTGAGCCAAATCGTTCAGGAGGCGCATCTTGTCATCAAGATGACCGCGGTCTCCTCAGAGCAGGAGCCGCACAGCACGCTGGCCATCTTCCTGGTGAATCCGCAGGGCGACAGCCACTGGGTCCATTGCGGCGATTCGCGCATCTACCATTTTCGCGGCGACAAGCTGGTGCATCGCACCAAGGATCACTCCTACGTGCAGACCCTGGTGGACAAGGGCGAGATCACCGAAGAGCAGGCCAACGTTCATCCCCAGTCGAACATGTTGACGGGCTGCCTGGGGATACCCGAGGATGCGCCCATCACGCATCACTACGTTGCCGAACTCAGGCCGGGGGACTCCCTGATGTGTTGCAGCGATGGAGTCTGGCACTACTTTAAGCCGGAAGAACTGGGCTCGATTCTCTCGACCCTGTCGCCGCGAGAGGCAAGCGAATTTATCATCGACACGGCCCGGGCTCGGGCCCGAGGCGGTGGCGACAACCTTTCGCTGGCCGTGGTCGGCTTCGCCGAGCTTGACCCGGAAAAGCCGGCGAACATCTTCGCCAACCTCCTGCCGCCGGCACCCGCGCCCAAGGCAGCGCCAGCGCCAGCACCGAAGCCAACACCTAGACGCTAGGGATGCTCCACGTCCAGGCGGTTGGACGACCCAAGTCAGCCTGGCGGCAAGGGATCGGCGCGCGGTTTGTTGCGTTCCTTCAGTTTTTGATCATGCGCAATGCGCCGCCGTTGCGCCTGTTCCTGACGCGCTTCATAGGCCTTGGTCTTCGATGCCGCGGCCTGTGCCGAAGCGGCACGCCGGTTCGCCGCCTCCTGTTGGCGTCGCTGCCGGTCCTCATCGGCCAATTGCCCGGCCCTTTCCTGCTGTTCAGACTTTGCCGATGGCGTCTTTTCGGCACGCGGGCGCGCAGTTTCCGAAGCCGCCGGTGCCGCGGCCCGGGCTGAAGCCGCCGGCCTCGGCAGCGCCGGGCGATCCTGTTCCTCGGCCAGTTTTTTCTCCACGCGTTGGATCGCAACAGAACCATCACGCTTGCGTTGGTCGGCGTCAAGCAGTCGACTTTGCTGCCGCAGATCTTCCATTCGCACGCGCCGCTGCGCCTTGGCCTCATTCAGGCAGGCCGTGACGACAAAACGTTCCTGGCAGACACGGACCTGGCCTTGGTAATGGCGCTCAACGTCGACCCGCTCGGCGGCGATCCTGAGGCGCTCCGCGGTTGCTGTCCCGGCGTCACCCTGACCCTCGGCCGAAGCGGTCACTGCCCAAAGCAGCAGGCCCGCCGTACGCAACAAGAGCTCCAAGCGTTTCATGTCAGAGTCGTGCTCACGTTCCTGCGCGCCAAGGCCAGGTACTGACTTGATTGCATTTCGTTCAGGCGCGAGGCGATTCGTGGAAATTCCTGGGACAGCGGACCCTCAGTGTAAAGTTCCTCCGGCTTGACTTCGGCCGACAGCATCAGCTTGACACGCCGGTCGTACAGGACATCGACGAGCCAGGCAAAGCGTCGCGCCTCGAACGCCATGCGCAGGGTCATTTTCGGAACGCCGCTCACCAGCACGGTATGAAACTGCGAGGCGATCTCGATATAGTCGTTCTGTGAACGCGGCCCGCCGCACAGAGCCTGGAAGTCGAACCAGACCACCCCGTCGGCCTTGCGCCGCGCCGCGATCTTTCGGCCCTCGATGGCCAGCACAGGCGTCTCGTCGGGTGAAACCGCCAGCCGCTGAAAGGCCAGCGTCATTTCGGCGTCTGCCTGCGGGCCCGGCGGCTGGTGATACAGCCTGACCTGTTCCAGCAGCAGGCGCCGGTAGTCGATCCCGTGCTCGACCTCAACCAGCACCAGGTGCCGCTTCAACAGGGCGATCGCCGGCAGCAGGCGGTCCCGGTGCATGCCGTTGGGGTACAGGTCGTCAGGGTGGAAGTTGGACGTGGTGACCAGGCCGACCCCATACTCAAACAAGGCCGACAGGAGCCGATGCAGGATCAGCGCATCGGTCATGTCGCTGATGTGAAACTCATCGAAGCAGATCAAGCGGTAACGGCGCGCAATTTTTTCCCCCAGCGCCTGCAGCGGATCCACCGTGCCCTGCAGGGTGCGCAACTCACGGTGCACCTCGCGCATGAACTCGTGGAAATGCAGCCGCGTCTTGCGCCGAAGCGGAACCGCGCCAAAAAAGCGGTCCATCAGAAAGCTTTTGCCGCGACCGACACCTCCGTAGAGGTAGACACCAAGCGGCGGCTCCAGACGGTGGATCAGCTTCTTCAGCGGATTGGAGCGCTTCTCCCTGAACTCGACCCATTCGCGCGCGCAACGATCCAGTTCCTCGACCGCGGCGAGTTGGGACGAATCACTGCGGTACCCGCGCGTTGCCAACTCAGCCAGATAAGCTGAACGTACCGACATTGGAGCCAAGGTTGCCCTGCATTCCTAAAAGTTCAGCGAGCGTCGATCGACCGCCAGTGCGGCCTCCTTGGTCGCCTCACTCAGCGACGGGTGAGCGTGGCAGATGCGGGCCAGGTCCTCGCTGCTGGCGCGAAACTCCATCGCCAGCACGGCTTCAGCAATTAGTTCACTGGCCTGCGGGCCGACGATGTGAACACCGAGAATTTCGTCGGTCGCGGCATCGGCCAGCATCTTCACCATGCCCGTGGTGTCGCCCAGCGCCCGGGCCCGGCCATTGGCAAGGAAAGGAAAACTTCCCGACCTGTAGGCACGGCCACTGGCCTTGAGCTGTTGTTCAGTCTGCCCAACCCAGGCGATTTCGGGACGGGTGTAGATGACCCAGGGAATGGTGTTGAAGTTGACATGGCCATGCTGCCCCGCGATACGCTCGGCCACGGCGATGCCCTCTTCCTCGGCCTTGTGCGCCAGCATCGGGCCGCGAACAACGTCGCCAACGGCCCAGACGTTGGCAAGACTGGTCCGGCATTCGTCGTCGACCCATATGGCGCCACGCTCGTCGAGCTTCAGGCCCACCGCTTCAGCGTTCAACCCGTCCGTGTTGGGCAGGCGCCCGATGGAGACAATCAGCTTGTCAACCTCAAGCGTCCGCGCGCCGCCTTCGGCATCGGTCCAGGCAATCGAAACACCCTTATCGCCCGACGTGACGGTGTCAACCCTGACGCCCAGTTCAATTCTTAGGCCCTGCTTGAAAAAGGCCTCGCGTGCTTCCCTGGCAATCTGCTCGTCAACCACAGCAAGAAACGTCGGCAGCGCCTCAAGAATCGTGACATCGGCGCCCAGACGACGCCACACTGACCCCAATTCCAGGCCGATGATGCCCGAACCTATCAATCCAAGGCGAGCCGGCACCTTGTCCAACCGCAAGGCGCCATCGTTCGACAAGATGCTTTGTTCGTCAAATGGCGCATTGGGCAGGGCACGCGCGCTGGAGCCGGTTGCCAGAATCACATGGACCGTGCTCAAGGTTTCCTGGCTCGCACCCGCCACGCCAATCTCATACTGGCCGTCGCGTGCAGCGACGAATGAACCCCTGCCGTGAAAGAACTGCACCTTGTTCTTCTTCAGCAGGTACAGGATGCCGTCGTTGTTCTGCTTGACCACCGCATCCTTGCGCGAGAGCATCTTCGCCAGATCCAGGCCCAGACCCTTGATTTCGATGCCATGGCCGGCGAAATGATGACCGGCCTGCTCGTAATGTTCGGAGGACTGCAGCAAGGCCTTGGATGGGATGCAGCCGACATTGGTGCAGGTTCCTCCGGGTGCCGGGCCGCCTGCGGCATTGCGCCACTCATCGATGCAGGCAACCGACAGGCCGAGTTGTGCCGCCCGAATGGCGCTGACATAGCCTCCGGGACCTGCGCCGATGACAACGACATCAAAGTTCTTGGACATGGGCTCCCCTGACAATGGCGCGCGTCGTTAGATGTCGAACAGAAGTCGCGACGGGTCCTCAAGCGCCTCTTTCATCGCCACCAGTCCGAGCACCGCCTCGCGTCCGTCGATGATCCGATGGTCGTAGCTCAGCGCGAGGTAGTTGATCGGCCGCACCACCACTTCGCCGTTTTCCACCACCGGCCGGTCCCGCGTTGCGTGAACGCCAAGAATGGCTGACTGCGGTGGATTGATGATCGGCGTCGACAGCATGGACCCAAACACGCCGCCGTTCGAAATGGAGAAAGTTCCTCCAGTCATTTCGGCCATGCCAAGCTTGCCATCGCGCGCCTTGACGCCGAACTCGGAGATCTTTTTCTCGATCTCGGCAAAGCTCATCTGGTCGGCATCGCGCAGGATCGGCACCACCAGCCCGCGCGGCGAGCCGACGGCGATGCCGATGTCAAAGTAACCGTGGTAAACGATGTCGGTTCCGTCCACCGAAGCATTCAGGATCGGGAATCTTTTGAGCGCGTGCACCGCAGCTTTGACAAAGAAACTCATGAATCCGATCTTGACGCCATGTTCCTTCTCGAACTTGTCCTGGAAGCGCTTGCGCATCTCCATCACCGGCGCCATGTTGACTTCGTTGAAGGTGGTCAGAATCGCGCTGCTGGCCTGGGACTGAAGCAGCCGCTCGGCGACCCGGGCGCGCAAACGGCTCATGGGCACCCTCTGCTGGGGGCGGTCACCCAGGTCCGGCGCAGGAGGAATACTCACCTGCGGCAGCGGCGGCGAGACTGCGCGTGTTCCACTCGGCGTCGCAGGCACACTGGACAGGGCGGGCGGCGCGGGCGACGCCTGGCTGGCCGCGGCGAGCCGGCCCAGGACGTCGGCCTTGGTGATTCGGCCGTCGCGTCCGGTCCCCTCCAGCGAACCCGGCTCCAGCCGGTTTTCCGCCATCAGCTTGGCCGCCGCCGGCATGGCAACACCGGCCCTTGAACCCTGGACCCCGGCCGCAACCGGCGCTGGCGCGCTCGATGCAGGCGCTGCGGCTGTTGCCCTGCCCGCGGTATCAAGCCTGGCAATCGCCTGTCCCGCCGTCACCGTCGCACCATCGGCCACCAGCAGTTCCGCCATGACTCCGGCCGCCGGCGCGGGAACCTCCAGTACCACCTTGTCGGTTTCAATCTCAACCAGAGTCTCGTCCATTGCGACTGCATCGCCTGGCTTCTTCTTCCATTGCAGCAGCGTCGCCTCGGCCACCGATTCCGACAGTTGCGGCACCTTCACTTCGATCATTGACATGGCATTTCTTTCATTGCGTTGCCGCTTCGAGGCGCCGCGCCTACTTGGTCAGGACAAAACCCTTGAGCTTGCCAAACGCAGCGTCAACCAGCGCCTTTTGCTGCTGCATGTGCAACTGCGAGTAGCCGGCAGCGGGTGAAGCGGAGGCGGCTCGGCCGGCGTAGCCCAGCTTCTGACCGTCCAGCATGTTCTCGTGGATGGCGTGCTGCACGAAGAACCAGGCGCCCTGGTTCTGCGGTTCGTCCTGGCACCAGACCACTTCAGCCGCCTGCGGATAGCGCCTGATCTCGGCCGCGAACGCCTTGTGCGGGAACGGGTACAGCTGCTCGACCCGCAGGATGGCGGCGTCGTCCTGTCCTTTTTCTTCGCGTTTGCGGGCCAGGTCGTAGTAGACCTTGCCGGAACACACGATGACACGCTTGACTCGATCAGCCTTCTTGAGCACTTCTTCCCTTTGCTCGGGAATCAGGGTTTGAAAGCTGCCTCGGCTGAACTCGGACAGTGCCGACGCGGCGTCCTTGTGCCGCAGCAGCGACTTCGGCGTCATGATGATCAGCGGTTTGCGCAGATTGCGAATCATCTGCCGGCGCAGCACGTGAAAAATCTGGCCAGCCGTGGTGGGTTGCACCACCTGCATGTTGGTGTCGGCGCTCAGCTGCATGAAGCGCTCAAGCCGGGCCGAGCTGTGCTCCGGGCCCTGGCCCTCGTAACCGTGCGGCAACATCAGCGTGATGCCGTTGACGCGGCCCCATTTGACTTCGCCGGAAGCGATGAACTGGTCGATCACCACCTGCGCTCCGTTGACGAAGTCGCCGAACTGCGCCTCCCAGATCACCAGTGTGTTCGGGTCGTTCGATGCGTAGCCGTATTCGAAGGCAAGCACGGCCTCCTCGGACAGAATCGAATCAATGACGACGAACGGGGCCTGGCCCTCACTGACGTTCTGCAACGGCGTGTAGGTCCCGACATCCCATTTTTCGCGCTGCTGATCGTGTAGCACGGCGTGCCGATGGCTGAACGTGCCGCGGCCACTGTCTTGACCGCTCAGGCGAACCGGATAACCGCTTGCCACCAGGGAGGCAAACGCCATGTGCTCGCCCATGCCCCAGTCGACGTTGATCTCGCCACGACCCATGGCGGCGCGCTCGTCAAGCACTTTCTTGACCAGAGGATGGGCCGCAAAGTTCGCCGGCAGCGTGGTGATGCGCTCGGCCAGGCGCCGCCATTCCGCCGCGGGAATGGCGGTGTCGGCGCTGTCGGTCCACTTCTTGCCCAGGAACGGACTCCAGTCAACAGCGAACTTGCTCTTGAAATTGGTCAGCACCGGATCAAAAGTATTTTTTCCCTCTTCCAGCGCGACGCGCTGCGCCTTGACCATGTCCTCACCCAGGGTCGCCCCCATGCCCTGCGCCGCCAGCTTGTCGGCATAGAGTTTTCGCGTTCCCGGATGCTGGGCAATCTTCTTGTACATCAGGGGCTGGGTCATGGCCGGCGTGTCCTGCTCGTTGTGCCCCAACTTGCGAAAGCAGATGATGTCAACGACCACGTCCCGGCGGAACTCCATTCGGTACTCAAGCGCCAGGCGGGTGGCCAGAACCACCGCCTCGGGATCGTCACCGTTGACATGCAGGACCGGCGCTTCGATCATCTTCACCACATCCGAGCAGTAAAGCGTGGAACGGCTGTCGCGCGGGTCCGAGGTCGTGAAACCGATCTGGTTGTTGATCACCAGATGCACCGTGCCGCCGGTCGAGTAACCCCGGGTCTCGGCCAGCGCCAGGGTCTCCATCACCACACCCTGTCCGGCAAAGGCGGCGTCGCCGTGCACCAGCACCGGCAACACCTGCCGTCCGTCCGGGTCCCCGCGGCGGTCCATGCGCGCGCGCACCGAACCTTCCACCACCGGGTTGACGATTTCCAGATGCGAGGGGTTGAACGCCAGCGTCAGATGCACCGGCCCGCCGGGCGTCGACACGTCGGAACTGAAGCCCTGGTGGTATTTGACGTCGCCCGAAGGCAGATCCTCCTTTGCGGTGTGATCGAACTCGGCAAACAGGTCCGCCGGCAGCTTGCCCAGGGCATTGACCAGCACGTTCAGGCGGCCACGGTGCGCCATGCCAATGACAATCTCCTGCACCCCCTGCGACCCGGCGCATTGGATCACCTCGTCCATCGACGCAATGAAGCTCTCACTACCCTCAAGAGAGAACCTCTTCTGACCGACATACCGGGTATGCAGAAAGCGCTCCAGACCCTCGGCCGCGGTCAGACGGTCCAGGATGCGCCTCTTCTTCTCGACGCTGAAGCTAGGCTTGCTGCGAATGCTCTCCAGCTTCTGCTGCCACCAGCGCTTCTGGTTTTGGTCGGTGCAGTACATGAACTCCGCGCCAATGGTGCCGCAGTAGGTTTCGTGCAGTGCGTTGAGCAACTCACGCAGCGTCATCGTCTCGCGGCCGAAATAGGTGTTGCTGGTGTTGAAAGCCAGTTCCTGGTCGGCGTCCCCAAAGCCATAGAAGCCTGGCTCGAGGTCGGGAATCTTGTCGCGCTCGGTGCGTTTCAGAGGATCGAGGTCGGCCCAGCGCGCGCCGACATTGCGATAGGCCGCAATCAGTTGTTGCACTGCCGTGCGCTTGCGACCCATCTCGACGTCGGCGCTGGCCAGGCTGACCCTTGTCGTGCCCTGTTTCGCACGCTCGGCAAAGGCGTTGACGACCGGGAGATGCGCAACGTCCCTGGCGTTGCTACCGTCCACCGCCGGGACATTCTGCAGCGCATCGAAATAGTCGCGCCAATTGTCCGGAACGCTGCCCGGATGGTTCAGGTAGTTTTCGTACATCTCCTCGACGTAAGGCGCATTGCCGGCGAAGAGATAGGAATTGCCCTGGAAGGCCTGGTAGACCGATGCTGTCTGAGTCATGCTGCGCTGACCTCCGTTCCCCTGCAGGAAACATTAGCTGGTTAAAGCTTGTGGAATAACCTTCCGCGATACGGCTGAACCGGTTGGCGGATGCGACCGTGGCTCGGAAAGGGCCCTTGATCTATCGGCATTGTGCCACCGTCGTTCATGAGCCGGAGCCGGGCCGTCCGGGCGATCACATGGCGTGGCGCTCGCGCCGGCTCTGGCGGCTATCAGGCGGAGATCAGGCTACGGATCTGCGCCAGCGATGAAGGGTCCTCGATGGTGCTCAGATCGCCCGGGTCGCGTCCTTCGCAAACCGCAGCCAGCGCCCGCCTGAGCAGCTTGCCGCTGCGCGTTTTCGGCAGCGTGGCGACGAAATGAACCCGTGCTGGGCGGGCCACCGCGCCCAACTGAGCGTTGACGACCGCCATCAGATCGCCTTCGAGCCTGAGCTTGCTGGCGCCATCGCCGATCATGCTCGCGTCGCGCACCACCACGAAGGCCACTGCCACCTGCCCCTTGAGGGCATCGGCAACACCCACCACAGCAACCTCGGCCACATTGGCGTGGCTGGAAATGCTTTCTTCAATTTCCCTTGTCCCGAGGCGATGGCCAGCCACATTGATGACGTCGTCGGTCCTGCCAAGGATGAAAAAGTAGCCCTCCTCATCCCGAATGCCCCAGTCAAAGGTGCTGTAGATCAACTTTCCCGGGAAACTCTTCCAGTAGGTGCTCTCGAATCGGGCGTCATCGCCCCAGACCGTCGACATGCATCCAGGCGGCAGCGGCCCCTCGATAGCCACCACCCCTTTGACTTTCGGTCCGACCGGCATGCCAGTGGTTTCGTCGAGAATCTTCACGTCATAACCCGGCATGGCCAGGCCCGGGGAGCCAAACTTTGCTTTCATGCCGGGTTCCACGCCCCTCGCGACAGCCAGGATCGGCCAACCGGTTTCAGTCTGCCAGTAGTTGTCGATGATGGGCACGCCGAGCGCGCCCGAAATCCATTGCGCGGTCGGTACGTCAAGCGGCTCGCCGGCGAGAAAAAGCGACTTCAGCGAGCTAAGGTCATGACGCGTCATGAAATCGGTCGAACTCTTCTTCAGAACCCTTATCGCCGTAGGCGAGGTGAACATGCGCGTCACGCGGTACTTGGCAACCAGGCTCCACCAGATTCCGGGGTCAGGCCGGATCGGCACGCCCTCGTAAATGATCGTCGCCATGCCATGCAGCAACGGCCCGTACACCGCATAGGAATGCCCAACCGCCCAGCCCACATCGGCCGCGGTGAACATCGTCTCACCCGGCGCGCCACAAAAGATATGCTTCATCGACGCCGCCAGCGCGACGATGTGACCGCCGACGTCGCGCTGCACCCCTTTGGGTCTGCCGGTGGTGCCCGACGTGTAAAGAATATAGGACGGGTCGTTGGACTCAAGCCAGACCACACTGACCTGCTGGCCCTTCACCTTGGCCATCAGCGTCTCAAAGTCGTGATCGCGTCCGGCCACCATGGCGCAGTCGGCGCGCCCCAGGTTCTTGATTACAACCGCGTCGGGCTTGTGCCGCGCCAAACCCAGGGCCTCGTCCAGCAGCGATTTGTAGGGCACCGGCTTGCCGGCGCGGGAACCGGCGTCGGCGCTCATCACCAGCTTGGGCCGGGCGTCGTCAATGCGGATGGAGAGACTGAGCGAGGCGAAGCCACCAAACACCACCGAATGAATTGCCCCTATCCGGGCGCAGGCAAGCATGGTCAGCACCGCCTCCGGAATCATCGGCATGTAGACCAGCACCCGGTCGCCACGCCCCACTCCAAGCGACTGCATCATGGCCGCCACTTCGTTCACTCCGCGGTGCAGTTCCTCCCAGGTCAGGATCGTTTCAGTCGGTGCCGCATCCGGCGTCTCGGTACTGACATGGATAACAGCGGGAAGCATCGCCCGCTGCGCCAGATGCCGATCAACGGCGTTGTAGCAGGCATTGGTCTGCCCACCGAGATACCACTTCGCGAACGGCGGCATGCTGTAGTCGCACACCTTGTCGAACCTGCGATGCCAGTGGATGAGTTCGGCCTGCTCAGCCCAGAACGCGTCCCGCTCAAGCAGCGATCGACGATGAAAGTTTGCATACGCGCCCATGTGACTGGTCTCCTGAATCCGAGGCTCATGCCGATGCAAGCGATTATTCATCACCACTCGCCGTACCCAGACCGATGCCTCGTCCTCGTCGCACCTGCGTGGTGCTGGCGCCGGTGACGGCTCATGGTGGACAGCAGGACAGGCCGACTAAGAAGTCGTCTTGGAGAAAAG
>JBCKPH010000080.1:0-11945 GCA_038901755.1 Burkholderiaceae bacterium | reverse complement strand
CGGTCTTGATTTTGACAACACGCTGATCAGTTATGACCAGCTCTTCCGCCGTGTCGCGCTGGATAAAGCGCTGATCCCAGAGGGGATTGCGCCTCAAAAAAATGCGGTGCGAGACTATCTGCGCCAGCAAGACAGGGAAGAGGATTGGACTCGTTTGCAGGGCAAGGTTTACGGTAGCCGTATTCTTGAGGCCGAGCCATACCCGGGGATGCAAGCCGCACTCAAAGTACTGTCGGGCAGACAAATTCCGATGTGCATCGTGAGCCACAAAACACGCACCCCCTACCTTGGCGAGCCTTGGGACTTGCACGCTGCGGCCAGAAGCTGGCTGGTAAAGCAAGGCTTTCACGATGCCAATGGCCTGGGCTGGTCGGAAGATCAAGTATTTTTTGAGCTCACCAAGGAAGCCAAGGTCGCACGCATTCTCGCACTGGGGTGTACTCACTATGTCGATGATTTGCCGGAAATCCTCGCCATGCTCCCCACCAGCATCGAAAAGATACTTTTCGCGCCGACTGCGGACACGGGAGGGCAACCCGATTGGAAGCTGATGCGCTCATGGCAGGAGTTGCCAGCCCTTCTCTATCTGAAGCGATGAACATGGTAGCGGAGCCGCTGGAGGTGTTTTGCAGCCGGCACGGCGTGTCGCTCCCATTCGAGACGGAGCGTATTCTGGCTGGCCGCAACAGCGAGGTGTCGCTGCTCAGCAATACGGACGGGCAATGGATTCTCAAGAATTACTATCGACACAGCAGCGACAAGCGTGACCGCCTTGGTACAGAGTTCGGTTTCCTGATGTTTTTGGAAAATGCCGGCATCCATGGCGTTGCTCATCCTTTGGGCATGGACCACGCACTACACTGTGCTCTTTATTCTTTTCTTGCGGGTCAACGCCCTGGTCCGATTACATCAGCGCATATAACCAAGGCGGCGACCTTCATCGGCGACATCAACCGGTTTCGGAACGACGCTGGTGCGGTGGTTCTCCCTATGGCTGCAGATGCCTGCTTCAGCTGGCAGGATCATTTCGACTTGATCGAAACGCGTATTGATCGATTGATGCGAGTGGAGCCCGTATCCGCGTTGGAAAATGAGGCGCATGCGTTTGTCAAAGAGCAGTTACTGCCACTTTGTCTTCGGCATAAAGAAGAATTGATGCTGGAGATAGAGCCTTCGCAACTTGCCGAGCCGTTGCCGTTCGAAGCCAGAATCATCTCCCCTTCTGATTTTGGCTTTCACAATACACTTGAGAACGAAGGTCTGCTGTCTTTTGTCGATTTTGAATATGCGGGCTGGGATGACCCGGCCAAACTGATTTGTGATTTCATCTGCCAACCGGAGCTGCCTGTTTTCGAGAGTCAGGGCCGGCAATTCAGGGAAGAACTGCTCCTTCACTTGCTGCATCCAGAAACCATCAGGCATCGAGTGGAACGTTTATTGCCGCTTCACCGTCTTAAGTGGTGCTGCATTTTGCTGAATGAATTCAGGGTGGAAAACCGCAAGAGACGCTTGCATGCCGGTGTCGAGTCGGTCAGCCTATTGGCCGATCAACTCGACAAGGCAAAACGGTATTTCAATGTACATCTTGCAACTTTAAATTAGGGAGACTAATGGCCTATATCGACTTATTGTCAGCAATCCACAAAAGCACTCAGCGCGACTACCTGGCGCGGGTCAATGATCCGGATTTCCCCAAAGCCAAGGCCGCCGCGCTGGCCAAGCAATGGGGGTTTGACTACTGGGATGGTGATAGAAAGATTTGCTACGGTGGCTATAGCTACATGGAGGGGCGCTGGGAGAAGGTCGCCCGCGCCATGGTCGAGCACTACGGCATCAAACCCGGCGACAAGATTCTTGACGTCGGCTGCGGCAAAGGCTTCCTGCTGTATGACTTTACCAAGGTCGTGCCTGGTCTGGAACTGCACGGCATTGATATTTCCGAGTACGCCATCGAAAACGCCAGGGAAGAAATCAAAGATCGCCTGCAAGTTGGCAATGCAACCTCATTGCCCTTCCCGGACAATTACTTCGACTTCGTCTTCTCGATCACGACCCTTCATAATCTTCACTGCTACGATCTTGAGAAAGCCTTGCGCGAGATCGAACGCGTCAGTAAAAAGAACAAGTACATTTGCGTCGAGTCCTATCGTAGCGAAGTTGAGAAGGCGAATCTCCTCTATTGGCAAGTAACGTGCGAAGCTTTCTGTACCCCTGAAGAATGGGAGTGGTGGTTTAAGCAAACCGGCTACACCGGCGACCACTCCTTCATTTATTTTGAGTGAGATCAGAATGGTAATACCCAAAACAATGAAGGCGGCCATTTTGGTCGAGCAGCGCAAGCCGCTCATCGTCGATGAAATCGAACTCCCCCAAACCCTCGAAGTTGGGCAGGTGCTGGTCAAGATCCACTACAGCGGCATCTGCGGCTCGCAACTTGGCGAAATCGACGGTGCCAAGGGCGAGGATAAGTTTCTTCCCCACCTGCTCGGCCATGAGGCATCAGGTACCGTGATGGAAATCGGCCCGGGCGTGAAGCACGTCAAACCCGGCGACGTGGTTGTATTGCATTGGCGCAAAGGGCTGGGTATCGAAGGCGCGCCACCAAACTATCGCTGGCGCGGACAAAAACTCAACGCTGGTTGGATTGCCACCTTCAACGAATACGCCATCGTTGCCGAGAACCGCGTAACGGCGATCCCCGCCGACAGCGATATGGAAGTCGCGACACTCTTCGGTTGTGCCGTTACCACCGGCTTTGGTGTGGTTGAAAACAACGCCAAGCTGAGGATTGGTGAGTCAGTGGTGATATTTGGCGCAGGTGGCATTGGCCTCAATATTGTGCAGGCTGCAGCGCTGGTCAGCGCCTATCCGATCATCGCAGTCGATTTGTACGACAGCAAGCTGGAACTGGCCAAACAGATGGGAGCAACGCACGTCATCAACAGCAGCCAAAGCGATGCAAGACAGGCCATCCTTGCAATTGCTGGCAATGCCGGAGTCGATGCCTTCATCGACAACACAGGGCAACCCGTCATCATCGAAATGGGTTACGAGCTAACCAAACCCCAGGGGCGCGTTATCTTGGTTGGCGTTCCGAGGAAGGGGAAAAATATCAATATATATTCATTGCCGCTCCATTTTGGAAAATCAATTAGTGGTTCCCACGGTGGTGAAACCATTCCACACGAAGACATTCCACGTTACCAAAAGCTCCTCGATGCGGGTCGTATTCAATTAAAACCGCTCGTTACCGACCATTTCAAGCTCGATGAAATTAATAGCGCAATCCAGAAAATGCGGAGCGGCGAAATTGTCGGCCGTTGCTTAATTAAAATGGGCGATTAACACCCCCTCCAGCCAGACTATCCAAACTAAAACGAAGGACTGCATACTAGATGACGCACTCAATAATTATTGGCGGCACCAAAGGGTTGGGCAAGGTTGTCGCAGGCCAATTGGCAGCCCGCGGTGACGCTGTCTCGGTAATAGGACGAACTGAATTGCCCGCAGGGACTTTGGCGGCTGGTCAAATTCGTTGTTACAAAGCGGATATCAACGACCCGCAAGCCATAGCTTCCGCTTTGGATGCTTTGGTAAAGGAGAATGGCAAAGTCAACTATTGTGTCTTTCTCCAGCGCTATCGCGGCAAGGATGATGATTGGATGGGCGAGTTCCAAACAACATTGACCGCAACAAAAAACATTGTGGAACACCTTGTACCCCAGTTCTCTGAAACAGGAGATAACGGGATCGTCATGGTCGGCTCTGTTTTTTCCAAATATGTCGTGGAGGGTCAGGCGCTTAGTTATCACGTCGCCAAGGCAGGGTTAGACCAAATGATGCGCTATTACGCGTTGCATTTAGGTCCGAAGCATATCCGTGTTAACGGCATCACGCCTTTCACTTTCCTGAAAGAAGAATCAAAGTCGTTTTATCTGAACAATCAACCGCTGCTTGATCTATACGAAAGCATCATTCCCTTGAATCGGATGGCAACCACAGAAGATTCAGCCAATGTCATTGCCTTTTTGTGCAGTCCAAAAGCTTCATTTGTCACCGGGCAGAACATCATGGTAGATGGCGGGCTGTCGTTGCACTGGCCGGAATCACTGGCCCGTCGCCTGAAACAGCTATAACACGAACCATGCTGACAACCATAAACAACTTCGCATCCAGGCGTACAACTTGCCGATTGTGTGATAGCGGCAATCTCATTCTGGTGATGCCAATCAAGTCCTCTCCGATTGCGGATGCATTTGTTGGCTCGGACAAAAAAAATCAAGTGCAGCCGCTTATTCCGCTGGATCTTTATCAATGCCAAGCTTGCGGCCATGTACAGAATCTGGACATCGTTAACCCTGATTTGCTGTTCAGGGATTACCTGTTCTCCACTTCCAATTCTGCGGGGCTTGTTGAGCACTTTCGGCACTATGCAGATGATGTTACGAAAGACTTTAATCTGCTGCCCAATTCACGGGTTGTGGAGATTGGTAGCAATGACGGCACATTGCTACGCTTTTTCAAAGATAAGGGCATGCGGGTTCAGGGCGTAGACCCGGCATTGGGTATTGCCCGGCAAGCTACCGAGTCAGGTATCCCAACGATCCCAGATTTTTTTACTTCGGAACTTGCGTCAAAAATTTGCCAAGAACAAGGACCAGCCAAGCTGATCGTTGCCAATAATGTTTACGCACATGCCGACCAACTTGCTGATATCACTGAGGGGATTGCCTCCGCGCTCGATCTGGACGGCGTATTTATATTTGAGGTTTCATACCTACTGGACATCATTGACAAGTTTGTTTTCGATACCGTCTACCACGAACATCTGTCCTATCATTCGATAGACCCATTTACCCGATTCTTTGCGACGCATGGGCTTCATCTATTCGATGTTCAGCGCATCTCTACCAAGGGGGGGTCATTCCGCGGCTTCGTCCAAAAAGCAGGGGGAGCCCATGTGGAGCGCCCGGTTATTCAGGCGATGATTGAAGAAGAAACCAGGCGCGGGCTGCACCGCCCTGAAATTTTCCGTGACTTTGAACAAAAAATATTGGCTCGCAAGGATGCGATTCTGGAATATTTAAAAAAAGTGCGCACTCAGGGAAAATCGGTTGTCGGTTATGGCGCATCAACAACGGTAACAACATTGATGTACCACTTTGAGCTATCTGACAAATTGGATTATCTGATAGATGATAATTCAAAGAAGCATGGTTTATATAGCCCTGGCTGTCACCTTGAAGTAAAATCGTCTGCGGCACTTTACGATGAAAAACCGGATGTGGTCATTGTTCTCGCCTGGCAATATGCGAATCCTATTGTTACCAAACATGCACGTTACGCCGAAAATGGCGGGCAATTTGTTGTCCCCCTGCCCGAACTGAAAATAATTGGGCGTGGCTAACTTGAAAATTAACTTCCAGCATTGTTTTAACAATGCACTTCCCACTGCATGACGTATTCGCGCAGACCAGGTGCTAGCCTGCGGCCAAGCATTATGTTTGTCCCTTGTTCTGGCATGGGGCACCGATAGGTCAGAATGATGAAACAGTCTCAGCCATCCAAGTGTACAGTTTGCCAATCCGGGGATTTATATACCAGCCTCTCCTTGGGCATGCAGCCTCCCTCTAATCGCTTTCTCGCCGCAGAATCCGATAGTGCAACCACTGAAGAGCGCTATCCGCTGAGCTTGGGATATTGCAAACAATGCGGCACTATTCAATTGGTGGATCGGATGCCTATAGAGGCAATGCGTCCCCGCTATGGCTGGTTGCTATATAACGAACCTGAGGGGCATCTGGACGATGTAGCAAGTAAGCTGAAGGATCTGCCTGGGATCAGCGCATCCTCCCGGTTTGTCGGGGTGACTTACAAAGACAAAAGCACAATGGGGCGCATGAACAAGCTCGGCTTCGCCAATACAGCGTGTATTAGTGAAGGAGATTTAGAATGCCAGACGCTACCGTTTGGCCTTGAAACTATCCAAAGCGCCCTCAGCAGCGCCCCCACTATTGCGCGATTGCAAGGGACTTACGCCAAAGCGGATGTACTCCTAGTGCGCCACATCGTTGAGCATGCATCAGACGCAAGCGCCTTTATTCGTTCCCTGCGCGGGCTGTTGGCACCAAACGGGTATATGATGTTTGAGTTACCGGATAGTGAGCGGATTTTCCGTGTTGGCAACCACGCTTTCATTTGGGAAGAGCACATCAGCTATTTCACGGAGGCTTCGGTACGTCAACTTGCCAAAGCAGTTGGAGCCGAGCTAGTCTGGCTCAGGCGATATCCTTACCCATATGAAGACTCCCTGATAGTGTTATTCCGTTTCGCCGGCGCCAACGTGGATGCTGCCGAACTCCTATCAACATCGCACGTAACCTCCGTCACAGTGTTGGCTGAGTTCACTACTGGGTTAAATGCTTCCCGCACAAAGTGGCGCAAAAAACTTGAGGCTTATCGCGCAAGAGGCGAAAAAATAGCCGTGTTTGGGGCCGGACATCTCGCCGCCAAATTCATTAACTTCTATGAATTGACTGATCTGATTAATTGCGTTATTGATGACCACCCCAAAAAGATCGGGATGCTGATGCCAGGCTCACATCTACCGATAGTTCCGTCTACTGAGCTTTTGGCCAAGGGTATCCGTGTTTGCGTTTCAACGCTTAGCCCAGAAAGCGAAGTTAAAGTCCGTGGCAAGCTTGCCAGCTACTTTGAGACAGGGGCGCACCTTATCCCAGCCTTTGCCGCAGCTTAGGGGGCTGCACGAATATCATGGGTCCACTTAAGAAGAGGCGCTAAACATTGTGGTTGTTCCGATATTGGTAAATATTCGTAATTCAGTAATGCGCCAACGAGTTTCTGGCCACAAGTTTAGGTTATGATTGTAGAATTTTTCTACTGAAGTGAAAGACGTATTATAGAAGGTAGTCATTTTTGTGATTCCACTCCTAAACTAAAACCATGACTCAAATTACAATACCTTGGTGGCGTACCAGTTTTGGTGACGAAGAAATACGTCGGGTTACGCTTGCCATTAATAATGAAAATATTAGCCAAGGACCAGTGGTGGCTGAGTTTGAGCATTTGCTTGCCGCGTATTTGGGTGTGCCCTATGTGGTCGCTACTACAAGTGGCAGTATAGCGCTTTTAATGTCAGCAATGGCTGCCGGTGTGGGTCATGGTGATGAGGTCATTGTGCCTAATCGTACATGGATAGCTACGGCCCATGCGCCCGCAATGTTGGGAGCTAAAGTAATGCTTGTAGATGTAGAAGTAGATCGGCTAATTATTGATTCAACCAAAATTGAAGAAGCGATTACTCCAAGAACTAAAGCAATCATGCCTGTGCACTTGAATGGTAGGTCTGCAAATATGCGAGAGATAAATCGCATAGCGCATAAACACGGTTTAAAGGTAATTGAAGACGCTGCGCAAGCTTTGGGATCTCGTAATGAAGATGGACTCTTAGGCACTCAGTCTGACATGGGATGCTTCTCACTTTCAGTTACTAAAATTATTGCCACTGGTCAAGGTGGTTTTATTGCCACCCGGGATCGTAAATTGTACGACAAGCTGGTTGCAATTCGCACTCACGGAGTTGGTAGTGTAATTGATGCAGAATGGACACAACTTGGTTTTAACTTTCGATTCACGGATATTCTTGCTTCTATCGGCATCGCCCAGTTGGAGTGCCTTGATGAACGTATTGAGAAAGTCAAAGCGATATATTTGCGATATAGTGAGGGCATAAAATATCTCCCTTACCTAAGTCTCATCCCAGTAAATATTGATGCTGGGGAAGTTCCTATTTATGTTGAGGTACTATGTAAAGAACGTGATAGATTGATCAGTTTTCTTGCTGAAAAAGGAATTCAGGCGCGACCGTTTTATCCAGACCTAAATATGGCGAGTTATCTTCAAAACAACGGGAATTTCCCAAATAGTGATCAATTTGGCATGCAAGGTATATTTTTACCCTCAGGACCAAGTCAATCTATTGAAAATGTGAATCGCGTTATTAAAGTGATGCATTCATTTGTATAGAGTAATCCATTTTGGGGAAAGTGCATTGGACTTATCCGATATTGCAGACAAACTTGTAAAAAAAACCTTATGAAACCTTTTGGAAATTTTAGAAAAATAAATGAACAACCCTGCAGCAAGCTACGGGGTATCGCAACGAGTTGCTCGAAAATAATAGATTCCCATTGCAATGCTATCCATGCGTCGCAAGCGACGGTAAATTTACCCGAAGAGATTAACAGGATAATATTTTGAATTCAAATAACAATAATAATCTGGTTGCTTTTATTGGCTGGCATGAAGGTTCTGCAGGGCTCATTCATTCCTGGTTTGAAAAAACCGGAGATTATAAAATTACCTGTTTTATTCATGCTGATGATAACCCACCGGTTATTACTAAAATTACAAGATCCGCTTCTCAATTTTCTTATCCAGAAAATTCTAAATTTAAAGGATTACCTTTCATCTGTTCATCTGACTGGCCTCAATATTTAAAAAGTAATGGCATTACCAAAGCGTTAATTACGACTCCTGACTCTATTGAGCGGGCTCAACAGATTAAGCTGGCCCTGGAAGCCGGGCTTGAATTGGTAAATGCCATTCACCCGAGTGTACTGATAATGGAAGATGCCATTCTTGGAAAAAACATCATTATGCATGCACGCAGTTTTCTTGGATACCGTGCAGAACTTAAAGACGGAGTCATACTGAATACCGGAGCACAAGTCGATCACCACTGTGTCCTTGATAAATGTGTGACAATTGCCCCGGGGGTTACGATGGCCAGCAATGTTCACATTGAAGAAAAATGCACTGTCCATACTGCTGCAGTTATTAAAAACAAGATAACTATTAAAAAAAATTCTGTTATCGGCGCAGGGACTGTCGTTATAAGAGATGTCGAAGAAAATAAAGTTATGGTTGGAGTGCCAGCTCGAATTTTGAAAAAAAATGAATAACCTTATGTGGCTTAAACAGCTTGGATATTTTAATAAAGAACCCCGCCGCAAGCAGCGGGGTATTGGGGATTCCGGGATCGAAGAGGGAGCGCCCCAAGGGGTGGGGAATTTACCCGCCATGATTAAAATTACTGCTATTAATTAAATTGCACACCTAGTGGCATCGGCCACGTTTTAGAGGGTACAGCAATATGGTATTGCCACTGAACAAGATCAACGACGAAGTTTTCATTGCCACAGATGAAATCGTGCGCCTTGATGCAAGAGCAGTTAATTTCATCCGGGAATGCGCCATGCTGGCTCCTCGTGGTCGGGCCCGCATTTGCACCCACAAGAAACCAACGGATACCCTGCATGAAATGTTAATTGGAATAAGAAGCGATAGTTACATTAGGCCACACCGGCACCTGACCAAAGTTGAATCCTTCCACTTGGTCGAAGGCGCCGCAGACATCGTGATCCTGACGGATGATGGAGGAATTTCGGATGTAATTGAACTGGGCCCTGAACGGAACTTTTATTATCGGCTCGATACGCCGAAGTACCACACCTTGCTAATCCATACCCCCGTGCTGGTCATACACGAAATTACAAATGGCCCTTTTGATCCGGCCCTAAGCGATGTTGCCGCATTTTCACCGGCGGAAGGGGATAGCACAGCATCAGATTACATCGGCCGATTGAAGCTGCGGGTGCGGACGTGGAAAGAAGAATATGCCGGAAAGTAGGTTTTTTCATGTCAGCTAAAGTGGTTTTAGTGACGGGTAATTTCAATGTCCTGCATCCAGGGCATATGCGTCTTCTGCGTTTCGCCCGTGAGTGTGGTGATCGGCTAGTGGTAGGAGTTTATTCGGACCATATTGCCGGTAAGGCTTCTCATGTTTTGGAGAATCTTCGTTTGGAGGGCGTGCAGAGCAATAACTTTGTGGACGAGGCGTTCCTAATCGATGAGCATATTGCAGATGTCATTGCTCGTTTGCGCCCCGCTATAGTTGTCAAAGGGAAAGAGTATGAATATGGCTTCAATCCTGAGTTAGCTGCGCTAGAGCAATACGGCGGGCGCTTGTTATTCAGCTCTGGTGAAACTACTTTTTCCTCGGCTGATTTGTTACGCAAGGAATTTTTAGAAACCAATCTCAGATCAATCAGTTTGCCTGTCGACTATATGCAGCGCCATGGTATTGATGTGTCAAGACTGCATGGTTTGTTGCAGAAGTTCAATTCGATAAAGGTGTGTGTGATCGGTGATTTGATCATCGATGAATACATTACCTGCCAACCTTTAGGTATGTCTCAGGAAGACCCTACCATAGTTGTCACGCCTATAGATTCCGCTCGTTTTATCGGCGGCGCCGGTATTGTAGCTGCGCACGCGGCCGGTTTGGGGGCGTCGGTACAGTTTGTTTCCGTGGTAGGTGCCGATGTTTCCGGCGAGCTTGCAAAAACAAGGCTTGCGGAAGAAGGCGTGACAGCTCGCTTGCTGGTTGACGACAACCGTCCAACTACCCTGAAGCAACGCTATCGGTGCATGGGAAAGACGCTATTGCGCGTTAGTCATCTGCATCAGGGGGCTGTCTCGATCCAGCTCCAAGCCCGCTTACTTGAGCAAATAGAGGACGCAATTATTGGCGCTGATCTTCTCGTATTCTCCGATTTCAACTATGGTTGTTTACCTCAGCCGGTGGTGGACAAGATTACGGCCATGGCCAAGGCTCGGGGCATGGTGCTGGCTGCAGATAGTCAATCATCATCTCAAGTGGGGGACATTAGTCGCTTTCAGGGTATGGATCTCCTGACGCCGACGGAACATGAAGCCCGACTTGCTATGCGCAACCGCGAAGATGGTCTGGTGGTTCTTGCTGAGGGGCTGCGTCGTCAGTCTTCCGCTCGTAATGTGCTTCTCAAAATAGGTGAAGAGGGCATCCTGATCCATCAAGGTGATGGCGACGAGGACTGGGTGACCGACAGGGTTGGGGCCTTGAATGCTGCCCCGCAAGATGTGGCTGGGGCAGGTGACAGCCTCCTGATCGCCAGTGCGTTGACACTCACCTGTGGTGGCGATATTTGGGAGGCGGCCTGTCTGGGCTCCCTTGCTGCTGCCGTACAGGTAGGGCGTATCGGTAATACGCCTTTGCGCACCAATGAGCTTCTGAGGGAGCTGAACACATGAGGGCATTGCTTCTGGCTGCTGGTTTGGGTACCCGGTTGAGACCATTAACCAACACAATTCCGAAATGCCTGGTACCAATTCACGGTAAGCCGCTTCTGGGTTACTGGTTGGAAATGCTTGGTGATGCAGGTGTGCAGCCCATTTTAATAAACCTCCACTACTTTGCCGATTCCGTTCGAGATTACCTCAATTCAGGCGAGTTTTCGCAAAAAATCTCCACTGTTTATGAAGATCGCCTGCTTGGTACAGCAGGAACACTTCATAAAAATCGCGAGTTTTTTGGAAATGAGCCTGTAATGCTGGTTCATGCCGATAATCTGTCCAAATTTGAAGTAGATGCCTTCATCCAGGCTCATTACAAACGGCCTGCCGGATGCGAAATCACCATGATGACGTTTACTACCACTACCCCGCAATCATGCGGCATTGTTGAGATTGATGAGCGTGGTGTCGTACAAGCATTTCACGAAAAAGTAGCTAATCCACCTGGTGACATGGCAAATGGCGCCGTTTATATTGTAGATCCTTCCATATTTAATTATCTCGAAAGTCTGGATAAGGAATTCATTGATTTCAGCACCGAGGTCATTCCGAGTTTTATCGGTCGAATCAATACATTTCAAAATGATGTTTATCACCGAGATATTGGCACCCTCGAAAGCTACGAAGCAGCGTGTAGGGAATATCCAGCGATAACAAATAAGAACAGATATTTATCCGTGAAAGGCTCAGAATAAGAGGTCAACTACCACGCCTAAAACGGCGGAGCTTGAAAGGAGAAATTTGGACAA
>JBCKPH010000079.1:0-12170 GCA_038901755.1 Burkholderiaceae bacterium | reverse complement strand
AAACTCCTGCAGTTGCGCAATCGTGCGCAGCTTTGTCTCGTCCATGTTGATCACCATCCTGGGGATGATCAAGCCCACTGCAGTTCTGCCTCAAATTCCGCCCTTCAGGCTCATTCCTGGTTGGAAATACGTGCGCCCTTCAGGCCCATACCTCGTTGGACAAGGCTCCCCTGCCGGCGCGCCGGCCCCGGCGCCACCCAGGAAAATGGCTAGGCCTGGCTCAGGGTTCGGCTGTTGTGCGTGGCGCGCATCTGGCCGTCCGGACGATAGACGCCGTCGCTGCCAGAGGCATGCAACAGGACCGCGAGCTTCTGCCGGCTGCGCCCAAGCGCACTCTCGATCAGCGCACCGTTGACCAGATTGATCTGTCGTGCCGTTTCGCCCAGCGCCAGCAGTTCGCGCCAGACGCTGGCGACCGTCGCCGACAGGGTCGGGTTGCGACCGAGCCAACTGATCATGCCGCTGGCGTCGGCGCTCGGATTCTTTGTCTCAAGGCAAGCGTTGCGTTGTTCGCCGAGCCGGTTCAGACGCTCGATGCGGCCCGATTTTTCACTTGCCAGCAAGGCCAGTGATTCGGCGTCGTCGCGAATCAGCACATCCTGTTCCGTCTGCAGCAGGCCGACGAAGGCGGCGCATTCGTCGCGCTCGGCCTGCAGTATCAGGGACAGCGCCGCCGCGTCGGCCGGGCTCGCTTTGCCACGCAAGGTCAAACCTGCCATCAGCTTCCCCTGGACGCCAGCAGCTCGCGCGCGGTTTGCAGGAGTTGATCGGCGACCGCGTCCGGATTCACATTGAAGCGGCCTTCGGCAATGGCTAGCCGAATTTCGGCCACACGCGCGGCATCAACCACCGGGCTTGTTGCCATGCTGTTCCGCATGGCCTGCAATTGGACGGACAGCGAGCTTAGCTGAACCTGATCGCTGCCACCGCCGGTGCGCCCAGCGGCGGCACCGCCGCCAGGACGCGCCGCGCCGCTGCCGACCGGGGCGCTACCTACTGTCTTGATCGAGCTGTCAATCTTCATAGTCGCCTCCTTGGACCGTTTCTCTACGACTCTGTAACGGCACTCTGGACTGAAACTTTAGGCCTGATTCGGCGAATCTCGTTCATTTCGGCCATGCGCCAGCGCTAGCGCACCTCGACCACTCCACCGAATCGCGTGATGCCATTGATGGACTGTCCCGAGGGCAAGCGCACCTGCACGACCTGACCCTCGGCGGCGTTGGACACCGCCTTGCCCGTGGCGCTGATCCTGAATCCGACACCCTCTATCTGCAAGGTCACCGACTGACCCTGTTGCAGCACCAGGGGCGCGCGCAGCAGGTCGAGCCGCAGCGGCTGGCCCGGCGCGATGCCGATCGAAGCGATGCGGCCCACGGCCTGCGTCGGCTCCGTAACAACAGCGGCCGGCAATTGACCCAGATCAGCCTCGCGCAGCAGCAGATCGGCCAATTCGATAACCCGGCCCTGCGGCACGGGATGCGCTGCCACCACCACCAGGGCCATGACCTTGATCGCCACCGGCACATAAATCGTCCAGGGCTGCTGCCCGTTGCAACGCACGCCTAGCGTCGCATTGCCCCAAAGCCTGGCACCGGGTGGCAAAAAGGTCTCGGGCGCCGGGCAGGGCGTCAGACTCAACCTGGTATCGATGCCGCCGAGGGTCACGCTGACCTTGCCGGGCAGGCCGGCGCTTTGGGTGCGGACAAAGTCCTGCACCGAGGCCTGAATCCGCGCCAGCTGTGGGCCATCGATGGCGGCATGGGACCAGGTGGCTGCGCAGAGCAGGGCGGTGGCAACAAGGATTCGGTGCGTGCTCATGAACGATGGCTTCGTGCTGATGATGGCCTTTGTCTATCGGCGCATGGCTGCGCTTGTGCGGGAATATAGGTGGCGATCTGAAATTTGAATGCCGCGATCAGAAATGCTTTTCTTCGGCTGTTCGTTGTCTGTCCTTGCGGAGCGACCGCGCCCGGCCAGGACGCTGCTGCCGCGCGAGGGGCGCGTGGGCCGCTTTAAGCCACGAACAGCGGCAGCTTTCCGTCGCTGATCGGGGCGCAGCGAAGCAGCCCACTGCCTACCATTATTCCTATGTTGCGCGCTGCTTCAAGTTCACCTGCACCGGGGCACAACCATGACTGAACCGATCGACAAGTTGTTCCAGTTTCACCAGACGGCTTTGCAGCTGCGTGCCTTTCGCCAGCAGTTGCTGGCCTCGAACATCGCCAACGCCGACACGCCGGGCTACAAGGCGCGAGACATCAACTTTGCCGCCGCCTTGCAGGAGGCTACTTCGGGCCAGACGCAGAACCTGCGTCCTGGCGCTGCCTCGGCCGGCCCCGCGCCGCGCGAGTCGGCGGTTCTGTACCGCGCAGTGCAGCAGCCCAGCATCGACGGCAACACCGTGGACATGGACGTTGAGCGCAACCGCTTTGCCGAGAACGCCGTGCACTACGAAGCCAACATCGCCTTTCTCAACAGCCAGATCAAGCTGATGCTGGTGGCGCTTCAGGGGTAATTCGGATGTCCATGCTCAACATCTTCGAAATCGCCGGATCCGCCATGTCGGCTCAATCACAGAGACTCAACGTGGTTGCCAGCAACCTGGCCAATGCGGAGAGCGTGACCAGTTCCACCGGGCAGGTCTACCGCGCCCGCCAGGTCGTGTTCAGCGAGGTTTCGACCGGAGGCGCCGCCGGCAGCGGCGTCAAGGTGGTGGGCATCGTTGAAGACAGCACACCGGGACGGCAGGTGTACGATCCCAAACACCCCCTGGCCGACGCCAAGGGTTACGTCGCCATGCCCAATGTCAGTGTGGTGGAGGAAATGGTGAACATGATCTCCGCCTCGCGCGCCTACCAGAACAACGTCGAGGTTTTGAACACGGCGAAGGCGCTAATGTTGAAGACCCTGATGATCGGCCAATAGAACATGGCCCCGCGTGAGCCGCTGTCGGGACAGGGATTTGAACAAAGGCCGGGATCATGAACGTGAACGCGATCAGCAACGCATCCGAACCGAGCCCGGCGATCACGGCGAGCGGCGTTGCGCCGTCCGCCGGCCTGGCCGCGGCAAGCGAGGCCCAGAACAGGTTCCTGAAGCTGCTGGTGACCCAGTTGCAGAACCAGGATCCGCTCAATCCCATGGACAACGCGCAGATCACCTCGCAGATGGCGCAAATCAATACAGTGACCGGCATCGAGAGACTCAACCAGACCATGCAACAGATGGCCGCGAGCTTCAATGCCGGCCAGGCACTGCAAGCGACGACCATGATCGGGCGCCAGGTGCTGGTGCCGGGGAGCACGGTGCAACTGCAAAACGGGGTTGCCCACGGTGCGCTGGAACTGCCGCAGGCGGCAGACAGTGTGCTGGTAACGATCCGCGACGCTTCGGGCATCGCCATGCAAAGGGTGGACTTGGGGGCCCAGCCGGAGGGCCTGATCAGCTTTCAGTGGGATGGCGTGACGCAAAACGGCGCCGCCGCCGCGTCTGGGAACTACGGCTTTACCGTGGAGGCACTCCAGGGCGGCAAGAAGATTGACGCAAGCGCCTTGACGCAAGGTCTGGTCGGTGGCGTGACGCAGGCCAAGGCCGGGGTTACGCTCAATGTCGTGGGCGTCGGCCCGGTGCCGCTGTCCGCAGTCAGGCAGGTGTTGTGAAGCGGGTCGCGGAGCCGGCGGCGAGCGGCCAAGGGGCTGGCGCGCAGTTCGGCGACTTCATTTTCTCGGTGGGCGAATTCAAGCAAGGAGATAGGGTATGGGTTTTCAGCAAGGACTGAGCGGCCTGAACGCTGCTGCCAAGAACCTCGACGTGATAGGAAACAACGTCGCCAATGCCAACACCGCCGGCTTTAAAAAGGGTGTGGCCACCTTTGGCGACGTCTTTGTCGGCTCCCTGGGCGGCGGCGGCGGTATCGGAACCCAGCTCACCGGCGTCAATCAGCAATTCTCCCAGGGCGGCATCACGGTCAGCAACAACCCGCTGGACGTCGCCATCAACGGCAGCGGCTTCTTTCGCATGAGCAACGGCGGCGAAATCAGCTATTCGCGCAACGGCGGCTTTCTGCAGGACAGGAACGGCTTCATCGTTAATGGCAGTGGACAGAACCTGACAGGTTTTCCAGCGGTCAATGGGGTCATCGTGTCGGGCGTGCTTTCCAATTTGCAGCTTCCCACGACCGACCTGCTGCCCAGGGCGACGGCGAACACCTCGGTTGGCGCCAATCTTGCGTCCGATGCCGCCATCATTCTGTCCACGTTCAATCCCGCCGATCCGGGAACCTACAACTTTTCCACGACATCGAGCAGCTACGACAGCCTAGGCCAGGCCCACACGGTGTCCCTCTATTTCAACAAGACCGCGCCCAACGTCTGGCGCGTCAACACCTACATCGACGGCGTCGTAGCGAATGGCGCCGGCGGGCCCACCACGCTCACTTTCAACAGCCAGGGCGGGCTGTCCACCGCCACCAACCTGGTGAAGTCCCTGGCGCTGACCAATGGCGCCGCGCCACTTTTGATCACCCTGAATATGAATCAAATGACGCAGTTTGGCTCCAGCTTCGGTGTCAACGCCCTGGCGCAGGATGGCTACGCCTCGGGTCAGTTGGCCGGTTACAACATCGATTCCGCTGGCATCATCCTGGGCCGTTACACCAATGGTCAGACCCAGGCGCTTGGGCAGATCGGATTGGCGAACTTCGCCAATGTGCAGGGTCTGCAGCCGATGGGCGACAACCTCTGGGCGGCGAGTGCCAGTTCCGGCGTGCCGCTGATGGGTGTACCGGGAACGGCCAGCCTGGGACTGCTGCAATCGGCGGCAACGGAAGATTCCAACGTCGACCTCACCGCCGAGCTGGTCAACATGATCATCGCGCAGCGGATCTACCAGGCCAATGCCCAGTCGATCAAGACGCAGGACGCTCTGATGCAGACCATGCTCAATATGCAATAACCATGAACAAATCAACAATGGGCGGCGGCCAGGCCGCGCGCCTGCTTGAACCGGATCACGTGGGGCTGCCATGGACCGGATGATATATGTCGCCATGACCGGGGCCAAGCAGTTGATGAACCGCCAGGCGGTGGCGGCGCAGAACTTGGCCAATGTCTCGACCACCGGCTATCGGGCGGCCGAGGGTGCGTTTCGCGCCATTCCGGTGGTCGGCGAAGGCATGGCAACAAGAACCTTCGTCGTCGATTCGACCGTGGGCGCCAATTTTTCCCCGGGTCCACTGCAGCGAACCGGACGCGACCTGGATGTCGCGGTGCACGGACCGGGCTGGATCGCCGTGCAGACGGCGGAGGGCGAGGCCTACACCCGCGACGGCAATCTGCAGGTCGGTCCGAACGGTGTCCTGCAGATCCGCGGCGGGTACAGCGTGCTCGGCGATGGAGGGCCGCTTTCGATCCCGCCGGACTCCAACATCAGCATCGCCGGTGACGGCACCGTCTCGGCCAGCTCATCGTCCTCTCCTAATGCGGTTAACGTCGTCGGCAGGATCAAGCTGGCCAATCCCGACGAACGCTCCTTGATTCGTGGCGGGAACGGACTGTTCCGCCTGGTCGACGGCAGCAGCGCCCCAGCCGACCCGGCCCTCAGGCTGACCTCGGGCGCCGTGGAAGGCAGCAACGTCAACGTGGTCGAGGAGATGATCACCATGATCAGTGTCGCGCGCCAGTTCGACCTGCAGATGCAGTTGCTCAGCGACGCCCAGAAGCATGATGCGCAGGCCAGCCGCATTCTCAATATCCATGGATGAGTCGCTCACCATGTCCGGCCGTTCATTCAGCCTTGCGTACCGGGGCGCGCGGGACCCCGGACGCATGAACCAAGAGTAAGCCATGATTCGTTCCTTGTGGATAGCCAAAACCGGCCTCGACGCCCAGCAAACGCAGCTCGATGTCATCTCCAACAACCTCGCCAACATCAGCACGAACGGTTTCAAACGCTCGCGTGCCGTGTTCGAGGACCTGCTCTACCAGACCATACGCCAGCCAGGCGCCCAGTCGTCGCAGCAGACCCAGTTGCCCTCGGGGCTGCAGCTGGGCACCGGGGTGCATCCGGTGGCCACGGAAAAGATCTTCACACAGGGCAACTTGCAGCAAACCGGCAACCCGCTTGACCTGGCGATCAAGGGCAACGGCTTCTTTCAGGTGCTGCAACCCGGTGGCAGCGTCGCCTACTCGCGCGACGGCGCGTTCCAGGTCGATACCCAGGGGGTGTTGGTCACCGCCAGCGGCTACCCGGTGCAACCGCAGATCACCATACCGGCGGGAGCGCAAAGCATCACCATCGGCCAGGACGGAACCGTCTCGGTGCAGCAGGCCGACACGGCGCGCCCGACCCAGGTCGGCTCCCTGCTGCTGGTGAATTTCATCAACCCCGCCGGACTGCAAAGCGTCGGCGAGAACCTCTACCTGGAGACGGCGGCCTCGGGCACGGCCAGCGCCAACACCCCGGGCACCAATGGCCTGGGGCGGCTCAGCCAGGGCTTCGTCGAGACTTCCAATGTCAACGTGGTTGAGGAACTGGTCAACATGATCCAGACCCAGAGGGCCTACGAGATCAATTCCAAGGCCATCACCACCGCCGACCAAATGCTGGCCAAGCTGGCGCAACTCTAACCACACCATGAAACTGACCCCGATTCGACAACGCGCCGGCCGCGCCAGCCTGCCGGCCATGCTGCTTCTGTTGACGGCCTGCGCCAGCACGCCGCCACCCATGGTGCACCAGCCCATGACTTCGCGTCCGGCGCCAATCGCCACGCCGGCGCCCAGCAACGGCGCCATCTACCAGACGCGCTACGCCGCACAGACCGGATTCAGCTACCGCCCGCTGTTCGAAGACCGGCGCGCCCGTGCCGTGGGCGACATCCTGACGATCAGCATCAACGAAACCACGGCAGCGAGCAAGAAATCCGGTAGCACGGCGGCACGCAGTGGCAGCAACAGCCTGTCGGTGACCGCCCTCTCCGGTCTGCCGGGCAAAAGTCTACTTGGCGCCGACCTTGCGGCCAGCTCGGACAGCAGCTTCGAGGGCAAGGGCGACAGCGCCAGCAACAACGCCTTCACCGGCATCATCACCGTTACGGTCATCGAGATCCTGCACAACGGCAACCTGGTGGTCAGCGGCGAAAAGCAGATCGGCATCAACCAGGGTTCGGAGTTCGTGCGGTTTTCCGGCGTGGTTAATCCGGCCACGGTTTCTGCCAGCAACACGGTTTCGTCGACCCTGGTGGCGGACGCCCGGCTCGAATACCGCGGCAACGGCTACATCGACGAGGCGCAGACCATGGGCTGGCTGGCGCGCTTCTTCCTGTCCTTTCTGGCCTTTTGACATGCGGGCCAACCCAATGAAACGTTTGTGGACACCGCTTCTTGTCCTGCTGCTGGCCCTGTGCGTCAGCCCGCCCCTGCGGGCCGAGCGCATCAGGGACCTGGCCTCCATTCAGGGTGTGCGTGGCAACCAGCTGATTGGCTACGGCATCGTTGTCGGCCTGGACGGCAGCGGCGACCAGACGCCGTTCACCGTGCAAAGTGTGGTGAGCATGTTGACCCAGCTCGGCGTCAGCCTGCCGGCCGGAACCAACCTGCAGTTGAAGAACGTCGCCGCCGTGATGGTGACGGCCACGCTGCCGGCCTTTGCCCGACCCGGTCAACAGATCGACGTCACGGCCTCCTCCCTGGGCAACGCCAAGAGCCTGCGCGGCGGCACCCTGCTGATGACGCCGCTCAAGGGTGGCGACGGCGAGGTTTACGCCATCGCCCAGGGCAACATGCTGGTGGGTGGCGTGGGCGCAAGTTCGGCCGGGGGAGCCAGCAGCGTGCAGATCAACCATTTGAGCGTGGGACGTATCAGTGCTGGCGCCACCGTTGAACGTGCCGTTCCGACCGAGCTGGGGCAGGGCGACAGCATTCATCTGGAGCTCAACAACACCGATTTCGGTACGGCGCGGCGCATCGTGGACGCGATCAACGAAAAATTCGCCCCGGGCACCGCCGCCGCCGTGGACGGCCGGGTCATTCGCGTGCGCGCGCCGACATCGGCCGACGGCCGTGTTAGCTTTCTGGCCCAGATCGAGGGGCTGAACGTGACGCCGGTGCAGACCAGCGCCAAGGTCATCATCAATGCCCGCACCGGGTCCATCGTCATGAATCAATCGGTGATGGTGGATGAATGCGCGGTGGCGCACGGCAACCTGACCGTGGTCATCAGCAGCGAGCCGGTGATCAGTCAACCCGCGCCTTTTTCGCCGCAGGGTCAGACCGTGCAGGCCGAACGCACGCAGATCACCATCAGCTCAGACAAGGGCGGACTCTCGACGGTAAGACAGAGCGCCTCGATGGCCGAGGTGGTCAAGGCGCTGAACGCGCTGGGCGCGACACCGCAGGACCTGTTGACCATCCTGCAGGCGATGAAGGCGGCAGGCTGCCTGCGCGCGGAACTGGAGATCATCTGAGCGGCAGGCGCTGCCCGCTCGATTGCAACCCAAGGCCAGACGATGCAACTCAACCTGAACGCCAGCCTCGCCCTGGACTCACGCGGGCTTGAAGCCCTGAAGATGCAGGCCCGGCAGGACCCGCAGGCCGCGCTCAAGGGCGTGTCGCAACAATTCGAGGCGGTGTTCCTGCAGACCCTGCTCAAGAGCATGCGCCAGGCCTTGCCGGGCGGTGGACTGCTGGACAGCGATCAGACCCGGACCTATGTCTCCATGCTTGATCAACAGATGGCGCAGAGCCTGTCGGCCAAGGGGATCGGGCTGGCCGACGTGATGTTGCGCCAGTTGGCCCATGGTCAGGCTCCGCTGGACCGCGTCGGCCCGATGCCGGAGGCGCAGCCCGGTGAGCCGGGCGCCGCCTCGTTTGAGACCTCCCTGTTGCCGTTGGTGTCCAAATGGCTGCAGTTCAAGGCCGAGGTTTCAACCCAAGCTCCGATGGCGCCGGTGGTGCCGGCCGGCGCCACAGCGAAAGCCGCGGCGGACCGCGGCCAGGACTTTCTCAAGAGAATGGAGGAACACGCGATCCAGGCCAGCCAGGCGACCGGAATCCCGGTGAAGTTCCTGCTTGGCCAGGCGGCGCTGGAAAGCGGCTGGGGCAAACACGAAATCCGAGGCGCCGACAACAGCCCCAGTCACAACCTGTTTGGCGTCAAGGCCGGACGCGGCTGGAAGGGCGCCGGTATCGACGTCATGACCACCGAATACGTCGATGGCGTGGAGCACAAGCTGGTGCAGAAGTTTCGTGCCTATGGCTCCTACGCCGAGGCGTTCCAGGACTATGCCCGCCTGATGAAGGCGAACAAGCGCTACGCCGGCCTGCTTGGGCAAACCGACGGGGTAGCCTTCGCCCAGGGCCTGCAACGCGCCGGCTACGCCACCGACCCGAACTACGCCGACAAACTGATCCAGATCCTGAACGGATCACGCATGCGCCAGAGCCTGCTGGCCTAGCATGCTTCATTGCGCTCCCGCCCAAGCCAGGACGTGTATGCCGCCTCCGACGCGGAGCGTCCCAACCCCCATGCCGAGAGCGCTCAATGATTGCCGCGAACTGCCGTTAAGCCAAGCAGCGGCCGCAACGTGGAAACGACATCAATGGGCATGAGCATTCTCAAGATCGGGATGAGTGGCCTGAACGCGGCCCAGGCCGGACTGGTCACGACCGGTCACAACATCAGCAATGCCAGCACTGCCGGCTTCAACCGGCAGCAGATGCTGCAAAGCAATGCCCTGCCTCAGCTCTCGGGCTCTGGTTTCCTCGGTTCGGGCGTGAATGTGACCACGGTCAAGCGCATCTACAACGACACGCTGACCCAGCAACTGGCGCTGGCCCAGTCCCAGGGCAGCCGGGTTGATTCCTTTTCCTCCCATATCCAGCAGGTTGCCAACCTGCTTGGCGATCCAAGCTCGGGTTTGACGCCTCGTTTGCAGGACATGTTCAGCGCGCTCGCCGACGTGGCCTCGAATCCGGAATCGATTTCCTCGCGCCAGGCCCTGCTGTCTTCCGCCCAGGCGCTGGGCGCAAGTTTCCAGAGTCTGGGGCAGAGCTTGGCCGACATGCGCAGCGGCATCAACAGCGAGATCAGCGCCAGCGTCTCCTTGATCAATGGATTTGCCCAACAGATCGCCGGCCTGAACCAGAGCATCGTTGTCGCCGAAAGCGGCGGCGTCCACGCCGCCAACGATTTGCGCGATCAACGCGACCTGCTGGTGGCCGAACTGAATCAGCAGGTTCGCGCCACCGTGGTGGCGCAGAGCGACGGCGCGTACAACATCTTTGTCGGCAACGGCCAGGGGATCGTCCTGGGCGTGAACGCCTTTGCGTTGGCGGCAACGCCATCGCTGCACGATCCACGGCGTCTGGAGCTTGGCTTTGGCAATGGCGCATCGAGCGCCCTGATCGCCCCCGAAAGCATCGAAGCTGGCGTGCTTGGCGGCCTGTTCGCCTTTCGCAGCGCGGCGCTGGACCCGGCGCAGAACGCGCTTGGCCGCATTGCCATCGTCCTGGCCCGGAGTTTCAATGAACAGCATGCCCTTGGTCAGGACCTGTACGGCGCCCTGGGTGGCAATTTCTTCTCCATCGCGGAGCCGCAGGTGCTGGCCAGTTCCCGCAACACCGGGAACACCGGGACGGGGCTGATCAACGCCACATTGGACCGGGCCGATGCCCTGACCACCAGCGACTACCGTCTGCAATACAACGGCGCGGCAGCGGGCAACGAAAACTTCCTGCTGACACGTCTGTCCGACGGTGCAAGCACGAGCATCAGCTTCGCCTCGGGAGGCCCCCCGTACCTCCTGAACCAGGACGGCTTCTCTCTGACCCTTGCCGCCGGCGCGGCTCTCAACGACAGCTGGATGATCCAGCCGACGCGGCTTGGCGCCAGCAGTTTTGCCGTCGCCATCAGCGATCCGGCCCGCATTGCCGCGGCCGCGCCGATCCGCAGCGACGCCGCGCTCGGCAACCGCGGTAATGCCATCATCAGCGCCGGCAACGTCAGCAGCATCAGCAGCCTGCCCCTGACCGGCGCGGTGACCCTCACCTATGACGCCGCCCTGGGTCGGTTCGCCGTCGGCGGCGCCGTGCCGGCGGTGGCGCCGGTCACCTATGTCTCGGGCGGCGGCATCAGCTTCAACGGTCTGGGCTTCAGCATTTCCGGAACACCATCGGACGGCGATGTCTTCACCCTCGGCGCCAACACCGGGGGCGTGGGCGACAACCGCAACGCGCTGGCGCTTGCAGCGCTGCAGACCCGCGCAACGCTCGGTCGCAATGCCGCTGTGCCGGGCGCTCAGGCGAGTGCGTCGTTTCAGGGCGCCTACAGCCAATTGGTGAGCGAGGTCGGCAACACGGCGCGGCAGATGGCGGTCACCGGCAAGGCGCAGCAAAACGTCATAACCCAGACGCGGCAGGCGCAACAGTCGGTCTCCGGCGTCAACCTGGACGAAGAGGCGGCGAACCTGCTGCGTTACCAACAGGCTTACCAGGCCGCGGGCAAGGTGATGCAGGTTGCCAACACACTGTTTGAGACCGTGCTCAACCTCGGACGTTAAGATCATGCGCATCAGCACCGGCACTATTTTTGAACTTGGCGTAGCGTCCATGCAGCAACAGACCGAACGTCTGTTGCAGACCCAGCAGCAGGTGGCCAGTGGGCGGCGCATGCTCAGCGCGGCGGATGATCCGGTGGGCGCCGCCCGTGCCATGGATCTGACCCAGGCCCAGGCCGTGAATCGGCAGTACCAGAACAACAGCGCCCTGGCCGCCGATCGGTTGGCCCTGGAAGAGTCGACCCTGGCCAGCATTGCACGGCTGGTGCAGGACGTGCGCGTCATCGTGATTCAGGCCGGCAATCCGGTGTTGAACGCAGCCGATCGTTCCAGCCTGGCCACCGAAGTGCGCGACCTCTACCAACAACTGCTGGGGCTGGCCAACAGCAATGACGGCACTGGCCAGTACCTTTTTGCCGGTTACCAGAGTGGTACCCGACCCTTCAGCGAATCGGCCCCTGGCAGTGTGGTTTACCACGGCGATCAGGGCCAGCCGCTGATCCAGGTGGGCCCGTCGCGCCAGATTGCCGCGGGCGATTCCGGTGCCGAGGTGTTCCAGCGAATTCGCACCGGCAATGGCGTCTTTTCTGTCACCGCGCAGCCCGGCAACACA
>JBCKPH010000078.1:0-12547 GCA_038901755.1 Burkholderiaceae bacterium | reverse complement strand
CTGGCGTGACATTGATTACCCCTTTGCCGAAAGAGTTTGAGCTGGCTACGGTTTACACCGCTGCCGTGAGCGCCAGGGCAGACAGCCCGCAAGTCGCGGCTGCGCTGATCGCCCTGCTCTGCAGCGCCGAAACCAGCGAGGTTCGCAGCGCGGTCGGGTTCGAACCATAAGCAAAGTGAGGAAACGCAGCGCCTGAGCCGGCCTTGCGCGAAAACTCCGGTCTAGCCTGACGCTACCTGCACGATCAATGCGCCAAAGCGGTCCACCTCCGCCCTTTGTTCCGGATACAGGACCGTCGTGGCATCCAGCTGGGTGATGATGGCGGGACCGGAGAGCGTCGCACCGGCCCCCAACTTGCGCCGATCATAGACGGGGCTATCCATCAAGCCCTCCTCGAACGCGACTTGCTGATGACCGATCACGGCATCATGGACCGGCCCGAGTCGACCCAGGGTGGGCAACTTGGGCTGTGACAAGACTCCCACCGCCGTCACTCCAAGAGTGACAATTTCCACCGGAGCGTCTTCTTGAGCAAAGGTGTACAGCTGGCGGTGCATTTCATGAAAATTGCGGATGCACTCCTGGGTATGGTGCGGGTCCGCCGGCCCTGACCAGGGAACAGACAGCTCAAAGCCCTGCCCCTGGTAGCGGATGCTTGCATTGCGTTGGATGGTTTGACTCTTCAATAACATGCCTTCGCTGTCAATCCACTGCCTGGCGCGACTCTCGAGTTCCTGAAACACAGCCTCGATGTCTTGATAGTTGTAGTGAGGCGGCTTTTGCAGGCAGGTTCTGGAGTAGTCAGAGCGCAGGTCTGAGACCAACAAGCCCAAAGCAGACAGCACACCGGGCGCGGGCGGAATCAGAATCTGCTCGATGCCGAGCAAGCGTGCCAGGGAACTGCCGTGCAAAGGGCCGGCGCCGCCAAAGGGGAGCAGCACGAAATCCCTTGGATCATGCCCGCGCTCGATCGAGACGACCCGAATTGCTCCCACCATGTTGTTATCGACCACGGCCAGAATTCCTCGCGCGGCTTGCTCCAGACTGAGTCCCAGTGGTTGCGCAATGCGCGACCGTATGGCTTTTTCAGCCGACTCGCGGCTCAAGGTCAGGCTGCCTTGCAGCAAGTACGGAGGCAGGTGACCCAGGACAAGATGCGCGTCGGTGACCGTCGGCTCGGTGCCCCCGCGCGCGTAGGCCGCAGGACCGGGGACGGCCCCTGCGCTGCGCGGCCCAACCAACAGCCCGCCCGATTCAGAGATCGATGCAATCGAACCTCCTCCGGCGCCAATCGTGTGGATGTCAATCATCGGCAACGAAACCGGCCACTCGCCAATGCGCGCCAGCGTGGTCGTGTTCGGCTGACCGTTTCTTATCAGCGAAATGTCGGCCGAGGTTCCGCCAATGTCGATCGTGATGAGGTTGGGAAACCCGCAAGACTTGCCGATAAACGCTGCGCCGACGACGCCAGCTGCCGGTCCCGACAATGCGGTTTGCACGGGCGTTCGCTTGATCTCCTCGACCCCAGCGACGCCCCCCGAAGACTTCATCAACAGCAGGGGGGCGTGGATCGAGCGCGCCGTCAGGCGCGACTCCAAGCGACCGACGTAGGTTGACACCGAGGGCATCACGTAGCTGTTCAGCAGCGTCACCATGGCCCTCTCATACTCGCGAAATACCGGGAGCACCTCGCAGGACAACGAGACCATGGCTTCCGGGAACACATCAAGAAGCAGCTTCCTGGCCAACAATTCCTGCGTCGGGTTGGCATAGGAATGGATCAAACACACGGCCACCGACTGGATATCCAGCTTCTTGATTTTTTGAGCAATCGACAGCAGCGCCAACTCATCCAACGCTTCCAGGACTGCCCCATCCGGGCCGATCCGCCCGGCGACCTCGAATATCCGCTCGGGTTTCACCGGCCGCTTGGCGCGTGACCAAGCGTACAAATTGGACTTGCGTGGAATGTCATGTCGGGCCAATTCCAGGACATGACGAAATCCCTGCGTGGTGATCAGGGCGCAGGGCGCGCCCTTGCTCTCCAGGATCAAGTTGGTTGCGATCGTGGTCCCATGGAACACTTGCTTCACCGAAGCGGCCGGCGTGCCGAAAACCTTCAGGGTCTCTTGAACACCCTGGTCAAAACCAATCGAGTGATCATCCGGCGTGGTGGCAACTTTGGAGTTCCAAATGACGCCGCTGTCGCCGTCAAAAGAGACAATATCGGTGAAGGTTCCGCCAATGTCGATGGCGATGCTGGTGTGCAAAGGGGTGGCGCGGATGGTCATGCCTATTCCATGCGCTCAACGTAGCTGCCGTTGTGAAACAGTTTCGTGGAATAGCGGCACTTGGCTCGGTACTGCTCGGACCCTTGGACATCCAGTTCAATCTCGTCATCCACCTCGCGCAGCACGATGCCGTAATCGCCTTCGGCAGCGGTTCGACTGATGTACCCAGCGCGGACGTCGTCCAGCACCAAATCCATGTCCCGATCGAAGGGGTGTCCCCAGCCTCCGCCGCCGCAGGTCTGGAAGCGGATCACGTCGCCAGAATGAATCATCTCGCCATCCGACAAAGGTGAAACCATTCTTTCAGCTGCCGTGCCGGGATTGACTGAACAACTGCCGCCCCGTCCGGCTTGACCGCCATTGACGCCCCAGGCAGGGTTCGTGATGCCATCGATGCGGATCGCCAGAATGGCGTCGGGACCCAGCCATTGAACTTCGCGAATCACTCCAGCTCCTCCGCGAAATTTTCCAGGTCCGCCCGAGTCCAAACGCATTTCGTACCGCAGCAGCCGAATCGGGTACATCTGCTCCAGAAACTCCGCCGGGTTGTTTTCCTGCGCCACGTAGTAGACGCCGTTGTGACCATCGGCAAATGGCCTGGCCCCATGACCGACGCCCACCCCATCTGACATCAGGAAGGCTTGCCCGGTACCGGGATCATGACCACGCAAGAAATAGATGGAATAGGCAGCAGTGGCGGCGACCGATTGGCCCTGTGAGGCCACATTCATCAAGCCGGCGCAAACATTGACCGTTCTTATGAGTGTCAATCCGCGCTGGTTCAACGGGGCCGGGAAGCGAGGCTGCAACAAGCTCCCCTCGCGGACCTTCACCTCGTCCACGGCGTGCATGGCCCCTTCGTTGATAAGCAATGAGGGATCTTTTGCCAATGCGTAAATGCCGAACACCATTTTCGGAACGGCGGGGTTCATCAGGAAATTGACGGGGCCTGGCGCCTGATCATCGGTTTCCGTCGTGTCAATTTCAATGCGATCCGGGGTGACGTTGAGGGTCATTCGGATCTTGAACGGTCCGTGGCCTTGCCCATCGCTGTCGATGCTGTCGGCAAACCGGTAGGAACCCGGCTTGAACGTGTCTCGCAACTGCCGGATCAGTCCGGTGCGTGTTTGCCGATTCAGTTTCTCAAACGCATCCACCGTGACTGCGGCTCCAAAGCGCTGGTACAACTCCATGAAGCGCTTTTCGCCCAGCCGCACTGATGCAATCATGGCCTGAATATCACCCCGCATTTCCTCCGGGAATCGGCCGTTGCGAAGAAATATCCGGTAAATCTCCTCGTTGAGCACGCCCTCGCGGTACAGGCGCACCGGAGGAATCATGATGCCTTCCTGGAAAATATCAGTCGCAGTCGGAGACATGGAGCCAGGCCAGGCCCCGCCAATGTCATTGAAATGCGCCCAGGTTTGAGAAAACCCGATCAACTGCTCGTCAAAAAAGATCGGCGCTGCAAAAACCTGGTCAGGCAGGTGCGACACCCCTCCCTTGGAGGCATAGCAATCGTTGTACCAGTACAAATCTCCCGGCCGCATCACCTTGCTCGGATAGTGCTCGAAAATCGGTTGAATGATGTGGCCAAAAATCGGCAAATTGGTGCCCGTGATCAACTGCCCCAGCGGGTCAAAATAGCCGGCGAAAAAATCCTTCTTTTCGCGAATCACAGGTGAGACGGCAGTACGCTCCAGCAGCGTCTCCATTTCAAGCTGAGCCGCTTTCAAGCTTCCCTTCACAATTTCAAGCGTGATGGGATCGCAAACCATCGGCATCGTTTTGACTCGGGTATCCATGAGGTACTCCTTGTTGGAAAGTCAGTCAAGCAATCGCTGGAAGCACTTCTTTGTGCGCCTGTTTCAGCGTGGCCACCAGGCGATTCTCGCCGCGCCTCAATTGAGTCAGAGCAAACCCTCGCAGGCCAGGGTCCATTTTCTTGAATTGGGCCGCAATTGAAATCGTTGGCAGTGCCGGCACGGGCGACGCTGGATCGTGGTCAAAACGGGCCTGTTGCGTGTGATTAATGGGCACCAACAGGCGCGCCAATCGCGTGATCACGGCATTCGCGACGGCCGGGGACAGGGCGGCCTGGCTCAAGCGAACATGAAACAGGCGCAGGGTTTCCTCAAGTTGAGACAAAGCTTGGCGGGTGTTTGAAAAAACATAGTCGTTGCCCATTTCTTGCTGGTACTTGGCCAGGACATCTTTCAGCTCATCCACAATCATCCTCCAGTCAAACGGCAAGATTTCCGCGTTGGCGATGCCAGCGACCAGCGACAGATAGACCTTGATATCTTTCAACATCACCTCCGGGTCGGCAATCTCCAGCCTGTCATTTTCTGTGTGCCAGGCGATATTGCCACCACAGCCGCCTACCGAGTAGTAGCCTTTCTCCTCGCGCAGCGGCTCGGGCATGGTTGAGCTGAGCATCATCAGGCTGGTGATGCCGATGTTGTTGAAGGAGTAGTCGCCCGCTCGATGCGGCCGCGCACCCATCGCTTCCTGGCCAGTGACCTTCCTGATCACTGATTGGGCGAAGGCTTCCGCCTCTTTCATCCATGAGATGTCATGGTATTCCGTGGCCCATCGACATCCTGGGGAGTCACAATTGATTTGAGCCACGCAATACTCATCAAGCTCCAGAGCGAAGTGGTCCGCGTACCAAGTGCTGCCGGCATAGCGTCCGGTCGAGTGGCCCGGCCACCAGGCAATGTGAACCGAGCGTTTCAGTTTGGCGCGGTGCAGCCACAGCACACGCGCAATTTCCAGCATGGTGGCGTTCCCTGTGGCGTTGTCACCGACGCCGACATCCCACGAGTCATAGTGGCCGTGCAGCAGCACGAAAGGATCAGGCTCTTGCGCACCGGTGATCGTCACCACGGGCAGCTTTTGCTGAAACCATCCCTCATCCATTTCGCAGACAAGAGTGGCCGCATCATTGTGTTTTGCCAAGTCGATCAGTTGCAATCCATCAGTTTGGTTGACTGCCAGTATGGGAATGTTGGGTTTTCGCTTCAGGTCATCCAGTCCGGGTGACCCCCAGATGGTGGTGCAGATGCCCCAGTGAATATCAATCCCCGGGTTCACGGCAATCACGCCAATCGCCCCATTTTCCTCGAACTCGCGCATTTTCTGTGGCATGGCAAACCCTTCGGAAACGACGATCTTTCCGCGCAGTCGATCCGCAGATGTAGCCTGTGCATCAAAGTTGCGAAGAAATAAACTTGATATGGACCGCGAGTAGGACGCCGGCACATAGACCAGGTCGCCCGTCAGTCCCCGCGGGCAATGGATCGAGTACGCGGAAGGCTTGGCTTTAAACGTGCGTCCCTGCGCCACAACGTGCGCGGACAGCGGAACACTCAAATACAAGTCGCAGTCATGCACCTGCACCGGAATTCCATGCAAACGAAGTTTGCTGACCAAGACATCGCATGCCCGGTTCACGTCTTGCGGCGAACATCGAGGCAACGCCGAGAAAATTTCAGTCAGATCCCAGGGCGCACCAATGGATACGTCTGCGAGCATGTTGTCGATACTGGAGCTCATTGGAAATTCCCTGGTTAATGGTTAGATCAAGTGGCAGGCCACTTTGCGCCCGTGCCCGACATCGCGAAAATTCGGGCTTTCCGTGGCACATCGGGGCATGGCGTACGGGCAACGGTCCTTGAAACCGCATCCGATGGGGCTCGCAGGTGCGTCGGGAATGGCGCCCATGATGGGTAGCGGCTCGCGGGATTGATTGACACGGAGCGAAGGCACAGCCTTGATCAAGGCCTGCGTGTAAGGGTGAAGCGGGCGCTGAATAAGTTCCTCGGTCGGCGCATCTTCAACAAAACGCCCCAGGTACATCACGATGGTGCGCGTGCACAAATAGCGCACCAAAGCCAAATCGTGCGAGATATAAAGAGCAGACAAGCCGAGCTCACCGCCCACGTCTCTCAACACATTCAGGATGCCGGCGCGAACACTGACATCGAGCATGGAGACCGGCTCATCGGCGACGAGGAATCTGGGCTCCAGGATCAATGCACGCGCAAGCGCCACCCTCTGCAGTTGTCCTCCGGATATTTCGTGCGGATAGGTGTCATCCAGATGCTCAAGCTGCATCAGTTGCGCGCGCTTCAGCGCCCGTTGGAGCCTGCTTTCATGCTCATTCAAATCAACCCGGCAATTGACTAAAGGCTCCATCAACGATCGATAGAGGGTAAACCTCGGGTTCAGCGCATCGTACGGATTCTGAAAGACGAGTTGCGCATTGCGCCGGAAAGTCCGAGTGCTTTTCGCGTCCATTGCCCTGACGTCCTGGCCGTCAAAAAGGACGCGGCCAGAACTCGGGGGAACAAGATTCAACAGCATCCTGCCCGTCGTCGTTTTCCCGCAGCCGGACTCTCCCAGCAGTCCGACTGATTCCCCGCTTTGAATCGTAAGGTCAATGCCGTTGACGGCAGTCAACACCGGCCTTTTTCCGGTCAACCAGTCCTGTAGTGATTTGGGAGTGGGAAACTCCTTGCTGAGTCCCTGCGCTTCGATCAAGCCGTTCATGCGACAGCCCGACCGTATTGGGATCTCAACAGGGGTGCCTCTGCATAGCGCCAGCAAGCCACTTGCCGGTCGTTCTCGACAGTCACCATCGGTGGCGCGGCGTCGAGGCAGATCGGCTGAGAGAACTGACACCGCGCGGCAAAGCGGCAACCCTTGGGAGGGTTGATCAGGTCAGGAGGACTCCCCTCGATCGGCAACAATTCGCCACGGCTTTTCTCCAGGTCAGGAAAAGCGTGGGTGAGTCCCATCGTGTAAGGGTGCAGCGGCTGTTCCAGAACCTCGCTGGTGCGACCGCATTCAATGACGTTGCCCGCATACATGACCACAACAGAGTCACAGATGTAAGCCACGACGCTGATGTCATGCGTGACGATGATCATTGACAATTGCAACTGCGTCTGCAGATGACGGATGACATCCAGCACCTGGCGTTGAACAATCACGTCAAGCGCGGACACAGGCTCATCAGCGATCAGCAATTTTGGATTCAACGCCAGAGCCATGGCGATGGCAACGCGCTGGCGCATGCCGCCCGAGAATTGATGCGGGTAGTCACGCAGTCTTGCACGGTCAATACCGACCATGTCAAACAATTCGACTGCACGACGTTTGGCTCCATCCTTGGCAAGTGAAGAGCGCTGCATCAGGATCTCAATCAACTGGTCAACCACGCGCAGCACTGGATTGAGCGCATTCATCGCGCTTTGCGGCACAAACGAGAATTCCTTCCAGCGAAATTCAGAATGAGCCGCATCGTCCAATGCCAGCAAGTCAACACCATTCCATGCGATGGCGCCACCATCAATGGAAGCATTGCGCGGTATCACTCCCGTAATGGCTCGCACCAGGCTGGTTTTCCCGCAACCTGACTCGCCCACCAGGCCGACCACTTCGCCAACCTTGACCGCCAGGGACGCGCCATCCACCGCATTGACTCGCCCGCGCGGAGTGTTATAGCTGAGTGACAGATTCTCGATCGCCAACAGGTTCATGAATCAGTCTCGAAGCTTCGGGAAAAGAAGCTCTTCATAACCCCGGCTGATGAAAAACCCCGCAGCCACCATCAACATGATGCAAAGGCCCGGCGGCACGAACCAATAGTAGGAACCGCGCGAGAGCGCTTGAGAGATGAAAGCATCTTGCAGCATGTAGCCCCAGGAGACACTGTCGGACGGGCCAAACCCCAAAAAACTGATACTGGCCTCGGTAAAAATGGCCCATCCAATCACGATCGAACCATACAGGAAAGAGATTGGAAGCACGTTCGGAGCAATATGCGTGAACAGGATCCTGAAGTGTCCCGCCCCGCTGACTTTGGCCGCTTCCACATAACTTCGCTCGCGCAAAGTGAGGACTTGGCTTCGCACGATGCGGCCGGTGTTGGCCCACAACAGCAAGGAAACACCCGCCACCACATTCCAGATATTGGGCTTGAAAAACGCCGCCAGGACAATGATGAATGGCAGGAAAGGTATGGACAGGGCGATATCACCCAGACGCATCAACAAAGCATCTATCCAGCCGCCAAAGTAACCCGAGATCAAGCCGACCAAGGTTCCCACCACGACCACCACCACGGCGGCGCTCAATCCCACCAAAAGCGCGCTGCGCGTCCCGAACACCAACTGGGAAAAAACATCGCGCCCCATATTGGTGGTGCCCAACAGAAACATTCCGCTCGGTGTTTGATTGGCGGCGATTTTGCCGTTGGGCAAGAACAGGATTTCAAGCGGATCGTGCGTGGCAATTTGCGTGGCAAAAATGGCGACACAGGCAAAGAAGAAATAGATCAGCACACCTGAGAGGGCAAAGGGGTCTTGACGGGTCAGGGACATGAGCCTGGCCAACCCAGCCCTCGAGTTGGGCACGGCTCTAGTGTTTGTGTTCATGCGATACCCTGGGATCCAGCACGGCGTAAAGAATGTCCGCGACAAAATTCATGCTCACCAGCGCGAGCGCGACCAGCAAGAAAGCTCCTTGCGCCAACGGGTAGTCATTGGACGCCACTGCATTGACCAGGATGCGCCCCAACCCAGGCCAAGAGAACACAATTTCAACGACCACATTGCCTCCCACCAACTGACCCATGCCCAGGGCGAATGCGGTGGCCACGGGCAAAAGGGCATTGCGCGCAGCATGGTTCAACACAATGCGAGACGTGCTGAAACCCTTCATGCGTGCCATGGTGATGTACTCTTCGTGCATCACATCCAGCATGGTCGAGCGCATCAGCAGCAGCGGCAACCCTTGCAGATACAGGGCCAGAGTCAGGACTGGCAAGGTCAAGTGGTGTAAAAAATCCAGCGAGAACATGCGTTGCCATTCACTGTCGTAAAAAGCTCCGGGACTGGCCGCACCGCCAGATGGAAACCATCCTAGAGAGAACGCAAACACCGACAGGAAAATCATGCCCACCCAAAATTCGGGTGCTGCGCGTGTTGCCAACGCCAGCGGTATCACCACACCCTCGACCCAGGTGCCCCGTAGCCATGCAAGAAAGGCCCCGGCGATGACGCCAAACAAGTAAGCCAGGATCAGGCTGCTGAAAGTCAACACCAGCGTATTGGGCAAGGCGGTGAGGACGATATCGAGTACCGGGCGTTTTTGGAAGAACGACAGACCTAACTCACCGCGGCCCAGATTCGCCAGATACACAAAGTACTGTTGCCACAGCGGCAAGTCCAACCCGAATTGGGCGCGTATGGATTGCCTGGACTCTTCAGACAATGCCTCGCTGATGTAGGCGGACATCGGGTCGCCAGGCATCAACCGAAACATCAAGAACATCAAGGTCGCAACCGCCCACAGCACAAACAGACTGTGCAGCAGTCGCGACGAGATAAAACGCATGAGCGCCCTTTAAAGGGTGGGGGCTGACCTTGCCCCCTCGCGCCCCATCCCCATCAATAGGGCTGCAATGTCTCCGTGACACCTTGCGGATAGTGGAGGCGACCACTGACGACCCTGTAACCTGCCTTTTCCAGGATTTCCCTGGCAACCGGCAATCCCGTTCGGATCTTGGCGGTGTCGGGGTCATGCCAAAACTTCAATGCCGGAGAAATCTGGGAGTTGGCTGCAACCGCATAACCGCCCCAAGCCGCTTGAACCATGACATTTCTGTCAATGGACATGGACAGCGCTCTGCGGAAGTTGGCGTCGTTGAAAGGCGCGCGGCGCAGATTGAACGCGGTGTATTCAAAACCGATGTCAACCTCAGACTTGACGCTGATTTGCGGAGCCTCTTTGGCTAGCTTTTCAAGCACATCGGGAGTGCCGCCGTAGTCGGCAAGGAAATTGATCTCATTGCGACGCAACATGCCCAATGTGGCCTCTGGATTGGGAACGATGCGCAGCACCCAACGCTCCATCTTGGGCGCCGCGAAGTGTTCGCTGAAACGGTCGAGAACAATTTCTTCCTGACCTCGATTGCGAACCATCTTGAATGGCCCCGATCCAATCGCAGACGGATTGGTCAAGGCTTCTGCATTCTCAGGCTTGGTCATCAAGTCTTTCATGACAGGTTCCCAGATGTGCTTGGGAATCAAATTGATCTTCGCCAGACTGGCCGTCACAAAAGCCGCATTGGGAGCCTTTAAGGTGAATCGAACCCGCCGGTCCCCCGATCTCTCCACCTTCACAATATCGGCCACGGCCGATCGGTACATGGGAACCTTGTTCTCGATGGCCGGTGCTTGAAAGGAATAAATCACATCGTCCAATGTGACGGGCTTGCCGTCGTGCCAGGTCATGCCGGCGCGGATCGTGGCATCCACGGTCGTGGGGTTGAGCCACTCAATCTTTTCGGCGGCCCAAGGCTGAGGCAGTCCATCTCCTCCGACCCGTGCCAGGCGGTCCCAAATCAATTCGGTCACCCAGGAACTGGCAGCGCCCGCGATGAACAGGGGACTGACTGCGACCACCGGCTCGGCGGAATTCAAAACCATCTGTTTTTGATCGCCTTTGGGCGTGGCCTTGATGAAAGTCCAGAAGTTGCGAATGCCGATGCCACTTTGAACCACGATCGAGTCTTCCGCCCAAACATTCTTGTTGAACGCTTTCATGCTCATGGGGTGCACCAGGAACATCTGCGCTTGATCCCGGTCGATGATCTTTTGAGCCTGGTGGATCAGGGCTTTTCGTTTTTCTGGATCGGTCGCTTGCCTTTGGTCTTCAGCGACCTTGTCGTACTCAGGGTTTCGGTAGCCGATGAAATTGAAACCCTTGTCGGCCGTCATCGAATGGTAGTTGTTGAAAATAATTTCATCGGGATCGCTGCGTTCCGGACGTCCGACCATGCGCCACATGGTGGTGTCCCATTTGTCACGCTCATTCCATACTGCCTGGACATGCTGCTGCCAGGGCATGGAGCGAACCTCCACATCCAATCCGATTTGACGCCAGGTTTGCGCTATCAGTTGGGAGGCTTGGTAGGCTTGGGGGTTGGCGCTTTGGGGCCATGAGATAAGCACGATTTTCCGAATCCTGTCCCCTGCCTGCTGGGCCTGCACCGAGCCGAGCCCCACGGCAAACAGCGCCCCCAATGCCAAGGAACCAGTCATCATGTGGCGGCGGAATTTTGAAAAAAACATACGCACTCCTGGGTATCGGTTTATGAAGGGAGAATCAGGCAGGGTATTCAGACCCAGCCTTTCGAAGGGTAATGGTAGAGATTTACTTGTGCCCTGTAAAGGGCTCTTCAGGGCTCTTCAGGAAATTGTTGAGCATTGAGATGTTGCACATTGAGAGGTGGCCAATGAAAGCATGCTGGTACGAGCACACAGGGCCGGCGCGAGACGTGTTGAAAATTGGAACGATGGGTGACCCGCTGCCTGGCGCAGGTGAGGTATTGGTGGAACTGCGCGCGTCTGGAATCAACCCCTCAGACACCAAGCAGCGTGCAGGATGGAGGGGTTTCAGGACGAAGTTCCCGCAGGTCATCCCCCATGCGGACGGTGCCGGGACGATTGTGGCTGTGGGGGACGGGGTGAGTCCAAGCCGGCTGCGCACCAAAGTCTGGTTGTTCAATGCGGTCGCCCTGTACGACGGCAGTCGATGGCAAGGCACCGCGGCGAGCCTGTGTGCCCTGCCCAGCGAGCAGGCGATCGAATTGCCTGCGCCGATGAACGAGATGGAGGGTGCTTGCCTCGGCGTTCCAGCGTGCACCGCGCATCGGGCTGTCTATGCCGACGGGCCAGTCTCAGGCATGACTGTGCTGGTTCAGGGTGGTGCGGGCGCGGTGGGCCACTACGCAATTCAGTTTGCCAAGCTAGGCGGAGCCACCGTGGTCGCGACCGTGAGCTCTGAGCAGAAGGCGCTCCATGCCAAGTCTGCTGGAGCCGACTTCGTCCTCAATTACAGACTAGACAACGTGCTCGCGCTGATCCAGGACCTGACCAAAGGCCAGGGCGTGGACCGCATTGTGGAGGTCGACCTGGGCGCCAACATGACCCTGGACGTGCAAGTCGTCAAAGCCAATGGCCACATTGCGAGCTACTCCAGCACCTCGGTGCCAGAGCCCGTGTTTCCCTACTACCCGCTGGCCTTCAAAGGCGTCACCGTGAGGATGGTTCAGGGGTTCAACATGCCTGATCTGGCCAGACGACAGGCCGTGGAGGACATCCGCCGCTGGTCTGAGCGCGACCAACTGACTCACGCCATCGGCGCAACGTACCCAATGAAAGACATCGTGCAAGCGCACGAAG
>JBCKPH010000077.1:0-12790 GCA_038901755.1 Burkholderiaceae bacterium | reverse complement strand
CGAGCTAAACCTGAGAAATTCCTTGGACACAAAAAGTCCGTCGGATAGAAGAGGAGCACGTCAGCGAATATGCATCGGGGCCAGTGAAAAAGTCGGGGCAACCTGACCAAGCCACAAACAAGGCCGAATATAAGGACGCAACCGACTTCTTCACAAAGTAACGCAAATTCTGCTTGCTATCCGGGAGGCATCCATATAAGGAATTTCAAACGCCCTTTTCTTGGCCGATTGCCGGGCCGCGCACGGCACTTGACGCGGCCGGTGCGGGCTTTGGGCTCGACAGCGGCCCGTTCAGCGTTGGCGAACCGCCCCGCCTGAAAGGAAAGCTCTCGCCGAGGTCAGGCCGCGTTCTGCGTCTGCCCGTGCGCCGGCGCCCGCGGCGGCGCGCGGGCCTGCAGACCCAGGTGGGTGAGGATGCGCTCGATCACAGGCGGCTCGAGGATGGCGGCGATGATCTTCAGCTCACCGCTGCAGTTCGGGCAGTGCTCGAGGTCGATCTCGAAGACGCGCTTGAGCAGCCGGGCCCAGGTCATGCGCACCGGCTTGCGGTGCGCGCAGGCTGGCTCGGCCGCGGCGAGCTCCGGTGCGCCGGCATCCGCGTCCAGGCTCGCCGGCGCCACCACCGCACGCAGCTTGGCGTTGGGCGCCAGAGCACCCCATGGAAGCGGATCAGGCGCAGGCGCGGCCGCGACATGGGCGCCTGGAGGGCGCCCTTCAGTCGCCCGTGCGGCCAGCCGCGGGCGCGAGGCCTGGGGACTCCGCCCGCCTGAAATGGCCCCACGGGATCGCATCGGGCCGTCGCCGGCATCCGAACCGGGACGACACCGAGAGCGGCCTTATCATCGAACGACCATTGGAGGGGCCCGCTGACATGACACCGAACCGCTATCCGCCGCCGGAACTGAAGGACCTCCCCGATGACATTCGTTCCCGCATCATGGAGGTACAGGAAAAAGCCGGCTTTGTTCCCAACGTCTTCCTGTCGCTGGCACGACGACCGGCCGAATGGCGCGCCTTCGTCGCATACCACGATGCCCTGATGCTGAAAGAGCAGTCAGGTCTCTCCAAGGGCGAACGGGAAATGATCGTTACCGCCACCAGCGCGGCGAACCATTGTCTGTACTGCGTCGTCGCGCACGGCGCCATTCTGCGCATTCACGAGAAAAAGCCCCTGCTGGCGGATCAGGTCGCGGTCAACTACCGCAAGGCCGACATCACGCCGCGGCAACGGGCGATGCTGGATTTCGCCATGAAGGTCTGCCAACGATCGCACGAAGTCGAGGAGGCCGATTTTCCTGTGCTGCGCGCGCACGGTTTCAGCGACGAGGACATCTGGGACATCGCCGCCATCACGGCATTCTTCGCCATGAGCAACCGGCTGGCGAGCTTTGTCAACATGCTGCCCAATCCCGAGTTCTATCTCATGGGCCGCGTCGCGAAGGTCAAATGAGCGCTTCCTTCGGACGCTTTCTGCCTGCTTAGGACCCAATCCTCAAACGGAAAATCCATCGTCGGCGGCGATCACCGCGCCATTGACAAAATGACTCTCGTTGCTGGCCAGCATGATCAGAATCGCATCGAGGTCGGCTGGCTTGCCGATGCGCTTGCGCGGCATCATCTGAATCAGCTTCTTGCCGGCCTCGGTGGCCCAATGCGCGTGGTTCAACTCGGTGTCGATGTAACCAGGACAGATGGCGTTGACGTTGATGCCAAATTTGCCCCACTCCAGCGCCATAGCGCGGGTCATCTGCACCACCGCGGCCTTGCTCATGCTGTAGACGCCGATCTGGGGCAGAACGCGCAGGCCGGCCATGCTCGCTACATTGATGATGCGGCCTCCGGTGTAGGTCCCTGGCGCGGCACCCATGGCACGGGCCAGCATGCGCTTGCCGACCTCCTGGGCAACAAAGAACGCACCCTTGACGTTGGTATCGAAGATATGGTCAAAGTCCTGCGTCGTCACCTCCTGGATTCTTTGCGTCGTGCTGACACCGAAGTTGTTGACGAGGATGTCGATGGAGCCGACCTCGGTTTCAGCATGGGCCACGGCCGCCATGATGCTCTGGTGGTCACGCACGTCGAGCTCCACCACATGGGCATCGCCGCCTTCGCCCTCGATACGGGCGCGCAACTCCTTGAGCCGCTCGACACGGCGGCTCGCCAGCACCACGGCAGCCCCGGAGCGGGCCAGCACCAGCGCAAACTGCTCGCCCAGCCCGCTGGAGGCGCCAGTGACAAAGGCAACACGTCCGGAAAGATCGATGCTGTAGGCCATCTCAATGCGCTCCTGAAATCACAATCATGCGATCAATTGTGACCGCGCAGGCGAGCCGACATGCAGCATAGAATTCCGCGACTTGGGTGTTTCGTTCGAGGCCGTCCCACCGACGCGGCCGGTTCGTCCCCACAGCCTGCTACCGAGATTCCGAAATGAGCAACCAAATCCTGTCCCAGCATGGGCCACGCGAGGCGATGGAGTACGACGTGGTGGTGGTTGGCGCCGGTCCGGCCGGACTGGCAACCGCGATCCGGCTCAAGCAGCTGGCCGCGCAGGGAAATCAGGAGATTTCGGTACTGGTGCTGGAAAAGGGCTCGGAGCCCGGCGCCCACATTCTGTCCGGAGCGGTCATCGATCCGATCGCCATGGACGAGCTGTTTCCCGACTGGAAGGCGATGGGTGCCCCGTTGCTGCAACCGGTCACCGACGACGCAATGATCTTTCTCGGTGGGAAGACAGCGTTTCGGGTGCCGAACTTTTTTCTGCCGCCCTGCTTCCAGAATCATGGCAACTACATTGTCAGTCTTGGCAATTTGGTGCGCTGGCTGGCGCAACAGGCTGAAGCGCTGGGCGTGGAGATCTTCCCGGGCTTTGCCGCCGCGGAAGTCCTCTACAACGAAGATCGATCGGTCAAGGGTGTGGCCACCGGAAACATGGGTGTCGGCAAGGACGGCAAGAGCACCGAGAACTTCCAGCTCGGCATGGAGTTGCACGCCAGGTACACGATCTTTGCCGAAGGCGCACGGGGGCACCTGGGACGGCAACTGATCTCGCGCTTCAAGCTGGACGACGGCAGGGATCCCCAGACCTACGGACTTGGCGTCAAGGAACTGTGGGAGATCGACCCGCGGCGGCACCAGCCGGGGTTTGTCATGCACACCGCCGGTTGGCCGATGGACAGCAGCACCTACGGCGGCGCGTTTCTGTACCACCAGGAACAGAACAAGGTCACCCTGGGCTTTATCACCGGGCTCGACTACAGCAACCCCTGGCTCAGCCCGTTTGAGGAATTCCAGCGCTGGAAGACGCATCCCAACATCCGCTGGTACCTCGAAGGTGACGAAGCCAAGGGGATCAAGCCGGCGAAGCGCCTGGCCTACGGCGCGCGCGCCATCACGGCGGGCGGCCTGATGAGCCTGCCCAAGATGGTTTTTCCAGGCGGCGCGCTGGTGGGTTGCGATGCCGGCTTTCTTAACGTGAGCCGCATCAAGGGCAGCCACGCGGCGCTCAAGAGCGGCATGCTGGCGGCGCAGGCGGCGTACGACGCGATCAAGGCGGGCCGGCAACACGACGAGCTCGGCGCCTACCCGGAAGCATTCGAGAAAAGCTGGCTGCACACTGAACTGAAGCAGTCGCGCAACTTCAAGGCCTGGTTCAAGAAGGGCCTGGCGCTGGCGACCATCATGAATGGCGTCGAGCAGTTCGTCCTGCGCGGCCATGTGCCCTGGACCTTGCACCGCGACAAGCCGGACCACAGCTACCTGTTACCGGCTTCTGAGTGCGCTCCCATCAACTACCCGAAACCCGACGGAAAAATCACCTTTGACCTGCTCTCCAGCGTCTTCCTCAGCAACACCAATCACGAAGAAAACCAGCCGGCGCACCTGACCCTGAAGGACGTGAGCATTCCGGTCAGCCTGAATCTGTCGCGCTATGCCGGACCCGAGTCGCGCTACTGCCCGGCCGGCGTCTACGAGTTTGTCAAGAATGAAGACGGCAGCGACCGCCTGCAAATCAACGCCCAGAACTGCGTGCACTGCAAGGCCTGCGACATCAAGGATCCGACACAAAACATTGTCTGGGTCACGCCCGAGGGTGGCGGCGGACCGAACTACTCGGGGATGTAATCGAAATGAACATTCTGATCACTGGTGGTGCCGGCTTCCTCGGCGCGCGGCTGGCAAGAACCCTGCTTCAGAGCGGCTCGCTGGTGTTGGCCGGCGCGGCTGGGGAGAAGATCGATCGCATCACCCTGGTGGACCGGGTCGCGGCGCCGACTGATCTGCTGGCCGACCCGCGGGTTCGTGGCGTCTGCGGTGACCTGAACAGCCTGCTTGCTGCGGACGCCGCTGGCGATCCCCTCGTCAACGCCGACACTCAGCTCGTGTTTCATCTCGCGGCGGCGGTCAGTGGCGAATGCGAAGCCGATTTTGACCTCGGCATGCACAGCAACTACCGCGCCACCCATGCCCTGCTCGAGGCCTGTCGCCGGGCCGGTTCCAGGCCGGTCCTGGTGTTTGCCAGTTCGCTCGCAGTGTTCGGCCTGACGTCTGGTCAATCACCTTCGATGCTGATTTCTGACGATACCCTGCCGACGCCGCAAACCAGCTATGGCATCCAGAAGTTCATCGGCGAGCAGTTGCTTGCCGATTTCACGCGCAAGGGCTTCATCCGTGGCCGCAGCGCGCGTCTGATGACGGTCGTCGTGCGTCCGGGCCGGCCGAATGGCGCCGCCTCGGGTTTCTTCAGCGGCATGATTCGCGAGCCTCTGGCCGGGGTTGCGGCTCGGGTCCCGGTGGCGGCGGACACGCCGGTCGCCCTGTCCTCGCCGGGCAACACCATTGCCGGCCTGATTCGCTCGGCCCAGGCCAGTGACGCCCAATGGGGGTCGCGAACCGGGATGAACATGCCCGCCCTGCAAACCACGGTGGGCGACATGGCGAAGGCCCTGGAGCAGGTGGCCGGCCAGGACGCCGCCAAGCTTCTGCAGTGGGAGATTGATCCAGTGATTGCGAAGATCGTCGCAACCTGGCCCTCGAACATCAGATTTGATCGAGCCCGCGCGCTGGGTCTGTCGGCGGATGCCGATTTCGTCGACATCGTTCGCGCCTACTTGGCGGACCACCCGGAGGCGGTGAAGCTTTCTCTGCCGCAGTAGGCCGAGGCGACTCTGGAGGATTGCGCCCAAACTGCTGGGCTATACTGGCCGCAGTCAGGAGAGCGTGCAGCATGCTGCACCGCCGAAGGCGCAGGAGGTGCTCGAAAGAGCGCCCTGAACGCTCAGGCAAAAAGGACTGGCTGACGTTGACCGGGCCTCAGAATCCGCTTGACGATCCCCACTGGAGAGAGGTCGATCCCAGCAGACGACCCACCGAAGGAGCAAGCGCCCAGGCCAGGAAATGGGGCCCGCGTGAATCTCTCAGGTAAACCGGACAGCGGGGGCAATCCGTGGCGCAGGCCATGGTTCTTCAATTGCCCCTGGAGAAATTGTTGTCCGCTTCTTCCGATCCAAACGGTGCCCCGCTGCTGAAGACGCCGCTGCACGACCTGCACCTTGAACTTGGCGCCCGCATGGTGCCTTTTGCCGGCTATTCGATGCCCGTGCAATACCCCTCGGGCCTGCTCGCCGAGCATCACCAGACACGCCGGGCGGCCGGCCTGTTCGACGTCTCGCACATGGGCCAGTTGCGATTGCAGGGGGCCGACGCGGCGGCCGCCTTTGAATCGCTGGTGCCAGTTGACGCGATCGATCTGGCGCCGGGGCGGCAACGCTATGGCCTGCTGCTCAACGAGCAGGGCGGGATCATCGACGACCTGATGTTCTTTAAGCCGGCGCAGGGCGAGACCTTGCTGGTGGTGGTGAACGGCGCTTGCAAGGTTGGCGACCTCGCGCACATTCAGCAGCACATCGGTAGGCGCTGCGAAGTCATTCCCAGACCGGATCTGGCGCTGCTGGCCTTGCAGGGGCCGCAAGCGGCCAACGTGCTGCAACGGCTGGCGCCCGGCGCTGAGCGGCTCACCTTCATGAGTGGCGCCACCATGCGCATCGGCGCGGCCGACTGCCTGGTCACCCGCAGCGGCTACACCGGGGAAGACGGTTTCGAGATTTCTCTGCCAGCCGATCAGGCGCTGGTTCTGGCGCGACTGTTGCTGGCCCAGCCCGAGGTCAAGCCGATTGGCCTGGGCGCGCGCAACTCATTGCGGCTGGAGGCCGGCCTGTGTCTCCACGGCAACGATATCGACGCCTCGACCACCCCGGCCGAGGCCGCCCTTGCCTGGTCGATACAGAAGGTGCGTCGCAACGGCGGCGCGCGTGTCGGCGGCTTTCCTGGCGCGGCCCGTGTCTTGTCCGAACTGTCCTCCGGGCCCGACGCGCTGCCGCGACAACGCGTCGGGCTGATCGCGCAGGAGCGGATCCCGGTGCGGGAGCACAGCGAGCTGCAGGACGGCGCTGGCGCGCGGATTGGAGAAGTCAGCAGCGGCCTGCTGGCACCGAGCATCGACCAGCCGATTGCGATGGGCTACGTCAATACAGAGTTTTCCTCCATCGGCGCCGAGGTGTTTGCCCTGGTCCGTGGCAAGCGGGTGCCGATGAAGGTCTGCGCCCTGCCCTTTGTTCCGAACCATTACTTCAGAGGCTGACCAATGATCAAGTACACCCAAGACCATGAATGGCTGCGCATCGACGGCGACAGCGCCACGGTAGGCATTACCCACCATGCCCAGGACGCCCTGGGTGACGTGGTGTTTGTCGACCTTCCCGCCGTTGGCGCAAAGTTCAAGCAAAAGGACGTCGCTGGCGTTGTCGAATCGGTCAAGGCGGCCGCCGACATCTACATGCCGGTTAGCGGCGAAGTCACCGAGGTGAACGAGGCCTTGCGCGCCGACCCGAGCCTGGCCAACAGCGACCCGCTCGATGCCGGCTGGTTCTTCAAGGTCAGGCTCGCCGATGCGGCCGAACTCGACACCCTGCTCGACGAAACCAGCTACAGCGAGTTCAGCAAGAACGCCTGAAACCGCCTTCGCCCTGTTGCTAATACTGCCACCGCACGGATACCGCCATGTTGATGCAAACTGCCCGCCCCCTGAGTGAGCTTGAAAACCGTGATGAGTTTGTCGCCCGGCATGTTGGCATCGGAGACGCCGACGAAGCGCAGATGCTGCGTGCCGTGGGACCGGCGTCACGCCGCGCCTTGATCGAGGCTGTCGTGCCGCGCCAGATTGCGCGCAGCACACCGATGTCGCTGCCAGCGCCGCTTGGCGAGGCCACAGCGCTGGCTGAGCTGCGCTTGATCGCGGCGAAAAACCAGGTCTTTCGCAGCTTCATCGGACAAGGCTACTACCCGACCCACACGCCGGGCGTCATCCTGCGCAACATTCTGGAGAATCCCGCCTGGTACACGGCCTACACGCCGTACCAGGCGGAAATTTCGCAGGGCCGGCTGGAGGCGCTGCTGAACTTCCAGACCATGGTCTGCGATCTGACGGGAATGGCCATCGCCAACGCCTCGATGCTGGACGAGGCAACGGCAGCGGCCGAGGCGATGACCCTGGCCAAGCGCAGCGTGAAGTCACGCAGCCAGCGTTTCATCGTCGCCGGCGACTGCCATCCGCAGACCATTGAAGTCATTCAAACCCGCGCCAAGCCGCTCGGCATTGAGGTCGTGCTGGCCAATTCGGCCGATCAGTGGCAGGAGCAACTCAGCAACCATGACTACTTCGCGGTGTTGGCCCAGTACCCCAGCACCAGCGGCCACATCGATGACCTGGCGCCCGACGTCACTCTTGCGCATCAAAAGCAGGCGGCCTTCATCGTCGCCACCGACCTGCTGGCCCTGACGCTGCTGGTGCCGCCTGGGGAATGGGACGCCGATATCATCGTCGGCAATACGCAGCGCTTTGGCATGCCGATGTGCAACGGCGGCCCGCACGCCGCCTTCCTCGCCTGTCGCGATGAATTCAAGCGCTCGCTGCCGGGCCGACTCGTCGGGGTCAGCGTCGATCGCCATGGCGGCACGGCCTACCGCCTGGCCCTGCAAACGCGCGAGCAGCATATCCGGCGCGAAAAGGCCACCTCCAACATCTGCACCGCGCAGGTGCTGCCCGCCATGATCGCCAGCATGTACGCCGTGTACCACGGACCGGAGGGCCTGCGACGCATCGCGAGCCGGGTGGCGGCCTTCACCGCCATCCTGGCGCATGGTCTCAAGCAGCTTGGCCATGTTCCCCGCAGCGAACATTGTTTTGACACGATTTCGATCAAGACCGGCACAGCAACGCAGGCCATTGCGGCGCGGGCACGCGCGGCCAGGGTGAATCTGCGCGTCTACCACGACAACTACATCTGCATCTCGCTGGACGAGATGACCCGGCGCGAGGACATCGAGCTGATCTGGTCGTTTTTTGCGGCGCCTGGCCAGGCCCGGCCCAGGGTCGATGCCTTCGAGAAAGGTATTGAGCCCCTCATCCCAGGTTCCCTTCGGCGCCATAGCGGTTTCCTGACTCATCCGGTCTTCAACTCGCACCACAGCGAAACCGGCCTGCTGCGCTACCTGCGACGCCTGGCCGACAAGGATCTGGCGCTGGACCGCAGCATGATTCCGCTCGGCAGCTGCACCATGAAGCTGAACGCCAGCAGCGAGATGATTCCCATCACCTGGCCGGAATTTGCCGACATCCATCCGTTTGCGCCGGCCGATCAACTGCAGGGCTATCGCGAACTCGACGCGCAGCTACGGGACTGGCTCTGCCAGGCCACGGGCTACGCCGGTGTCAGCCTGCAGCCGAATGCTGGAAGCCAGGGCGAATACGCCGGACTGCTGGCAATCCAGGCCTGGCACGCCTCGCGCGGCGAGGCGCAGCGGGTCGTCTGCCTGATCCCGGAATCAGCCCATGGCACCAACCCGGCGAGCGCGCAGATGGCCGGAATGCAGGTGCTGGTGGTGAAGTGCGACGCGCAGGGGAACATCAGCATGGACGACCTGCGCGCCAAATGCCAGCAGCACAGCGCGCAGCTCGCCGCCATCATGATTACCTACCCGTCGACCTACGGCATCTTCGACACCCATGTCAGGGAAATTTGCGCCCTGGTGCACGAGCATGGCGGCCGCGTCTACGTCGATGGCGCCAACATGAATGCCCTGGTCGGATTGGCCGCGCCGGGAGAGTTTGGCGGCGACGTCAGCCACCTGAACCTGCACAAGACCTTCTGCATCCCGCACGGCGGCGGCGGGCCAGGGGTTGGGCCGGTCTGCGTCGTTGCCGACCTGTTGCCCTTTCTGCCGAGTCACGGAGCGAGACAAGGCGCGGACGCGGCGAAGAACAGCGTCGGAGCGGTCAGCGCCGCACCCTTGGGCAATGCCGGCGTGTTGCCGGTCAGCTGGATGTACATGCGCATGATGGGCGCCGAGGGCCTGCGCCAGGCGACCGAAGTGGCGATCCTCAGTGCCAACTACCTGGCGGCCAGGCTTTCGCCACACTACGGCATTCATTTCAGCGCTGGCATCGAAGGCATCGCCGGCGGCGGCGTGGCGCACGAGTGCATTCTGGATCTGCGCCCGCTGAAAGAAAGCAGTGGCGTTGGCGCCGAGGACGTTGCGAAACGCCTGATCGATTACGGCTTTCACGCCCCGACCCTGAGCTTTCCGGTCGCCGGCACCTTGATGGTCGAGCCAACCGAGAGTGAAAACCTGGCGGAACTCAATCGCTTCTGCGACGCGATGATCGCCATTCGCAATGAGATCGCCAAGGTCGAACGCGGTGAATGGTCGCGCGAGGACAACCCGCTGAAGAACGCGCCGCACACCGCCGAAGCCCTGTTGCAGGCCGACTGGAGCCACGGCTACTCACGCGAGGTGGCGGCCTACCCCCTGCCGAGCCTGCGCCGCAACAAGTACTGGAGCCCGGTCGGGCGGGTCGACAATGTCCATGGCGACCGGAATCTGTTTTGCAGTTGCCCGCCACTCAGCGACTACGGCTGAACCAGGACTCAGAAAATACCATGGTCCGCCAGGATGAGGGCGGCGCCCTTCTCCGCCACCATCAGGGTTGGCGCGTTGATGTTGCCCGAGGTCAGTGTCGGAAAAATGGACGCGTCGATGACGCGCAGGCGCTGCAGTCCATGGGCCCGCAGCCTGGCATCGACGACCGAGAGCCGGGGATCGGGCCCCATGCGGCAGGTACTGACCGGGTGGAACACCGTCGAGGCGCGCTGGCGCACATCGTCCAGGATCTGCTGGTTTGACACGACGTCCACGCCGGGCAGGATGCGCCGTTCGATCACCGCCTTGAACGCCGGGGTGGCGGCAAGCTGCTCGAGGAACGCTGCACCCTCGAGCATTTCCTGCCGATCGTGTTCGGTTGAGAGCGAGTTCGGCAGAATCCTTGGCGCTGCCAGGGGATCGGCCGAGCGCAGTTCCAGCTGGCCTCGGCTGGTCGGACGACAGGGTTGTGCGCTCAGGGAAAAGCCCGGGAATGGATCGGGCGCCATCAGGGCGCGTTTGCCAGGCTTGCCCCTGAGGTCGGCACCCGACCCCGAAAGTAGTGGTCGTAGCAGAGGTGATCCTGCAGGTGCTCCCCGACAGCCGGATGATCGGCAGCGTGAAGTCCTGGACCTTGTGCTCGCCGCGATGGGTGGCCACGCAGCGGCGAAACGTGCTCAGAGGCAAGTACGCCATGAGCTGCGAAAACACGAGCTTGCCCTGGTGCATGGTGGTCCTTCGCGTGGTAACGCAAAAGACCAGAAGTCTGACGTTCGACGTTCAAATCGAGACCAGACCAAAACACCGAAATCGGCAGGCAAATCATTAACTTACGACGTCCCGATGTGAAAACGTTGGGACACTACTGTTTTTACTTCATTGCTGATTTTTTTCTACTTCCCTGCCAGGCGCTCTTTCATCCAGTTGATCAATCCCCCGCTGAGCAGGAATTGCACTTGCCGCGGCGACATGCTGTGACGCACCTGGAACTGGTGCTGGCGCGTGACGTTCTCGACCAGCAAATCGCCTCCCGCTACGAGTACGCGCCGCAGGTCGGCCAGGCGCAGCACGTCGCCGGCCTGGATGCCGTCGTAGTCCGCAGGATCGACGAAAGTCAGCGGCAGCACGCCGAAGTTGATCAGGTTTTGCGCGTGGATCCGCGCGAAGCCCTTGGCCAGAACTGCGCGCAGCCCGAGGTACTGCGGGCCCAGCGCGGCGTGCTCGCGGCTCGAACCTTGCCCGTAATTGCTCCCGCCCACCACAACGTGGCCCTTCACCTTCCTGGCTCGTGCGGCGTAGCTGGGATCGAGCATGTCGAAGGAGAACTCGGCGATCTTGGGAATATTGCTCCGGAACGGCAGCACCCGCAGGCCTGGCGGCATGATCTCGTCGGTGGAAATGTTGTCCGCCACCTTGAGCAGAACCGGCACTTCGATCTCATCCGGCAGCGGCTCGAAGGTCGGCAGCGAAGCGATGTTCGGCCCCTTCACGAGGGCCACTTGCCGCGCCGCCTCAAGCGGCAACGGCGGCATGAACATCTCGCGGTTGATGATCGGGTCGTCGGGGTCGGCGATGCGCGGGTAGGGGATGCCGAGCGTGCGCGGGTCGGTAATCACGCCAGTGAGCGCCGACGCCGTGGCGGTCTCCGGGCTGACCAGACACACCTTGTCCTCGCGCGTGCCGGAGCGGCCGGGGAAGTTGCGTGGCACCGTGCGCAAAGAGAGTTCATTGGTAGCCGGCGCCTGGCCCATGCCGATGCAGCCGTTGCAGCCGGCCTGGTGCAGCCGCGCGCCGGCGTGCAGTAGGTGGGCGATGTGGCCGTCGCGCACCAAGGTTTCGAGCTGCGCCCGGGACGTGGGATTGATGTCGAACGACACGCGGTCGTTCACTCGCCGACCCTGCACCATCAGCGCGGAAACGGCGAAGTCGCGGTAGCCGGGATTGGCCGACGAGCCGATGTACGCCTGGTAGATCCGCTCACCCGCTACTTCGCTGACCGGGCGCACGTTCCCCGGGCTGGACGGCATGGCGATCAGCGGCACCAGGCTCGACAGATCGATCTCTTCGTACACGTCGTAGGCCGCGCCGGGATCCGCAGCCAGCTCCACCCAGTCCTCTTCGCGCTGCCAGGCGCGCAGGAAGCGGCGCACCTCCTGATCGGAAGGGAAGACGGTGGTGGTCGCGCCCAGCTCGGCGCCCATGTTGGCGATCACGTGCCGATCCATCGCGCTCAGCGTGGCCAGCCCCGGTCCGTAGTACTCGACGATCCGGCCCAGCCCGCCCTCCACGCCATGGCGGCGCAGCATCTCCAGGATCACATCCTTGGCGCTCACCCAGTCCGGCAGCCGCCCGGTGAGCTTCACGCCCCAGACCAGCGGCATGCGCGTGAAGAACGGCTCGCCCGCCATCGCCAACGCCACTTCCAGCCCGCCAGCGCCGATGCCCAGCATGCCGATCGCGCCGCCCGCCGGCGTGTGGCTGTCAGAGCCCAGCAGCGTCTTGCCCGGCTTGCCAAAGTTCTCCTGGTGGCACGGATGGCTCACCCCGTTGCCAGGCCGCGAATACCACACGCCGAAGCGCTGGCAGGCGCTGCGCAGGAAGAGGTGATCGTCGGGATTCTTGAAGTCCTCCTGGATGATGTTGTGGTCGACGTACTGGACGCTTACCTCGGTCTTCACCCGGTCCAGGCCCATCGCCTCCAGCTCCAGCATCACCAGCGTGCCGGTGGCGTCCTGGGTCAGCGTCTGGTCGATGCGGAGCCCGATCTCCTCGCCGGGCGTCATGTCGCCGTGCATCAGATGCGACTGGATCA
>JBCKPH010000076.1:0-13315 GCA_038901755.1 Burkholderiaceae bacterium | reverse complement strand
GCCGGGCTTTTGCAGGGCCTCCCAATTACTCAGGCAACGGTCAGCATTAAATGGCCAACGGGCTCTGTGGCGGGCTTCACCGTTATTTCAATGTCATAGCCAAGCCGATTCAGACAGTCCATCAGCTTGCGTTCAGACAAGTTAGAGAAATCGCCGCGCATCATGTCTGACACCTTTGGCTGGGTTATCCCCATGCGCTTGGCTGCTTCTTGCTGAGTCAGGCCCAGGCGACGCATGGCTTTTCTGATTTCGATCACCAAGCCAGTCTTGATCTTGAGCTTGTCCGCGTCAGGCACGCCAAGATCAGCATACACGTTGCCCGAACTGCGCAGCACTTCAACCCCGCCAATGACTCGTTTTTGCATCTCGTAACTCCTTTGCAAATGCCTCCGCCACTTTGAGCCTTGTGCGAATAATGTCCATATCCACTGCGGGTGTGGCGATACCGCGCTTGCTCTTCTTCTGGAAGCAGTGCAGAACGAACACGGCCTCCTTGAACTTCACGGTGTAGACAGCGCGATAGGTGCCGCCTGCATCATCTTCAACCACCTCCAGCACACCGGCACCACCGAAGCCCTTGAGCACCTTGACCGCATCGTGCCGGTCTCCGGCCTGAGCAAGGGACAGCGCGTAACCGGAAGAACCGCCGCACATCGGCCGGCAATGCCATCAGGTCTTTGTGGCTGCTCGCTATCCATTCGAGCGGTTTTTCTTGGTCGGCCACGTTCAAATTATATATGAAGGAGTATAAACTCAGTCAGCCACCCGCTTCAAGCCCTCATCCAGCGACAGCGGCGGCGTCCAGCCCAGCAGGCGCCGGGTTTTTTCAATATCCAGTCGGGCCCTGCAAAACTTAAATCAGGCCGGCGCGAAGGCCGCTGCAGGCACCGCTCCCTCACCCCCACCTGCCTTTGCTCCCTCTCTCGCTTGGCGGGGAGAGGGCAGGGGTGAGGGGGGGATTGACACCGATGGCATGTTGCGCCTTGTCCCATCAATCAAAAAGGCTAGGCGGAAGCCGCTCGGCCGGTACGAGCGAAAGCACCAAAATCGCGATGCATGAAAACCAAAAAGCCATTTGGTCGACTACGTAGTGATTGACATCCCGGCAAAACCCGTAATAATTACGGCATGGCAGAGCCGATCCCGTTGCCCCTGAATGACGCCAACATGCTGCGCATCATTCGCGAGTTGGCCCGGAGCACCGAGAATGTCTTCATCGAACCGCACGCCAGGAAGCGCATGAGGGAGCGCAAGATCACTCAGACCCAGGTGTATGCCTGCCTGCGGCTGGGCGTCATCGATGAGCACGCGCACGAGAACATTCGGGGCAACTGGAAATGCACGCTGCGCCATCAGCACGCCGGGGACCTGGTGCGGGTGACGGCGGCCATCGAGAAGGATGACAGTGGCGGCTGGATCGCCGTGGTGACCGTGTTTTGAAGGGGTAATGTGATGTCGATGTACCACTACACAGAATCAGGATTGCAAAACGTCTGGCTTTCCAACGGCTTCAAGTCCAGGAAGGTGGCCGGTGGCATGGCCGTGGCGATTGTTGACGCCGACAACCTGCACCGCGCGATTGGGCGCGCCATAGCCTCCAAGGGCTACATGACAGGTGCGGATTTTCGCTTCCTGCGTAAGGAGTTGGACCTCTCCCAAACCCGCTTCGGCTCGCTGATCGGCGTGTCCGAAGAGTCGGTATCGCTTTGGGAACGCCGTGGGCGCGTGCCCAAGAGCGCCAGTCGCATCATGCAGGCCATCTACCTCGAAATGCTCGACGGCAACGTGAAGATCAAGGAGCTTGTCGAGCGCCTTGCTGGCCTGGACCGCGTGCCTCAGGCCAGGATGGTGTTCGAGGACACCCGCCAGGGCTGGAAAGAAGCCGCCTGAGCCCCGGTGCGTGACGGCCCGGCCCATGGTCGACGAAGACAACATCGATGTCGACCGACAGGCGCGGCATGTCTGTGATAGTCCGACGAGCACCGTCATTGAGACGAGTCAGCGCAGGCGGGTGATGTCCTGATTGGTGTTGTCGACGCTGAATGCGGTAGCGTCCCACGGCCGTCCCACCCACTCGAGCGTCTCGTCATGCTCGGGATGGCTCGGATCGGCAACGGCCCGCAGGAAGTGCGCATAACCCGGTGGCCCGCCGCAGTCCTCCGGCGGGCACGTGTTCTTGCCGTCGATGCACACCTGCGACGCGAATGCGCGCACCAGCTCGACAGCGCACGCATCGCCACGCCATTGGCCGCCGCCCATTGGTTAGCCCTCAGGCCCGAGGCCCGGTACGCCGCCACCTGCTCCAGGCAGCGCTGCATCTGCTGTCGATCCATGTTCGTCTCGCTCCGGTTGTTGAACACCCGGACGCAAGGTTCTCAGCTTCGAGATCGACTTTCAAGATGGGATCGCGGAACGCTTACGAGCATCCGATGGCATCGGCTGGATCACCGCGCTCAAGAGCGTCTCGATCCGCGCACTGGTCGAGCAAGGGCAGTTGCAGCTCGGGCTGTTCGATGAGCGCAACCTGCTCGAACTCAGCTCGCCGGACTTTCCCGGTGAGCGGCTGGTGGCGTGCCGCAATCCGGAGTTGGCCAAGTTGCGCGCGCACAAGCGCCAAGAGCTGCTGGTGGCCACCGAGAAGAGTCTCGAGAAGATCAAGGTTCGCGTGGACGCGGGCAAGCTCGCCGGCGCCGATGAGATCGGGCTGCGCGTGGGCAAGGTGATCAACCAGTACAAGGTTGCCAAGCACTTCGAGTTGGCCATCGGCGAGGCCACAGCTTCACCTTCGCGCGCAAGCACGACAGCATCACCGCCGAGGCGGCGCTGGACGGTGTGTACATCATCCGCACCTCTGTCAGTGCATCTCAGATGGACTCGGCCCAGTGCGTGCGCAACTACAAGGCGCTGGTCAACGTGGAGCGCGCGTTCCGCTCGCTCAAGACGATCGACTTGAAGGTGCGCCCGATCCACCACCGCACGGCCGATCGGGTGCGCGCGCACATCTTCTTGTGCATGCTGGCCTACTACGTCGAGTGGCACATGCGTGAGGCTTGGGCGCCGTTGATGTTCGCCGACACCGACAACCAAGCCAAGGCCACGCGCGATCCCGTGGCGCCAGCCAGGCGCTCCAAGGCGGCGCAGACCAAAGCGGCCAGCCACACGCTGGAGGACGGCACGCCCGCGCGCAGCTTCTCAACCTTGCTGGCCGAGCTCGCCACCATCGTGCGCAATACCTGCCGCACGCCCGGCGCCCGGCCCGATGCGCAAACGTTCGAGCTCGTTACCACGCCCAACGCCAAGCAAAAGCGCGCGCTCGGGTTAATCCAGCAGATCCGGCCGTAGACAGAAACCGGAACCCCAATATCACGCCAAGTGCTTACCGCACAAAGACAAACTCGCTCGGCGCTTACAGGAACTTCGGTCTAGGAGTCTGTCGGACTTTGGCAATCGCGATGCGCCACAGACCCGTCAAACACGTCAGCGTGGAGAAGCTGGTCGAGGACTTTCTGGCCGACGTGGCGCGCGAAAGGAGTGAGTTGTGAGCAAGGTTCAGGTGCATGTGGGAAACCTCGATGACATGGGGCGGCGCTTCGTCGATGCGTGGCGCCGCGCCGAGCGCGGCAAGGCGGTGCGCGAAACGCATGTGACGTTTCTCGATGTGGCGGCGCTCGAAGTGGCCGGGCTGCTGATGCGTGAGGGCCGCAAGCTGATCGCGCCATGGGACGCAAGTGCAGGCCAACGTGATGCTGGCGTGACAGTCGACTGGGCGCCTGCGCCGTCGCAGATCATCGGATCTGGCAGGACGTGTAGCGCCCGAGCACGCCGGCAGGCGTGCCGCTTACGATCTTCGGCGGCGGCGTCAACGCTTTCTCGCGCTACGAAAATGGCAAGACCCAACCGCCCCTGGCGCTCGTCAAGCTGCTCAATGGAGGGGGAGTCGGCCGCTACCTGGAGTTCGTCCAGGCCATGCTCAACCCGGCGCATGAAGAGCACATCCATGCACATCGACCTGCAGATGCTGGCCGAACAGGCGCATGTACACCGCAACACCATCAGCCGCGCGCCGGGCTCTCGCGGGGTGCAGGACTTCCTGCGCGAGGCGCTGTTCTGGTACCGCAACGAGCCTCTGTCCGTGTTCGGCTACAAGACGGCCGAGCGGCTGGTGTCGGAAGGGCGGGCCGATGATCTCCTGCGCTACATTGCCTCCATCCAGGTCGGCGCTGCGGGATGATCCTGACCGAACTTGGCCCGCTCACGGCATACCGAATGCACACGCCCAGGTGGGCCACGGCGCCGACAGCATCGAAGCTCGCCCCGGGTGGCCTGAACCTGGTCATCTACAACGACATGCTGGTCGCGGAGGACACGCTTCAGGTGTACGACCCGACAGGGGCGTTGCCGAAGAATCAGGATTCCTGGCGCCAGTCCGCATATTTCGTCGGCCCTGCAAAACTCAAATCAGGCCGCCGCGAAAGCCGCTGCAGGCACCGACCCTCACCCCAACCCTCTCCCCCGAGTACAGGGGAGAGGGGGTCACATGCCTCCCACTGATTTTGCTCCCTCTCTCGCTTGCGGGAGAGGGTTGGGGTGAGGGGGCAACGGCGGACCGGCCGACTCAACCGAACAGCTCGCTGACGAGCGTTCAAGCGTCCGCATTCAAGTCCGCCATCAAAGCATCAACGCTAGTGAAGCGTCTGCCCTTGCCGGACTCGAGCTCGACCATCGCCTTGCGGGTGGCCGCCTTCGGTACTTTGACCTCGAACGGCAAGCGGCGTTCATCGGCAACGCGCAGCATCAACAAGCGGATCGGGTCGGAAATGGACAAGCCCATTGCTCCGAGCGCATCGGCGGCGCGCGGGTGCAGGGCCATCTATTGCCGCGCTTCGCTAATCATTGTGTGCGTCGTGGTGACAAAACCGGGATGACTCTTCTGCCATGGCGGCGATAGACTTCAAAATCACTGTCCAGCGTCACCACCCGACAGGGTTCAAACAGTTCCGACATTCGAATCAGGCAGGCGTCTGCCAATGACGCCGGCACATTGTCATAGCGCTCAAACAACGCGCGCACCGCGGCTGCCTGCTCTGACAATGACATGGCCACGCGCACAACACCACGCTCGATAAGTGCCAAGGCCTTGGCCGGGTCGAACCCGGAACGCGCCAGCAGGAAACAGGTTTCAGCAACGACAGCTTCACAAGTCAAAAAAGGCCCTGCATGTTGCGTCAACTGAGTTTTTGCCCACTCATGGTGTGCATCATCGCGGCAATGCAGAGCTACCCAGGGGCCGGTATCCAGAATCAGATGGCTGCTCATACGCGGCCAAAATCATCCAGGTGCCGGGGGTTTGACGACAAATCTGGCGGTCCGCCGCTAAAGCAACCCACCAGATCGCCCGCCTGCTCCAGCGCCGACATCTGGCCGGTGCCAGCCTTGCGCTGGCTCACATAAGCCACCAGCGCGCGGCGCACCAATTCAGACTTGCTGAGGTGCTCCCGCTGGCTGGCCAGCACAAGCTCTTGCTCAAGATCGGAAGGAATTTTGATGGTCAAGGTATTCATGAGGCGATAATACCTTGCGGCAGAATAAAATACCATGGATCTATCAAGTGCCATCCGGAATTAATTGTAGTCTGACCCCAATTACTACAATTACTACAAAAACTGCCCAAGCTTGCTGAGTGCCTCTGTCCGTGTTCGGCTACAAGACGGCCGAGCGGCTGGTGTCGGAAGGGCGGGCCGATGATCTCCTGCGCTACATTGCCTCCATCCAGGTCGGCGCTGCGGGATGATCCTGACCGAACTTGGGCCCGCTCACGGCATACCGAATGCACACGCCCAGGTGGGCCACGGCGCCGACAGCATCGAAGCTCGCCCCGGGTGGCCTGAACCTGGTCATCTACAACGACATGCTGGTCGCGGAGGACACGCTTCAGGTGTACGACCCGACAGGGGCGTTGCCGAAGAATCAGGATTCCTGGCGCTAGCCCGCATATTTCGTCGGCCCTGCAAAACTTAAATCAGGCCGGCGCGAAGGCCGCTGCAGGCACCGACCCTCACCCCAACCTGCCTTTGCTCCCTCTCTCGCTTGGCGGGGAGAGGGCAGGGGTGAGGGGCGTTCCACGGCCGTCCCATCCACTCGATCGTCTCTTCGTGCGCGGGATGGCTCTGATCGGCAACGGCCCGCAGGAATGCCGCATAACCCGGTGGCCCGCCGCAGTCCACTTATCTTTCGAGGATAAGTTGTTCAAACAAGCGGGGCCACTTCTACCTACAGCGCTGACTGGCTGGCGCCTGCGCGTCGTTGGCGGCAGGCCGCCGGCCCGCAAGCGGCCGATCCGATCTTGGTCTATGGCGGCGACCAGAGTTGTCGGCGCGAGGATCACATGGTGCTGAGTTGGCGACAACTGGGTTCTGTTACGTGATCTCTGTTGCGCACATGCCCCCGGCAGCCGATTCGCAGGTCGGTCACGTTCGCCGGAATCAGCGCTCACGTTCGTCCGGTATACCCACTTGTCAGCGGCGCGTGATCAAGCTGCTCAGAGAAACGCGCCGGCTGATATCGAGAACCTTGCGGCCAGCGCTTTGGCCTGGCGCGCGTTGATGCTGCGCTTGCCAGCAAGGATTTCGCTGACCACCGACTGACTGCCCAACTCCATGGCCAGATCCTTTTGCTGCAGGTCGTTTTGCTCCATCAGCAGCCGCAACACTTCGCGCGGCTCGGCATCGGCCATGGGGTGATGGCGATCCTCATAAGCGGCGATGATGTCTCCTACGATTTCGAGCAGGTCCGCCAACGGGTGTTTTTCGTTTCCACCCACGTCATCTACCAGGCTGTTCATTAAATGCACCATGCGGTTGTATTGAGCCTTGCCGTGGATCGGCGAAAACCCGAGGCGTTGGCGCAGGTCATCCCAGATCGGGGTGATTGAATCGGTGTCAATGTGTGCAAGGTTCATCGCCTACTCCTTTTCCTTCGCTGTCCGTTCCAATCGTCATACTCCGCGTGGCTGAACACATGCCGCAGGTAAACCTTTCGGCGGTTGAAGTGAACCGCGGCGACGATCCGGTACTCGGCGCCAACATCAAACACAACAAACTCCCCTGCCATATCGGCCGAATTAAAGGTATTGCGAATATCGGCGAACATGCCCCACGATGCGCGCTCGACCACCTTGTGCCAGGCCTCCATCGGCGTCTTTGCTGGCGGATGCTTCAACCAAAAATCACCCAGCACTTTGCGCGATATGACGTGCATGGCGCATCATATCGCAATATGCGATATGCAGACTACGGGCGCGCCTGTGTCTTTTGTTGCAGATGCGCCGGCCGATCACCCGAAGTCGTGTCGCGTGAGATTGGAATTGGGGCGGGCACGCTGCAGCGCTGGCGCGAGTCCGAGGAGGCCCGCGCCAGTCCGCAGGCCACACGGCAGGACAAGAAGCGCATCAAGGAGCTCAAACGCGACTTGCTGCGCAAGGACCGGGCGCTGGCCGAAACTGCGGCGCTGTTGGTTCTGTCAAAAAAGGTCGAGGCGATCTTCCGCAAAAGCGAGGACGAATGATCGGCCTCGAAGACCCCGAGTACGGCGGAGGATGGCCACATGCCTCCCTCTCCCGCTTGCGGGAGAGGGCAGGGGTGAGGGAGCCACTTCTCCCAAAATCTCTTTGGGAATCAATGGCTGCGCGATCAACGTTGCCGGATGCGATTGCCTGCTCTCAATGCAAGGAAGCCGGCCAAGACGCCAACGGCATCAGCAACCCAATCAACCGGATCACCATAGCGCCAGCCGGTAACAGACTGAGCAACTTCGATGGCGGCCCCAAAAATCAAAAGGCCGACCAGCACAGACACCCTCCTTGACGGGTAGCTTGTCAGACCGAGAAATGAAAGCACAAGAAAACCGATGGCATGTTGCGCCTTGTCCCACCAATCAAAAAGGCTAGGCGGAAGCCGCTCGGCCGGTACGAGCGAAAGCACCAAAATCGCGATGCATGAAAACCAAAAAGCCATTTGGTAAGCACGCATACGTGAGGTCACTTTTTAATCGCTCAATAGTCGGCGCTGCAAAATTCAAATCAGGCCGCCGATCCGTTCAACAGGATGATCGGAAACTGTTGTGCGCGGCCGATGACAAACCGGGCCCTTCGATCCCTGCGGCTGTGACGTCAAAGCGGCAAACGCCGCGAGCCGCAAACTACGGCTGTAGCTCGAAGTCAAGACGCCTTTGCCATTTGTCCATGGCCACCGTCGGTTGTCACTAGCCCACCCATCGTTTGACGCGCCAACCGCATGAAGCTTTGGACATCGTCCTGTTCGGCCCCAACAAAATGGAGTACTTCCGCCGTTTGCAAGGCCGCTGCGTGGGGCTTCAGCCCCCGAAGAATGGCGTCCTCAATGTCGCGCCTGGACATAACGGTTTCATTGCCATAATAGTCGGTCACCTCCAGCCGAATGGCGGCAAGTTCTCTCAGTTGGCGACCGAGAACGATGCGCAATACCGTATGGCGCGGGTTCCACTCGTAGCGGACGGTGAGGCCGCGGCGGCACGTCAGCACAAACCGGGCGACATACCAGGCCAACGCAGCAAGCCCCAAGTCGATGACGATTGCAGTGCGCTCTTCGAAGCCGGCCCACAGAATTGGATTTGCAATGCTCAGCGCAAAATACACCGCCAGCCCAAAAAGGGCCAGTGCATACCCCTCGGAACGCGGATGTCGGATCACTTTCGGCACTGTCTTGCTCCTTCGACCTTGGGGCCTGATTCTTGCACAGGTGGATTGTCCAAGATACCGTGCACCCACTCAACAGTATCGTTGAACAGAGCGGTTTGCCGCGCACGATCAAGGCTGATAACGGCAGCGAATTCATCGGCAAGACGACACCCGCAAAAGGCCCGGTGGCACAATCGCCATTCAGTGGCTGAACTTCAATGAGAACGGTGCAATGAACGGCGGGGAGGACGGAGATTCACTTCACCCGGTCAAGGGCTCCAGGCGCTCGCGCTTGATTTCCCTGATCGCGCTGCTGCTGTTTGCCATCTTTGGTGTGCTCGCGTTGACACAGCAACGGAGCATTCAGTTTCCCTATGTGAAAGTCGAAGCTCTGGTGGCTGATGCGGCAGGACCAGCCGCGCTCAGCCTCACCATGTTGCTGAACGGCCAGGCAAGCAGCGAGCGTTGCGAGAAGATGCTCGCCGATGTGGTCAACAGCATCGTCGGGGTATGCCCGCAATGCCGCACAGTTGCACGCAAATGCCTTGACAAATTGGACGACAGGCAGAGCGAGATACTTTCGGATCGTCCGCTCAATCTCTATTCGGCTCGTATGCCGAACGGTGTGACGCTGTACGAGTCCAGTCAGGCAGATCTCGCCCGTTTGTCCTGCCAAGCGACCGAGCGCCACGCGGAATCCGCCAAGGTGTCCGTCAAATGCTATCCGCCGGCAACTGCGCGGCCCCTGGCCGGCGAGACCGGGCATGGAATGTTCGCCAACTGGCGCTCGAAACAAGGCCTGTTCGCCGCCTTGGCGCTGCTGGCACTGTTTGTATTTGTTGTGCAGGTGGCGCCGAGCTTGGCGCGCGATTGGGGCGGCCGCGCCGGAGCGATGCCACGTCGCAGCAAGCAAACACTACTGATGGTGGCCGACCTTGTCTCGCTCGAGTTTGCGCTGTGGGCAGCCTTTGCCATTCGGTTTGAGTCCATTGAGATCGACCTGACGGCCTCTCTGCCCTATTTCTCCGTGGCGCCGCTTATCGCCTTGCCCCTGTTCATGCGTTTTGGCCTTTATCGGGCCATCGTGCGCTACCTGGATTTCGATGGACTGCTGACCATTGCGCTTGCAACAGGAACCTACATCGCGCTGTTCGGTCTGGTGATTTACCTTTGGCCGGTACCGCACCTTCCGCACCTTCCGACTTCAGTTCTGTTGATCCACGGCATCCTGACCATGATGCTGATTGGCTCGTCCCGGGCGGCGGCCCGCTACCTTATCCGGCATGCTGACGTACTCCGATCCAATCTGCGAGTGCACCGGAAGAGGGTCGTTGTCTATGGTGCTGGGTCTGCCGGGGTGCAGTTGGCGACCGCGCTGGCGCTGAGCCGTGAAATGGAGCCAGTTGCCATGCTGGACGACGATCCGGTCTTGCACGGCAAGCGGATTGGTCCGCTCAAGGTCTATCCGCCCGCCGAATTGCCGTTGCTGGTGGAGCGCCTGCATGTGACCGAGGTGCTTTTGGCCATTCCATCGGCGTCGCGGTCAAGGCGCAACGAGATCATGGCCACCCTCGAATCACTGCCGGTTCTGGTGCGCACCCTGCCCGGGGTAGCCGAAATCGCCGAAGGCCTGATCAAGACTGCTGACCTGCGCGAGGTGGAAATTGAGGACCTGCTGGGCCGTGACGCGGTTGCTCCTATCCCACACCTCCTCGGTGCCAACATCACCGGAAAATCCGTGATGGTCACCGGAGCGGGCGGCTCGATCGGCGCCGAGCTATGCCGGCAGATTCTCGAACAAAGGCCGACTGAACTGGTTCTTTATGAGCTCAACGAGTTTGCCCTTTACTCCGTCGAACGTGACCTGCAGTCGCAGCCTGGACTTTTGCGCCGCGGCACGAGAATCTGGCCGGTATTGGGGTCAGTGGTTGAGGCGGATCGCATGGCACGCGCCATCCGGCGTTTCGGCGTCCAGACCATTTACCACGCGGCGGCATTCAAGCACGTGCCGTTGGTCGAGAGCAATCCCTGCGAAGGGGTAGTCAACAATGTCCTGGGCACCTGGCACGCCGCCCATGCGGCACTGGATGCCGGTGTGCAGACGTTCGTACTGATTTCTACCGACAAGGCGGTACGGCCGACCAACACGATGGGAGCGACCAAGCGTCTTGCCGAGATGATCCTCCAGGCGCTTGCGCTAGAGCATCCGACCAAGACGCGTTTCACCATGGTCCGGTTTGGCAACGTGCTCGGTTCGTCGGGTTCGGTGGTGCCTTTGTTTCGGGAGCAAATCAAACGCGGCGGGCCCGTCACCGTGACCGACCCGCGCGTCATCCGCTATTTCATGACCATACCGGAAGCCTCGCAACTGGTGATCCAGGCGGGAGCCATGGGCGAGGACGGAGATGTGTTTGTTCTTGACATGGGCGACCCGGTCAAGATTCTTGACCTAGCCAGGCGGATGGTGAGCTTGAGTGGCCTCAGCGTGAGGGATGAAGAGCATGCCGATGGCGACATCGAGATCGTATTCACGGGGCTTCGACCGGGCGAGAAACTCTATGAAGAACTGCTTATAGGCGACAACGTCTCGCCCACGTCGCACCCGCGTATCCGCAAGGCGAATGAAAAGATGCGTCCGCTGGCCCAGATTCGCGGGTACATCGATCAACTGCGAGATGCATGCGCCGCCGGCGACAGCGACGCCGTCAGGGAGCTGCTGCTTTCCGCGGTGGAAGACTTTGCGCCGCAATGCGCCAATCAGGACAACCTTGCCGCGCCGGCCGGCGATGTCAGCGACAGGGTCATGTGACTTCAGGCTTGGCGTCAGGTGAGCCGGCCGCCCGCCTGGCAATCAAGATGCCCATGACCAGATACACAAGCAAGAAGGGCAGATACACCAACAGACGCTGCTCGCTCGGAATGCTAACCATCCAGATCGCGCCGAATCCCTGCACCATAGCGAACCCAGTTGAGTCCCTAGCGCAGCACCCTACGCAGCGCCCGAAGTCGTTGCCATACAACGGCTTTTGGCATGCTCATCGCCATGGCTTGCATGCATCGCTCCAGCCAACCATGACGGTTTTGCAGCCGTTGAAGTGCTTTTTCAATATCCTGCCGGATGGCCTGACCATAAGCAGTTCCAGCCTTTGCCACGGCTTGCCGTAGCAACACCAGCGAGGGATTCATCATGGCCAGGTCAATGATGTCACGACTGAAAACACCATCGTCGCCCCAGCGATCTGAATTCGCCAACAGCTTGCTCGTGGCCATGTCCAGCGGCGTCAGAGTCGGGATGCCACACACAGCATCGGTGGCTCCGGGGTGTCTTCCTCAACAGCTGCCCGTTGAGGGCAGCAAGAATCTGCGCAATCTGTTGGTGGTGCGGTCTCTCAAACATTGCCACCACGATCATCAAAGCCTAACCGCAGTGCATCAACCAGTTGTCGCTCTCGCGGCTCCAGTGCTTGGACATCTACATGCCGCCAATTGCGCTCGTAGATGCTCAGCGCTTCCGCCGGAGTCAACTCATCGATGCCGTGCACTTGCCAGGCGAGCTGCTTGAGTTGCGGATAGTCAGTCAACCGGATGCGCGCAGGGACCCGGCCCACCCGGTTGACATCGGGTACGTCGGTGGCCAAATCAACGGGCTTGATGATGCCAAAGTCCAGGCCCAGGGCCGCCATGGCGTTCAGATACGCGCCGACGGTAACCGCGGGTTTGCCCTTCTCGATTCGGTGCAACGTCACGCGCGACATGCCCGCAGCCTCTGCTGCTGCGGTCGCGCTGATGCGAAGCACCTTTCGATGTGCGCGAATCTGCTCGCCCAGTGCGATGAGCTTGTCGGAGGCGATGGTCGCGATGGCAGGATTGCGTGCTGGCATAGTGTTTCTCATTTTATGCATATTGCCAAGTATGTCAATAATGAGATACATAATGTTGCAAGTACCGCAGCACCAATCAGAAAAATTTTGGTTTTGTCTTTGTATCAACCCCAGCCGCCCGCCGCAACCCCTCATCCAGAGTCAGCGGCGGCGTCCAGCCCAACAAGCGCCGGGTTTTTTCGATATCCACTTGCAAAGACCCACACAGGCGCTGCGCCACATCGGGCTTGCCCACCAAAGCCGCCGCAGGGTGATTCGTATCAGATTCCAATGACTTAAAAAGACTGTGCCGAATAATTTGTCGTGTTAACCGCCAGTTTCAGTAGCTGAACATCATTGGTCAGCAATGTGGCACGATGCAACATTGCACTGGCTACCACGATGGCATCGGGCAATTTGACGACTTTTCGCTTGCGTACATCGGCCGACACGCCAAGCCATTGCGCTGACGCAGTCAACGCAAGCAACTCCTTGTGCCCCTGAAGCAAGGCCACGATAGCGTTGGTATCGAGCAGGTAGCGATCACCATGCATCACGCTGCGCCCTTTGTGCCGCAAGCGCATCGCCATGCCACTGCAAGCGGCCTGCCAAGTCTGCTAACTGATATTTTTTTGTCTCTTCAGGTTCAGGCAAGCTCTCAACCACGACCAATACGCGCTGGCGCGTCAAGTGAAGTGGTGGCTTATCGAGCCAAACCAGCTGCGAACCATTCAACTCTGCG
>JBCKPH010000075.1:0-13958 GCA_038901755.1 Burkholderiaceae bacterium | reverse complement strand
CTCGTCCATGACCGAGGCAACGTGCAACAGGGCCTTGGACGGAATGCAACCGACGTTCAGGCAGACGCCGCCGAGCGACGCATAGCGCTCGACCAGCAGCACCGAGAGCCCCAGATCGGCGGCACGAAAAGCCGCCGAATAGCCGCCCGGCCCGGCGCCGAGCACCAGCAGGTCGCATTCCAGATCGACCGTTCCAGCGAAGCTCGCGGTAGTCAGCGGCTCGCTCCCTCGCTCCTTGGGAGAGGGTTGGGGTGAGGGTTGATCCGGGGCGAGAGGGGTTTCAGAATCGACCGCCTCCAGCAGCAGCAGCACCGACCCCTGAGCCAACTTGTCACCGAGCTTGACCTTCAGTTCCTTGACCAGACCGGTGTGGCTAGACGGAATCTCCATCGAGGCCTTGTCGGACTCGACCGTGACCAGGCTTTGCTCGAGCGTGATCGTGTCGCCAGCCTTGACCAGCAACTCGATCACCGCAACGTCGGAAAAATCGCCGATGTCCGGAACTTTGACTTCGACTAGGCTCATCTCGAATCCCTCAATGAAGTTTTGTCTGCGTTGGCCCGGCGCGCGAGCCGGAGCATCCCGACACGTCGCTGGCAGCCGCGCCGGGAGTTACAGCAGCACGCGTCGGAAGTCGCCCAGGATCTGTGCCAGGTAGACATTGAAACGGGCCGCAGTGGCGCCATCGATGACCCGATGATCCCAGCTCAGCGACAGCGGCAGCATCAGCCTGGGAAGAAACGCCTTGCCGTCCCACACCGGCTCCATCCGGCTGCGGCAAACGCCGAGGATGGCGACTTCCGGCGCGTTGATGATCGGCGTGAAGTAGCGTCCGCCAATGCCACCCAGCGATGAAATGGTGAAGCATGCGCCCGACATCTCGGCCGGGGCAAGCTTGCCGTCACGCGCCTTTTTGGCGAGTTCGGCCATTTCGTTCGAAATCTGGATCACGCCCTTCCGGTCGGCGTCCTTGATCACCGGCACCACCAGCCCATCCGGCGTGTCGGCGGCGAAGGCGATGTGGTAGTACTGCTTGAGCACCAGTTGTGCCCCGTCCAGCGAAGCGTTGAACTCGGGAAACTGCTTCAGCGCCGCAACACAGGCCTTGATCAGGAAGGCCAGCATGGTGATCTTGATTCCGGCCTTCTCGTTCTCCTTGTTCATCTGGACGCGAAAGGCCTCAAGCTCGGTGATGTCGGCATCGTCATGGTTGGTAACATGAGGGATCATGACCCAGTTGCGGTGCAGGTTGGCACCAGCAATTTTCTTGATGCGCGACAGCTCCTTGCGTTCGACCGGGCCCAACTTGGTGAAGTCCACTTTAGGCCAGGGCAGCAGACCCAGCGCGTCGCCGGAACCTCCCGGCGCTGCCGCGGCCCTGCTTGCCTGCATTTTCGTTGCCGCCGACCCCTGCATCACGGCACGGGTGAACGCCTGGACATCCTCGGCAGTGATTCGTCCCTTCGGAGCCGAACCCTTGACCTCGCCCAGCGGCACGCCCAGCTCACGCGCGAACTTGCGCACCGAGGGCGAGGCATGGGGCAGATGAACTGTCATTGCGCCCAGTTCATGGGCGGGCAACGGCGCTGCCGCGGTGGGCTGTTCCGGCACGGGCGCTGCTGCAGCAACGGGCGTGGCAGTTTCGGGCGTGGCGGCGGCAGGGGCGGGCCCGGCTGCGGGTGCCAGCGGCGCCGGTGCCGGCACCGCAACTTGGGCGGGCGGGCTCGCTTCGGCGGTTTCAAGGAGCAGCAGGACCGAACCCTGTTTCACCTTGTCGCCAAGGGCGGTCTTGACCTCCTTCACCAGGCCGGCATGGCTCGAAGGAATCTCCATCGACGCCTTGTCTGACTCCACGGTGACGAGTGACTGTTCAAGCTTGATCCGCTCGCCCGCCTTCACCAGCACCTCGATCACCGCCACCTCGTCGAAGTCACCGATGTCGGGAACCCGAACTTCCATCAATGCCATGTGTGATCTCCTCAGGCCTGAACCGGATTGACCTTGTCGGCGCGAATGCCGTATTTCCTGATGGCCTCGGTGACGCTTGTAGGGGCCTGAGCGCCTCCTTCGGCCAGCGCCTTGAGCGCCGCAATCACGATGAAATGGCGGTTCACTTCAAAGTGCTCGCGCAACTTGCTGCGAAAGTCGCTGCGGCCGAAACCGTCGGTGCCAAGCACCTTGTAGATGCGGCCCTTCGGTATCAGGGCCCGGATCTGCTCGGCGTAGGCCTTCATGTAGTCAGTCGACGCGATCACGGGACCGGTGTGCGGCGCAAGCTGCCGGGTCACAAACGGAACCTGCGCTGCCGCTTCCGGATGCAGCAGGTTGTGACGTTCGGCGCTCTGGCCGTCGCGCGCCAGCTCATTGAAGCTCGGGCAGCTCCAGACATCGGCAGCAATGCCCCAGTCCTGCAGCAGCAGTTCCTGCGCGGCAATCGCCTCGCGCAGGATGCTGCCAGAGCCAAGCAGTTGCACGCGCTGTCCTGCGGCCTTGCCGTCCTTCTCCTTCATGCCGGGTTTGCACAGGTACATGCCCTTGATGATCTGTTCCTCGGTGCCAGGCTCAAGGCCGGGCATGACGTAGTTTTCGTTCAACAGGGTCAGGTAGTAGAAGACGTTGTCCTGCTTTTCCACCATGCGCTTGAGACCGTGGTGCAGGATGATGCCGACCTCGTGGGCAAAGGTCGGGTCGTAACTGGCACAGTTGGGGATGGTGCTGGCCAGGATCTGGCTGTGGCCATCCTCGTGCTGCAGTCCCTCGCCGTTCAGCGTGGTCCGGCCCGAGGTTCCGCCCAGCAGAAAACCGCGCGCCTGCATGTCACCCGCGGCCCAGGCCAGGTCACCGACGCGCTGGAATCCAAACATCGAATAGAAGACATAGAACGGGACCATGATGCGGTTGCTGGTGCTGTAGCTGGTCGCCGCGGCGATCCAGCTGCTCATTCCGCCGGCTTCAGTGATGCCCTCCTGCAGGACCTGTCCGGCCTTGTCCTCCCTGTAGTACATGAGCTGGTCCTTGTCGACCGGGGTGTACTGCTGGCCCGCAGGGTTGTAGATGCCAATCTGTCGAAACAGACCCTCCATCCCGAAGGTGCGCGCTTCGTCAACCAGGATCGGCACCACCCGCGGTCCGAGCGCCTTGTCACGCAGCAACTGCGTGAGGAACCGCGCAAAGGCCTGTGTCGTGGAAATTTCCCGACCCTCGACGGTCGGCTCCAGCAGCGCCTTGAAAGTCTCCAGCGAAGGCACCGTAAAGCTCTCGTCGGCCCGGGTGCGGCGTTGCGGCAGGTAGCCGCCAAGCGCCTTGCGCCGCTCGTGCAGATACTTCATCTCGACCGTGTCCTCGGCCGGCTTGTAGAACGGCAGCCGGGCCAACTCGCTGTCGGGAATCGGAATGTTGAATCGGTCGCGAAAAAGCTTGATGTCGTCGTCGGTCAGCTTCTTGGTCTGGTGCACGTTGTTCTTGCCTTCACCGACCTTGCCCATGCCAAAACCCTTGACGGTCTTGATCAGCAACACGGTGGGCTGGCCCCTGTGGTGCACCGCCACGTGATACGCCGCGTAGACCTTTTGCGGGTCATGACCGCCGCGGCGCAGGTTCCAAATTTCATCGTCGCTCATCTTGGCAACCATCGCCAGGGTGCGCGGGTCGCGGCCAAAGAAATGCTTGCGCACGTAGGCCCCGTCGTTCGCCTTGAAAGCCTGGTAGTCCCCGTCCAGCGTGTCCATCATCAGCTCGCGCAGGGCGCCGTCCTTGTCGCGTGCCAGCAAGGGGTCCCAGTTGCTGCCCCAAATCAGCTTGATCACGTTCCAGCCGCTGCCGCGGAACTCGCCTTCAAGTTCCTGCACGATCTTGCCGTTGCCGCGCACCGGTCCATCCAACCGTTGCAGATTGCAATTGACGACAAAGATCAGGTTGTCCAGGTTCTCCCGCGCGGCCAGGCTGATGGCGCCCAGGCTTTCCACCTCGTCCATTTCGCCATCACCGCAAAATACCCAGACTTTCCGGTTCTCGGTGTCGGCAATGCCACGCGCATGCAAATACTTCAGGAACCGCGCCTGGTAGATCGCCATCAAGGGCCCAAGCCCCATCGACACCGTGGGGAACTGCCAAAACTCGGGCATCAACTTGGGATGGGGGTAGCTCGACAGGCCTTTGCCGTCGACTTCCTGGCGAAAGTGCAGCAGTTGCTCCTCGCTCAGGCGCCCCTCAAGATAGGCCCGAGCATAGACACCCGGCGCGACATGGCCCTGGATGTAAATGCAATCACCGCCATGGCCCTCGGATTCGGCGTGCCAGAAATGATTGAAACCAGCGCCAAACAGATGGGCCAGCGAAGCGAAGGAACCAATGTGCCCACCCAGATCGCCACCATCATCGGGGTTGTGGCGATTCGCCTTGACCACCATGGCCATGGCATTCCAGCGCATGTAGGCACGCAGTCGCTCTTCAATCTCGATGTTGCCCGGGCAGCGCTCCTCCTGGCTTGCCTCCAGCGTGTTGACGTAACCGGTGTTGGCCGAGAACGGCATGTCGATGCTGTTCTGGCGCGCGTGCTCCAGCAATTGCTCGAGCAGGAAATGGGCGCGCTCGGGCCCTTCGGACTGGATCACCGCCGACAGTGCGTCCATCCACTCTCGCGTCTCCTGCCGATCCGGGTCGCTGGCGGCGGAGCCGGTCAGGTTTTCGGTCAAAGCGGCCATGCGGGTCTCCTCAAAGCTCCGTTCGATTAAAGCACTCCCACCAGTCTCGCATATTCCACTCTTAATTTCAACGGATGGTTACACATTTCATATTATGGATTAATACATTGATCCCTCTCGGTGCAACCGGCAAGGAAGTTTCGGCCATGCGCCGGTGTACCCTCGCGTCGGACGAACCGATTTCCGCTGATGCGGCCCTACACTTGCGGCCATGACGCAGGCCGACATGTCCCCCGGAGTTGCGGGCGGCCGATTCGCTCCGCTCAAGTCATGGCGCAGCTGGTGGCGACGCCAGCCGCCGAGCCGCCAGGACCGGTTCGCGCTGCTGGGCCCGCTCGCTGCCGTGCTCCTATTCCTTGCTGCCATCGTCGCCTCGTTCGGCTACCTGCGGTTGGAGGAAATTGACCGCGAGCAGCAGGCGGTGCAACGGGACGTCGAGTATGCGCAACAAAGGCTGCGTCTGCGCCTGCTGGAGCGGCAGGAAGAGCTGATGCGGTTTGCGCGTGAAGCGTCGGCGGCCGACTTTGACCGCGAATCTTTCATCACACGCGCCGAGGATTTGATCAGTCAATACCCGGAGATGCTGGCCATCACCTGGATTGACGCCAAGCCACTGGTCAAGGCGAGCTGGTCGGCCCCGAGCGTGCCGTTGAACCTGACCCGAAGCGCGAAGGAGCCGCTGCGAGGGGAAACGGAAACCAATTTCGGCTTGGCCCGGGATTTGCTGCGGCCCATATTTTCTCAACCCCTGGTCGGCAAGGACGGGGTGCTGCCACTGCAGCTTCATGTTCCCATGGTGAGCAGGGGGCAGTTCATTGGCGTCATCCTGGGCGAGTACTCGGTCGATGGGCTGTTGCTCTACGGCGCGCCGGCCGAGGTCATGGCGCGTTATGCCGTCTCGCTGGTCGATGGCAAGAATGGAATGCTGGCGGGCACGGCGGCGCCGGTTCGAAGCCCGGTGGCCAAGTTCATTTTCTGGTCGCCGCAGAGCGTCGAGTACGAGGTGCCGGTCTCCCCGGTCGGCAATGGTCTGCTGATACGGGCACAGGCCTACCGCACCTCGCTCGGCGTCATTGGCAGCGGCTTGTTCTGGCTGGTCGGCGCCTTGAGTGCATTGACGGTCTGGATGTTGCTTGGCACCTGGCGCCACACCCGGCGCCGGGTGCAGGCGCAGCAGGCCCTGGTGGCCGAGACCAATTTTCGGCGCGCGATGGAGAATTCGATGCCGACCGGCATGCGCGCGCTTGACCTGCAGGGGAGAATCACCTACGTCAACGCTGCGTTCTGCCAGATGACCGGCTGGCAGGAATCGGAACTGGTGGGTCGCACGGCGCCATACCCCTATTGGCCGGAAGAGGACCGGGAAATGTTGACGAACCGTCTCGAGGAAGAGCTTCGCGGCCGGACCACGCCCGGCGGCTTTCAGATGCGGGTGAAACGTAAGGATCAATCGCTGTTTGATGCGCGGGTCTACCTTTCACGGCTGATCGATGCCCATGGACAACAAACCGGCTGGATGACGTCGATGACCGACATCACCGAGCCGAATCGCATCCGCGAGCAGTTGTCGGCATCGCACGAGCGTTTCACCACCGTGCTTGAAGCGCTTGACGCAGCCGTGTCGGTGGCCCCGCTTGGCAGCGACGAACTGCTGTTTGCGAATCGGCTCTATCGCCAATGGTTTGACAGCCAAAGCGGCGGCCACCTGTTGCTGGCGGCACAGGCCGGCGTAGCCCCGCCGCCCAGCACTGCCGAAATTGTGGCGGATGACGTGGACGCGCTGGCCGGCCTGCCGACCAACCCGTTGACAGGGGCCAACTCCGGCAGCGCCGAGATTTACGTGGCAACCCTCGGCAAGTGGCTGGAAGTGCGCTCGCGCTACCTGAACTGGGTCGACGGACGCTTGGCGCAAATGGTGATTGCCACCGACATCACGACGCGCCGTCAAGCCGAAGCCCTGTCGGCCGCGCAGGCCGAGCGCGCCCAGTCTGCCAGTCACCTCATCACCATGGGTGAAATGGCGTCGAGCATGGCGCACGAACTGAATCAGCCGCTGACCGCCATCAACAACTACTGCAACGGCATGCTGGCCCGCATCGCGGCGCGTCAGATCAGTGAAAAGGAACTGCTGGTCGCGCTGGAAAAAACGGCACGGCAAGCACATCGAGCCGGCAGCATCATTCTGCGCATTCGTTCCTTCGTGAAGCGCAGTGAGCCCAACCGTTCCGAGGCCGACGTCCGCACGCTGATTGAGGAGGCTGCCGAGTTGGCGGACATTGAACTGCGCCGGCACAACGTGCGACTGATCTATCACATCGCGGCACGCCTGCCCAGACTTTGGGTCGACCCGATCCTGATCGAGCAGGTTCTGGTCAATTTGCTGAAGAACGCGGCCGAGTCGATCGAGCAGGCGCAACGGCCCAGCGCGCGGCGCAATGTCGAGCTGCGGGTCATGCCAAAAACGCAGGACGAGCAGCGCGTGGTGGAGTTTTCCGTCGTCGACACCGGACGCGGCCTGGCGCCCGAGGTGATGCAGCGGCTGTACGAAGCCTTCTTCTCGACCAAGGCCGACGGCATGGGGATTGGATTGAACCTTTGTCGCAGCATCGTCGAGTCGCATCATGGCAGGATTCACGCCGAGAACATTTACAATGGCGCCGACGTGACGGGCTGTCGATTCTCCTTCTGGATTCCGGTTGATCAGCCGGGGCACGCAGCAGCCGAACAGACCGCACACAAGGATCCCGGGGTAACCGCATGAGTTTGATTCCCAAGAAAGGCACCGTTTACGTGGTAGACGATGACGAGGCCGTGCGGGACTCACTGCAATGGCTGCTTGAAGGCAAGGACTATCGGGTCCGCTGCTTCGAATCGGCCGAGGCCTTTCTTGGCTGCTACGACGCGCGCGAAGTGGCCTGCCTGATCGCTGACATCCGGATGGACGGCATGAGTGGCCTGGAGCTGCAGGATCGGCTGATCGAGGGCGGCTCACCCCTGCCGATCGTGTTTGTCACCGGGCATGGCGACGTGCCAATGGCCGTGAAGACCATGAAAAAGGGCGCCATGGATTTCATTCAGAAACCTTTTGAGGAGACCAACCTTGTCAGCCTGGTCGAGCGCATGCTGGCACAGGCGCGTGAGAGTTTTTCCGAGCATCAGTTGGCGGCAAGCCGCGACGCGCTGCTGGCACGATTGACTTCGCGCGAGGCGCAGGTGCTGGAGCGCATCGTCGCCGGCCGGCTGAACAAGCAAATCGCGGATGATTTGGCGATCAGCATCAAGACGGTGGAGGCGCACCGGGCCAACATCATGGAGAAGCTCAACGCCAGAACCGTCGCCGATCTGTTGAAAATCGCCCTTGGGCAGAGCGCAGCACGCGCTTGAACCGGCGTCGCTTCAGGTTGCGGGCTCCGGCCGCGTGATCGGGCTTTCATTTGCCACCATGAATCCACCATGACCGCAAAAATCATCGACGGCATTGCGCTGTCGCGCCAGATCAAGGCTGAGGTCAAGCTGGGCAGCGAAGCTCTCAGGGCGAGTGGCATCACGCCCGGACTTGCCGTCGTTCTTGTCGGTGAAAATCCGGCGAGCCAGGTCTACGTTCGCAACAAGGTCAGAAGCAGCGAGGAATGCGGCCTGTATTCGCGCCTCGAGCGGTTTCCGGCGACGCTCAGTGAGCAGGCCCTGCTCGATTGCGTGCATGCGCTGAATCGGGACCCGTCGATCCACGGCATCTTGGTCCAGCTGCCCCTGCCAGGGCACATTGACGCGCACAAGGTGATCGAGGCCATTTCACCAGCGAAGGACGTGGACGGACTCCATGTCGCAAGCGCCGGCGCGTTGATGGTCGGTCAACCCGGATTCTGGCCCTGCACCCCGCACGGCTGCATGAAGATGCTTGACTCGATCGACTATGCCCTGCGCGGCAAGAACGCCGTGGTCATCGGGCGCAGCAACATCGTCGGCAAGCCGATGGCGATGATGCTTCTGCAAAGGAACGCGACCGTCACCATCTGCCACAGCAACACCACCGACCTGAAGGCGCATACCCTGCAGGCCGATGTGGTGGTTGCCGCGGTCGGCAAACGCAACGTGCTGACGGCCGACATGGTGAAGCCTGGCGCCGTGCTGATTGACGTCGGCATGAACCGCAACGACGCAGGCAAACTCTGTGGCGACGTGGACTTTGCCGGCTGCCGCGAGGTGGCCGGCTGGATCACCCCGGTGCCAGGCGGCGTCGGACCGATGACGATCGCGATGCTGTTGGCCAACACGCTGGAATCGGCGCGGCGTCATCTGCAGCACTGATTTCGGCTCAACGGCGCCCAACAACCGCCCATGAACAATCCCCTGCTCGACCCGGCGCCCCTTCCGGCTTTCGACCAGATCGGGCCGCAGCACGTGGCGCCTGCCATCGACGCCCTGTTGCTGCAAGCCAACCAGGCGCTGGAATCTGTCAGTGCCGCCGATTTTCCGGCCGACTGGCTGGCCCTGTCCCGCACCCTGGACTGCGCCACCGAGCGGCTTGGCCGCGCCTGGGGCGCGGTGAGCCATCTGAACGCGGTGGCCGACACGCCCGAATTGCGCGCCGCGTTCAATCAGGCCCTGCCCCGGGTCACTGAGTTCTGGACCAGGCTCGGTGCGCACGCCCCTCTGTACGCGAAGTACCGCGCCATCGATGTTTCGACCCTGAACACCGAGCAGCGCCAGGCGCACAAGCACGCCATCCGGAATTTCGTCCTATCCGGCGCCGATCTGGTGGGGCCGGACAAGGAGCGCTTTGCAGCCATCCAGGAACGGCTTGCCGAACTGAGCCAGAAGTTCAGCGAAAACGCACTCGATGCCACTGATGCCTTTGCCTGCTACGCAACTGCGGAGGAAGTGCAGGGCATGCCGCGGGACGTGCTCGAGCAGGCCCGGCTGGCTGCGCAACAGGACCCTGCGCCCGGCGACCCCAGGGCAATCTACAAGCTCACGCTCAAGATGCCCTGCTACCTGCCAGTCATGCAGTATGCGAAAAGCAGCGAACTGCGCGAGAAGATGTACCGCGCCTATTCCACCCGCGCCTCGGACCAGGACGCCAGTGACGCGACCGGAAAACGCGACAACAGCGCGCTGATTAGGGAGATGCTGACTCTGCGCCAGGAAGAGGCGCAGTTGCTTGGCTACGGCAGTTTCGCGAAACTGTCCCTGGTGCCCAAGATGGCGACGTCACCAGAGCAGGTGACAGCGTTTCTGCGCGATCTGGCCACGCGTGCCCGACCGTTCGCGCTGAAAGACCTGCAGGACCTGCGGGATTTCGCGCGAACCGAGCTGGCGCTGGACGACCCCCAGGCCTGGGACTGGCCGTTCGTTTCCGAGCGGCTGAAGGAGTCACGTTTTTCGTTCAGCGAGCAGGAGGTGAAACAGTACTTCCCGGCGGGGAAAGTCCTGTCCGGATTGTTCAGAATTGTTGAAACCCTGTTTGAAGTTTCGATCCGGCCGGACCGCTCCGCCGTCTGGCACCCCAGCGTCGAGTTCTACCGGATCGAGCGTGACGGTCAAGTGCTGGGACAGTTTTATCTCGACCCGCCGGCGCGCAAGGGCAAGCGCGGCGGCGCCTGGATGGATGACGTATGTGCCCGCTGGCTGCGCCCGGACAGCGGCCAGTTGCAGACCCCCGTGGCGCATCTGGTTTGCAATTTTTCCGAAGGCCAGATGCTTGACGGCGTGCCGCAACCAGCGCTGCTGACGCACGACGACGTGATCACCCTGTTTCACGAGTTTGGCCACGGCCTGCAGCATCTGCTGACGCAGGTGAATGAGCACCATGTCAGCGGCATCAGCGGCGTGGAATGGGACGCGGTGGAGCTCCCGAGTCAGTTCATGGAGAATTTTTGCTGGGAGCGCGGCGTGGTCCAGGCGATGAGCGCCGATGTCCGCAGCGGGGAGCCCTTGCCCACGCAACTGTTTGACCGGATGCTGGCGGCGAAAAACTTCCAGAGTGGTTTGCAAACGCTGCGGCAGATCGAGTTTGCGCTGTTCGACATGTTGCTGCACGGCGAGAATGCGCCGACTGAGGATTTTGCCGCGCTGCTGGACCAGGTCCGGCGTGAGGTGGCGGTGATGATGCCGCCGCCATGGACCCGCACGGCACACACCTTCAGTCATATTTTTGCCGGCGGTTATGCCGCGGGCTATTACAGCTACAAATGGGCCGAAGTCCTGAGCGCCGACGCTTACTCGAAGTTCGAGGAGGCCGCACTGCTTGCGGGCGGAAAAGAAACCCCGGGGATTCCCGGTTTACCGGACGTGCAAACTGGTAGAAAATACCGGCAAGCCATCCTTGAAGTTGGTGGCAGCAGGCCGGCGATGGAGTCCTTCAAGGCGTTCTGTGGGCGCGAGCCCACGCTTGACGCCTTGCTCAGGCACCAGGGCATGGCCTGACATCGATCCTGATCATCTCGAAGACAACCGGAGGAGTCCATGCAACGCAGAGTCAACCGTTTCATCCTGGCCAGCGTCGTATTGCTTGGCATGGCCGCCGGAGTCAGCGCGCAGCAGGTGTATCGGATCGTTGGTCCGGATGGGCGAATTACCTTCACCGACCAACCGCCACCGCCGTCGGCGCCTGGCAAGTCGGCAACGGTGGCAACGATCAGTGCGCCGGCCCCCGGCACGGTCGTTTTCCCGCTGGAACTGCGTGAGGCGATGGATCGTTATCCGGTCACCCTGTTCGGCGGCCCCAATTGCGAACCCTGCGATGCCGGGCGCAACTTGTTGGCACGACGCGGCGTGCCATTTTCCGAGCGAACGGTGAGCACCGGCGAAGACGGCGACGCCTTGAAGCGAATGGCCGGCACCAACTCGCTGCCTTTGCTGACCGTGGGTAGCCAGCAGGTGAAGGGATTTTCCGACCTCGAGTGGAATCAGTTCCTCGATGCGGCGGGTTATCCGAAGTCCTCGCGGCTGCCGCCGGCGTACCGGAGTCCTGCCCCGACGCCGCTGGTCGCTGTGCAAAAGCCTGCCGCGCCGACCCAGACTGCTGCAAGCACGAATCCCGAAACGCCGGCTGGCCAACAACGGCCGCCCGGCGGAGCAGCCGCGCCGGTCGAACCGGGCCAGAATCCGGCCGGAATCAGGTTCTGACCCGGCATGCCGCAACGGCGCGAGTGATGCGCCTTCACGGTTGGAGCGCCGCTAGGAGGCTGTCGGGTTTTGGCAATCGCGACGCACCACAGACCCGTCAAACACGTCAGAACGACGTTTGCACCAAGCTTATCCATCCGTGACACGTCAAATCTGCTGAAAATATAGGCAATCAACGTGATGTACCCGAAAGTCCGACAGCCTCCTAGCCTCCCGGCGCGGGGCCATAGGTCACGGTGCGCACACCCGCCGGTGTTGCCTGCAGGCTCAGCGTGGCTTTCTGCCGTGCGAACACGCCGACGGTGACGACGCCGGGCCACTGATTCACGACAGATTCAAATGACAAGGGATCGTCAATGCGCAGGCCGCGCACATCGATGATCTGCTGACCGTTGTCGGTAATGAGCGGGCCGTCCGGGCCTTGCCGTAGTTCGCACTGCCCACCAATCGCTGCAAATTCGCGCATGACGCGCCGACACGCCATCGGCACCACCTCCACTGGCAGTGGAAAAGCGCCCAGCACCTTGACGACCTTGGACCCGTCGACGACGCAAACAAAGCTGCGCGACATGGAGGCGATGATCTTCTCGCGCGTCAAGGCACCACCGCCGCCCTTGATCATGTAGCCCTGAGCGTCGATCTCGTCGGCGCCATCGACGTAGACCGCCAGTTCGTCGACCTCGTTGCTGTCCAGCACCTTGATACCGATCACCTGCAACCGTCGCGTGGTCGCGCTTGAACTTGAAACCGCTGCCGGGATGCGGTCCCTGATGCTGGCCAGAGCGTCAATGAAACGATTCACCGTCGAACCGGAACCGACGCCAAGAATCTGTCCGGGCACGACATACTGCAACGCCGCCTGCCCTACCATGGCCTTCATTTCATCTTGGTTCATTTGCGACAATCGACAAGAGTACCGCTCTAGCTTATCCGATGTCATTGTTTCCCTATGCACTGCTGCGGCCGGCGCTGTTCGGCATCGATCCGGAATCGGCCCATGACATCACGCTCAAGGCGGTCGAATGGCTGCAGCACACCGCGCTGGAAAAGGCTTTTAGCCAGGACATGGTGGACGATCCTGTCGTGCTGGCGGGTCTGCGCTTCCCGAATCGGGTCGGTCTGGCGGCAGGCCTCGACAAGAACGCTCGCTGTATCGACGGCTTTGGCGCCCTCGGCTTCGGCTTTGTCGAGGTCGGAACCGTGACTCCAGAACCGCAAGCGGGCAACCCCAAGCCCAGGATGTTTCGGCTGCCGCAGGCGCGGGCCCTAATTAACCGGATGGGCTTCAACAGCGTCGGGTTAACTGCCTTTGTGCAAAACCTGCGGCGTTCAGGATTTCGCAGTCGCGCTCGTATTCTGGGAATCAATATTGGCAAGAACGCCAGCACGACCATGGAACGGGCGGCCGAGGACTATGAGACGGGACTGGCTGCAGTCTATGCCTTGGCTGACTACATCAGCATCAACATCAGCAGCCCCAACAGCGTGGACCTGCGGGCCCTGCAGTCGGACCAGGCGCTGGACACACTGCTGGCGGCGCTTGCAGCGCAACGTGAGTCATTGATCCAGCAGCATGGGCGACGCGTGCCGCTGTTCGTCAAGATCGCGCCTGACCTGGATCCGGCGCAGATCGATTGGATCGCCGCCTGCCTTCGACGCCATGACATGGATGGCGTCATCGCCACCAACACGACGACCTCGCGCCTGGCAGTTGCCGGACTTCGGCACGGCGAAGAGGCCGGTGGACTCAGTGGCGCCCCACTGTTGCTGGCATCGAACCAGGTGGTGCGGCGCTTGCGCGCAGCACTTGGGCCGGATTTCCCGATCATCGGCGTCGGCGGCATCATGTCGGCCGAGGATGCGCAGTCAAAAATCGAAGCCGGCGCCGACGTTGTGCAGATCTACACCGGTCTCATCTACCGCGGTCCGTCGCTCGTCGTTGCGATCGCCAAGCGGCTCAAGAAACTGCGGGTCAGCTCTCCTCGATCAGCTGTTTGAGCACCAGACCATCGAATCGCTTCGCGGTCTCAGGCTCGATGCCGGCCTGGCCGCTGAGCTACATTGAACCCCTCGCTTGCGCGCATCTTCGCGCGTCCACGATGGCGTTGAAACGCCGTCCACGATCAG
>JBCKPH010000074.1:0-14015 GCA_038901755.1 Burkholderiaceae bacterium | reverse complement strand
GCAGCGAGCAGTTCGGTCTCGATGTCGATCTGTTCGCGGTTGTGCTGCAATGCCGCGCCGTCCACCAGGAAGGTGTCTTCCACCCGTTCGCCCAGCGTGCTGACTTTGGCCATTTGAACGTTCAGATGGTGCCTGGCCAGGACCCGCGCCACCGAGTAGAGCAGCCCGGGTCGGTCGCTGGCCGAGATGCTCAGCAACCAGCGCTGAGCCCGCTCGTCGGGCTTCAACTCGACCCGGGGCGTGATCGGGAAGCTGCGCATGCGCCGGGACTGCCGGCCCTGGCTCGGCGCCGGCAGCGGCCCGCCCTTTTCAAGCACGTCGGTCAAGCCGGACTCGACCAGCATCACCAGCTCGCGCGGATGCACCCCCTGCAGCGTGGCCACCACCTGAAACGTGTCGAGCGCGTAGCCATTGCGCGCCGTGTGAATACGCGCGTCCAGAATGCTGAAGGCGCTGCGGTCAAAGTAGCCGCAGATACGCGCAAACAGATCGGGCTGATCCGGCGTGTAGACCAGCACCTGCAAGCCTTCACCAAGCGTTGACTGGCGCGCGCGCACGATGCATCCGGGCTGGCGGCCAGGCTCCCCCATTCGGCGCAGGTGGCGCGACAGATGCCGTGCATGCCAGGCAATATCGGCCGCGTCATGCCGCATGAAATAGCTCACGTCGAGCGTGTCCCACAACGCCTTTTGGACATCAAACGGCTCGGCCCGCAGCGCCAGCAAAACCAGGGCCTCGCGCTTGCGCGCCTCGACCTCGGCGTCCGGGCTGGGCGCCAAGCCGCCCAGCACACGCAGGGTCAGGCGATACAGGTCCTCCAGCAGCTTGCCCTTCCAGGCGTTCCAGACCTTGGGCGAGGTGCCCCGTATGTCGGCCACGGTGAGCAGATACAGGGCGGTGAGACGCCGTTCGCTGCCAACATGTCGCGCGAAATCGCCAATCACCAGCGGGTCGCTCAGGTCCTCTTTCTGTGCGACGCGGCTCATGCTCAGGTGTTCGGTCACCAGAAACTCAACCAGCGCCACATCTTCCTTGCCGGCGGCGTCCGCCATGAAACCGTGGGCCCGGCAAAAACGCCTGACTTCCCTGGCGCCCAGCTTCGAATGGTCGCCCCCGCGCCCCTTGGCGATGTCGTGGAACAGCGCCGCCAGGTACAGGATCCAGGGCTTGTCCCAGCCCGCGGCAAGCTGCGAACAGAACGGATATTCGTGCGCATGTTCAACGATGAAGAAGCGGCGCATGTTGCGCACCACCATCAGGATATGCTGGTCCACCGTGTAAACATGAAACAGGTCGTGCTGCATCTGCCCGACGATGCGCCGGAACACCCATAGGTAGCGGCCCAGCACCGAGGTCTGATTCATCAGGCGCAGAGCATGGGTGATGCCGTCGTGCTGCTGCAGGATCTGGCGAAAGCTGGCGCGGTTCACCGGGTCGCGCCGAAAACTCGCGTTCATCAGCAGGCGCGCGTTGTACAGCGCGCGCAGGGTCCGCGCCGAGAGGCCCTTCAGTCCGACGCTTGTCTGGTACAGCAGAAAGGTCTCCAGAATCGCCTGCGGCTGGCGCACGTACAGGTCATCGTCCAGCACTTCGATCATGTTGGCCTTTTCGCCAAAGCGCTCGTTGATCGGGCGCATGGCATGCGCTGACGGGTTGAGTTGCTCCTCGATGTTGAGCAGCAGGATCTGGTTCAACTGCGACACCGCCTTGGCGGCCCAGTAATAGCGCCGCATCAGCGCCTCGCTGGCGCGGCGCGCCACCTTGTAGCCGTCCCGGATCCGCTCGTCGTAACCAAAGGCTTCAGCCACCGCGCTCTGCAGGTCAAAAACCAGCCGGTCTTCGCGCCGCGCCGCGGCCAGGTGCAGCCGGACGCGCACCAGGCGCAGCAGCGCTTCGTTGGATTTGAGCTGGCGCACTTCAAAGGCGGTCGCCAGGCCCTTGCGGCCAAGCTCTTCCCAGCTTGCACCCAGCCCGGCCGCCTTGGCGACCCAGAGGATGACCTGCAGGTCGCGCAGCCCGCCGGGCGACTCCTTGCAATTGGGTTCGAGCGCGTAGGGCGTGTTTTCGGTGCGGTTATGACGTTGCTGCAGCTCCAGCGTCTTGGCAACAAAGAAGGCCCGCGGGTCCAGCTCGGCCGCAAAGCGTCGGCGAAATTCAGCGTACAGGGGCGCGCTGCCGGTGACGCGCCGCGATTCGAGCAGCGAGGTCTGCACAGTGAGGTCGGCTCGCGCCTGGGCCAGGCATTCGCTCACGGTGCGCACACTCGAACCTATGTCCAGGCCAAAGTCCCAGCAGCTGCCAATGAAGGCCTCGACCTGCGTCTTCAGGAGCTCATCCTGTTCGATGCTGACCCCGTCGGGCAGCAGCACGAGAACGTCAATATCTGAGTGCGGAAACAGCTCGCCGCGCCCCCAGCCGCCGACCGCCACCAGGGTCAGGCCGGAATCAAGCCCGGCCGCGCGCCAGAGTTCGCTGATGGTCGCGTCGGCAAGTTCAGCCAGTTGCCGCAATATGCGCCCGACCAGTCGCGTCGGCGAGTCATGTCGATGCAGCGGCGCCAGCAGCAGCGCCTGGGCCCGCCGGTAAGCGTCGCGCTGCTGCTGGAACTCCGGCATGGGCCAGGCGCCAGCCAGTTCAGGCGGGCAGGGGGTTTGCTGCGGCGGCTATCCGGTCCACAGGCTCCACAGCGGCCGGCGCGCCTGCCAGGACAAAGGCTGGTGGTGCGGGACTGGCGGCGGACAGTGTCAACACCTCGTAGCCGGTCTCGCTCACCAGCACCGTATGTTCCCACTGGGCCGACAGCGAATGATCCTTGGTGACGATGGTCCAGCCGTCGCCCAGTTCACGAATCTCCTTGCGCCCGGCATTGATCATTGGCTCGATCGTGAACGTCATTCCAGGCAGCAGTAGGTCGAGGGTTCCGGGGCGCCCGTAGTGCAGCACCTGGGGCTCCTCGTGAAACCCGCGTCCGATGCCATGGCCACAGAACTCGCGCACCACGCTGAGGCCCTGCTCCTCGGCAAAGCGCTGGATCGCCCAGCCCACGTCGCCCAGCCTGGCGCCCGGCTTGACCGCCCTGATGCCGTGCCACATCGCCTCGTACGTCAGCTTGCACAGGCGCGCGGCGGCAATCGAGACTTCGCCGACACAGAACATCCGGCTCGTGTCGCCATGCCAGCCGTCCTTGATGACGGTGACGTCAATGTTCATGATGTCGCCCTTTTTCAGCGGCTTGTCGTTCGGAATTCCGTGGCATACCTGATGGTTAATCGAGGTGCAGATCGATTTCGGGTAGGGACGGTAACCGGCGGGCGCATAGTTCAGCGGCGCGGGAATGGCCTGTTGCACCTGGGTGATGTAGTCGTGCGCCAGTTGATCAAGCTGGTTGCTGCTGACGCCGGGTTTGACATGCGGCGTCAGGAAGTCCAGCACCTCGGCGGCGAGGCGCCCGGCAAGGCGCATGCCGGCGATGTCCTCGGCGCTCTTGATGGTCGTGCTCATGGCCGGATTATCCCATTCGATGCCGGCATTTGCGCCCGCCGCTACGGGCTCGCGCCGCTCCAATGCAGGGCTCGCGGCGCACCAGCGCAGGCTAAAATGGTCGCAATCTTTCGCGCCGAGGCGCGCGCCCACCGACCGGATCGTTCCTCGTGCCCCGTCATATCAGTCAGTACGAGGGCGGCAACGCGCTCAGTCCGTTTCGTCTCAAGCAGCTCCTGCAAGGAATTCGCGGCATCAGCAGCGAATTCAGCGCAATCAGCGCCGGCTTCGTCCATCTGGTCGCCACCGAGCAGCCGCCGCATGCCCTGCAGGCGCAGCGGCTTGCGCAGCTTCTAAGCTATGGCGAGCCCTTTGTTGCGCCGGCAAAGCCCGCGCTGGAGCTGCTGGTTGCGCCACGGCTTGGAACCGTTTCGCCTTGGGCCTCCAAGGCAACCGACATCGCCCGCAACTGCGGGATTGCGGTCCTGCGCATCGAGCGTGTGACGCGTTTCTGGTTGACTCCGGCCGATGCGACAGGCGCCTGGCAGCAGCGCGCGCGCGCCGCCGTGGCCGAGATTGCAGGCAGCCTGCACGACCGAATGACGGAAACGCTGTTGACCGACCCGGCGCGCATCGTCGAGTTTTTTCATGAACTGCCGGCGACGCCGCTGCAAACGGTGGATCTGATTGGGGGCGGCTGGCGCGCGCTGGAGCAGAGCAACCGCGAGCTTGGCCTGGCACTGGCCGACGATGAAATGGACTACCTGGTCGAGGCTTTCGGGCGGCTCGGCCGCAATCCGACCGACGTCGAATTGATGATGTTCGCTCAGGCCAACAGCGAGCATTGCCGGCACAAGATCTTCAACGCCAGCTTCAGCATCGACGGCGCGCCGCAGCCACACAGCATGTTCGGCATGATTCGCCACACGCACAGTGTCCATCCGCAGCATACGGTGGTGGCTTACTCGGACAACGCCTCGGTGATGGAGGGCTCGCCGATCGAGCGCTTCATGCCGTACCGCCAAGCCGCGGCCGCGCCGCTCGCCGCGCGACAAGGGGAAGCCGGCCGGCGCTACGAAAAGAGGAGCGTGCGGACCCATGTTCTGATGAAGGTGGAGACGCATAACCACCCGACCGCAATTTCGCCGTTTGCCGGCGCGGCCACCGGCGTCGGGGGTGAAATCCGCGACGAGGGAGCGACCGGTCGCGGCGCCCGGCCGAAAGCCGGATTGACTGGCTTCACGGTGTCCAGGCTATGGGGCGGCAAGCTGGGCCGGCCCGGGCATATCGCCAGCCCCTTGCAGATCATGGTTGAGGGGCCACTGGGCGGCGCCGCCTTCAGCAACGAGTTCGGCCGGCCGAATCTGCTCGGCTACTTTCGTGAGTACGAGCAGACCATTGCCAGCGACGTCGACATCGTGCATCGGGGCTACCACAAGCCGATCATGATCGCCGGCGGTGTCGGCAGCATCGACGCCGCGCTGACGCACAAGATCGCCTTTCCCGCTGGCACGCTGCTGCTGCAACTGGGTGGACCCGGAATGCGCATCGGCATGGGCGGCGGAGCGGCGAGTTCGATGGCCACCGGCGCCAACGCGGCCGAGCTGGACTTCGATTCGGTGCAGCGCGGGAATCCGGAAATCCAGCGCCGCGCCCAGGAGGTCATCAACCAGTGCTGGCTGCTCGGCGCGCCGGACGGCGGTCACGGCGGCGGCAATCCGATCCTGGCGATCCACGACGTTGGCGCCGGTGGCCTGTCCAATGCATTCCCCGAACTGACCCATGATGCCGGCCGCGGCGCGCGCTTTGACCTGCGCGCCGTGCCGCTGGAGGAGAGCGGCATGGCGCCGCGTGAAATCTGGTGCAACGAAAGCCAGGAGCGTTACGTGCTGGCGCTCGCGCCCGACTCGCTAGCGAGCTTCCGGGCCATTTGCGAACGCGAACGCTGTCCCTTTGCCGTGGTCGGCGTTGCCACCGAAGAGCGTCAGTTGGTCGTGGCCGACAGTGGGCCCCTCACCCCAACCCTCTCCCTCCAGGGGAGAGGGGGACAGTCGCTCCCTCTCCCTCAGGGAGAGGGCCGGGGTGAGGTTTCACCCTCTCTCCCTCAGGGCGAGGGCCGGGGTGAGGGCCGTGCGGTCGACATGCCAATGGAATTGCTGTTGGGCAAGCCGCCGCGAATGGATCGTGACGTGAAAACCGTTGCGCGCCGCTTCCCGCCGCTGGACCTGTCCGACATCAAGCTGCAGGACGCAGCGTTGCAGGTGCTGGGCCACCCGACGGTGGCGTCCAAGCGTTTCCTCATCACGATTGGCGACCGCACGGTGGGTGGCTTGAGTCATCGGGACCAGATGGTCGGCCCATGGCAGGTTCCGGTGGCCGACTGCGCGGTGACCCTGGCCGACTTTCAAGGTTTTGCCGGCGAGGCAATGAGTCTGGGTGAACGCACGCCGCTGGCGGTGCTCGACGCGCCAGCCTCGGGCCGCATGGCGGTGGCCGAGGCCATCACGAATCTGCTGGCGGCGCCGATCGAACTGTCGCGGGTCAAGCTGTCGGCGAACTGGATGGCGGCCTGTGGCGAGCCGGGTGAAGACGCCGCGCTGTACACCACGGTCAAGGCGGTCGGTCTGGAGCTCTGTCCAGCGCTGGGCATTTCGATTCCGGTCGGCAAGGACAGCCTGTCGATGCGCACCCAATGGACCGAACCAGCCGCCGCGCCAGGGACAGGCTCGCAGGTGAAGAAAGTGGTGTCACCGGTCAGCCTGATCGTCAGCGCCTTTGCCACCCTCGCCGATGTGCGCGGCACGCTGACGCCGCAACTCGATGCCAATGAGCCCGACAGCACGCTGGTGCTGATCGACCTAGGCCGTGGCAAGAACCGGATGGGCGGCAGCATGCTGGCGCAAACGCTGGAACAGTGCGGCGACACAGTGCCCGATCTGGACGACGCGCAGGACCTGGTGAAGCTGGTGATGGCCGTGAATCGCCTGCGCGATGGCGGCTATTTGCTGGCCTATCACGACCGCAGCGACGGTGGCCTATTCGCCTGCGCCTGCGAAATGGCCTTTGCCGGCCATATCGGAGTCTCGCTGAACGTTGACCTGCTGGTGAGCGAAGGCGATGGCATCACAGACAGCCGCGCCGACCATGGCGACGCGAAGAACTGGGCCAGCCAGGTCAACGCGCGCCGCGACGAGCTGACGCTCAGGGCCCTGTTCAATGAAGAGCTGGGTGTCTTGCTGCAGGTGCGCACGCGCCAGCGCAACGAGGTGATGCAGACCCTGCGCGAACATGGCCTGAGCCGCTACAGCCATTGCGTGGGCAAGACACGCCCGAGCGGATCAGCGATCACGGCAGGTCAAGGGCAGCTGCAAGTTTGGCGCGACGGCAAGACCGTTTTCAGCGCTGAGCTGTCTGAATTGCAGCAGGTCTGGGACAGCGTGAGCTGGAAGATCTGCCAGCAGCGCGACAACCCGGACTGCGCCGACGCCGAGCATGCCAGTGTGGGAGCAGCTTCCGACCCTGGCCTACATGTGCATCTGACCTTCGACCCGAACCATGTCCCTCACCCTGACCCTCTCCCCTCGGGCGAGGGCGCCAGGGCTTCACACCCTCTCCCCTCGGGAGAGGGCAGGGGTGAGGGCGCCCCCGCGCTCATGCTCGCGCGACCGAAGGTGGCCGTCCTGCGCGAGCAGGGGGTCAATTCGCATGTGGAAATGGCCTACGCCTTCACCGAGGCCGGTTTTGACGCCTACGACGTGCATATGACCGACCTGCAGACAGGACGGGTCAATCTGGGCGACTTCCAGGGCCTGGTGGCCTGCGGCGGCTTCAGCTACGGCGACACGCTGGGCGCGGGCGTCGGCTGGGCCCGCAGCATCAGTTTCAATGCGTCGCTGTCAGAGCAGTTCAGCGCCTTCTTCCAGCGCAGCGACAGCTTTGCCCTGGGCGTCTGCAACGGCTGCCAGATGTTTGCTGAACTGACCGGCATCATTCCTGGCGCAGCGGCCTGGCCGCGTTTTGTGACGAACCGAAGCGAGCGCTTCGAGGCCCGGCTCAGCCTGGTCGAGGTGCTCGATTCGCCCAGCCTGTTTTTCGCCGGCATGGCCGGCAGCCGGCTGCCGATTGCGGTGGCCCATGGCGAGGGTTATGCCGACTTCGCGCATCGCGGTGACCCCCAAAAAGTGATCGCCGCGATGCGCTTTGTCGATCACCAGGGCCGGGCCACCGAAGCCTATCCGTTCAATCCGAACGGCAGCCCGGGCGGACTGACCGCCGTCACCACGGCAGACGGCCGCTTCACCGCGCTGATGCCGCACCCTGAGCGGGTGTTTCGCAACATCCAGATGAGCTGGACCCCGGGCGACAAGAGCCGACTCAGCCCGTGGATGCGGATCTGGCGCAACGCCAGGCGCTGGGTCGGCTGAAACGCGGCGCCTTGCTGGTGAATGTGGCGCGCGGCGACCTGGTCGATACGGCGGCGCGGGTGGCGGCGCTGCGGGACGGGCAGATTGCGGCCGCCGCGCTCGATGTCTTCAACCCCGAGCGCTGCCCGCCGACCATTTCAGCATCACCTACGACGCGCCGAACGATCTGTTGTGACGGGCGGGGCAGCCCTTGGTGGGAGCCACGCGCGCCTTGACAGTAGTAGCCTATCGGCTACACTTGTTGCATCCGTGTTGAGAAGACCGGCACCTACAGCGACTGGATCGACGCGCTGAAGGATCGCACGGGGCGGGCACGGATTCTGGTTCGAGTTAGAACGCCTGATCGACGGGAATCCGGGCCAGCACAGAGACCTGACCGATGGGGTTTCTGAGAACACGGCTTCTGCTGCTGCTCGCGGGTGGCGACAAGTCAACGCAGAAGAAGGACATCGCGAAGGCGATCGAACTGACCAAGAATTTTCAGGAGTAGCGCGCCATGCCCAAGACTGTTGCAAGGAAGCCGACCCGGACCAAGACGACTCCATACGACGTTGCGGAACACCTTCGCACGCCCGAAGAGATGGCCGCTTACCTGGACGCCTGGCTTGAAGAGGCGCCAGACGACGCAGCTGGAATTGCCAGAGCGCTCGGGGACATTGCGCGAGCCAAGGGAATGACCCAAGTCGCCAAGGACGCCGGCCTCAGCCGTGAGAGTCTTTATCGCGCGCTCAGCGCTGAAGGAAATCCAAGCTTTGCGACGGTGCTGAAGGTGGCAAGAGCGCTCGGAGTCAAGCTGCACGCGGAGGCGGCGTAAAACGCAGGTCCTCACCCGTGTGCCCGACTCCGCCCGTTAGCCGTCACGGAAATCCAGCATGACAGGCTGCATGAAAGCGAAGAGCGTTTCGGCAGAAATCCGCTGACAATTTTTTTGAATAAATCAGCGTTTGCTTAGAACCAATAATTTGATCTTTAAGCCAGGAGTCCCGCATGCTAAAAATTACCGCATCTACGCCCAGCAACCGCCGCACATGGGCCATGCGCTGTATAGGTGCCACGCTACTTCTCTTGACGACGGTGCCCCCCGCCGTCGCCGACGACACCACGGTCTACCGCGTGGGCATAGTGCCTCAGTTTGACAGTCGCACCATCCACGACATCTGGACCCCGATACTTGCGCAGTTGCAAACGCGCACCGGCTTGCGGTTTGTACTGGTGGGCTCGGCCAACATCCCTGTGTTTGAAAAGAAATTTGAGCAGCAGGAATTTGACTTTGCGTACATTAATCCCTATCACGCCGTCATGGCTGCCAGTCACTACGTGCCGCTGGTGCGCGACGTGGCCACGCCGCTACAGGGCATCATCGTGGTGCACAGTGACAGTCCCATCAAGAAATTATCTGATCTGCAGGGCAAAAACATGGATTTCCCCGCGCCCAATGCACTGGCCGCCTCGCTCCTGCCGCGTGCCCAACTGAGCGAGGCCGGTATCACTGTGCAAGCCCGCTACGTCAAAACCCACACCTCGGTCTATTTGAACGTAGCGCTTGGGCAAACCGATGCGGGAGGTGGCATACAGCAAACGCTGGAAGAGCAGCCCATCCAAGTACGCGAAAAGCTGCGAGTCATTGACAGAACCATTGCAGTGGCCTCGCATCCCCTGATGGCCAGCAGACGCATCAGCCAAGACGTGCACGAGAAGGTGCGTGCAGCTTTGCTGGCGCTGGGCGAAACGGCCGACGGCCGTGCCATGCTGAGCCGCATACCCATGGACAAGGTCGGCCTGGCCACCCCTGCCAACTATGAGGTACTCAAACAAATGGGGCTGCACAAGGTATATGTCCCCAACTAAATCCTCTCGGCGCCTGCAGTACAAGCTTTTGGCCCCCCTATTGGGGACTGGCTTGTTGCTGGCGCTGGTTTTGCACTTCTATTGGCTGCCAGCACGTCTGGCCAGCGTGCGCAGCGACTTCCAGCAGGTGCAAAAAAGAATGCTTGCGGTGCTTAACCCGCCCTTGGTGGGTTTGCTGTTGAGCGATGACATCGTGCAGGTACACCGCATGCTGGAACAGGTGGCGCAAGACACGCCCCATTGGACTGTCGTGACGCTCATTGACGCCAAAGGCCAGCGTCTGTACCCCATCGTGGCGCAAGCAGTGGCACCCGATAAGCGCATGGTGAACATGGTGAGTTTCGACGAGGCGTTGAACTACCATGGCACAGCCCTGGGCAGACTGCAAGTCATGGCCGATCCGACCGATGCCATACAGGAGGAGACGGACCAGTTGCTCAGCGCAGAGAGATGGTTACTTCTTCTCCTGGCCATGACGGCCGGCCTGATTGGTTGGCTGCAAAGCCGCATAGTCATGCGCCCGCTGCAGCAGTTGGCGGCTGCAGCCGACCGCTTGGCAGAAAACGACTTCAGCGCCGAACTACCCCACGCCTCACAAGATGAGGTGGGGCATCTGGTGAGGGCATTTGGCGCAATGCGGGAGAACCGACGCTTGGCCGAGACCGAAGTTCAGCGCGTCCACGACCTGCTGCGCGACTCCATCGACGCACTGGACGAAGCCTTTGTCGTATATGACCCACAAGACCGCTTGGTGTTGTGCAACGACAAATACCGCGAAGCGTATCCTGAAGTGGCCCACCTGATGGTTCCAGGCGCCCAGTTTGAAGACCTCATCCGGGCCGGCGCCGAAATGGGGCAGTATGTTGCCGCCATTGGCCGGGTCGATGAATGGGTGGCCGAACGCCTGGCCATCCATCTGGCCGCCAACACCACCTTGATACAAAAACACAGCAATGGCCGCACCCTGCGCATCGTCGAGCGCAGGTTGCCCGACGGCCATGTTGTGGGCTTTCGCATCGACATCAGCGACTTGATTCGGGTCACCGAGGAGCTGCAGAGCCAAGGGGAAGAACTGCGCCAGAGCAACGAGGAACTGGAAGAAAAGAACAAGCTGCTGGCAGACCAGAGGGTCGAGGTCGAGTACAAGAACCGCGAGATCGAGGCCTCCAAGCTGACGCTGGAGGAGAAGGCCGAGCAGTTGGCCCTCACCTCCAGGTACAAGTCGGAGTTCCTCTCCAACATGTCGCACGAGTTGCGCACACCGCTCAACAGCCTGCTCATCCTTTCGCAGCTGCTCGCCGAGAACGCCGAGCACAACATGAGCGGGCAGCAGATCGAATATGCCAAGATCATTCAGGGGGCGGGCAAGGATCTGCTGGCACTCATCAGCGATATCCTCGACCTGTCCAAGATCGAGTCCGGCACCGTGACGCCGGACCTTCAGGACGCGTCATTCGCCAACGTCGGCGAACAGCTCGAACGGGCCTTCCGCCACGTGGCGCAGAGCCGCGGCCTGGGCTTCGGCGTGGAACTCGCGCCGGGCCTGCCGCCATCCCTCTACACCGACTCACAGCGCTTGCAGCAGGTAATGAAGAACCTGCTCTCCAACGCCTTCAAGTTCACCGAGAAGGGTCAGGTATCGGTGCGCATCGAGCCGGTGGAATCGGGCTGGAGCGTGGATCATGACGGGCTCAACCGCGCTCGGACGGTGATCGGTTTCCATGTCACCGATACCGGCATCGGCTTGCCGACCGACAAGCGGAAGATCATTTTCGAAGCGTTCCAGCAGGCCGACACCGGCACCGCCAAGAAGTACGGTGGCACGGGCCTGGGGCTGTCCATCTCGCGCGAGATCGCGCGGCTGCTCGGCGGCGAGTTGCGGCTGGCGATGAGCTCGCCGGGCCAGGGCAGCACCTTCGTCCTGTACCTCCCGCTGCGCGCGCCCGAACCCGGGCAGAACAGTCGGGGCACGCCGGGAGGAGCCCACGGCAGTGGCCAGCGCCTGGAGCGGGACGGGGAATCCGCAGCTCCAGAGGCGGCCAGGCCCGATCCTGCGGCAAAGGCGCCGCCGCAGGGAAGAATGCCCCAAGAAACAATCCACCAACCAAGCGCTGTCGCGGACGACCGGGCGGCAATCAAGCCGGGTGAGCGCACGCTGCTCATCGTCGAGGATGACGCGCGCTTCGCCGGCATCCTGCTGCGGGCGGCGCGCGACAAAGGTTTCAAGGGCATCGTCGCCGCACGCGGCGACGATGCCCTTGAACTCGCCGGCGAGTTCAAGCCCACGGCCATCACGCTCGATCTGCATCTGCCCGACATGGACGGCTGGGTGGTGCTCGAGCGCCTGAAGCGCAACCCCGACACGCGGCACATTCCGGTGGAAATCATCTCTGCCGAGGACAACCGCCCGCGCGGCCTGCGTTACGGCGCCTTCGAGTACCTGGTCAAGCCGGTCACCGCCGAGTCGCTGCAGAAAGCGCTGGCCGACGTGAACAAATTCGCCGAGCGCGAGGTGAAGGACTTGCTTGTCGCCGACGGCGACGAGCAGCATCGCAACAACGTGCTCGACCTTATCGGCAACGGTGACGTGCGCATCAAAGCAGTGGCCAGCGGCAAGGACGCCCTCGCGGCGCTCAAGAAGAAGCGCTACGACTGCATCGTGCTGGATCTCAAGCTGCCCGACATCAGCGTCGCCGACCTGCTCGAGGCGATCCAGGGCTTTGATCTGACGCGCGACGTGCCGGTGATCATCTACGGCATAGCCGAACTGCCGCAGCAGGAGCAGGAGCGGCTGAAATCCCTGGCGCTCAAGGGCATCGTCAAGGAGGTGCGGACACCCGAGCGGCTGCTCGACGAAACGGCGCTGTTCCTGCACCGGGTGGTGTCCAAACTGCCCGAGGAGCGGCGCCAGATGCTGGAGAAGCTCTACCTGAGCGCCGACAGCCTGGCCGGCAAGAAGGTGCTGGTGGTGGACGACGACATGCGCAACATCTTCGCCCTCACCGCGGTACTGGAACGCCACAAGATGGTAGTGCTCTCGGCCGAGAACGGCCGCGCCGCCCTCGAAGAGCTCGGCCAGAACCCGGATGTGGACATCGTGCTGATGGACATCATGATGCCGGAGATGGACGGCTATGAGACCATGCGCCAGATCCGCCAGATGAAGCAGTTCGAGTCCCTGCCGATGATCGCGCTCACCGCCAAGGCCATGAAGGGCGACCGCGAGAAATGCATCGAGGCCGGCGCCTCCGACTACGTCAGCAAGCCGGTGGATACCGACCAGCTTGTTTCGCTGCTGCGGGTTTGGCTGTACAGGTAGGGGCAGCCACCATTGCCAGGCCGCACCAAGCCGAACAATAACGTGCAGCTCCCCGATCCCGAGGCCATCGAGGCTATCGAGGCTATCGAGGCTATCGAGCTGCCGCTGCTGCTCGAGGCCATGGTCCAGCGCTACGGCTACGACGTCGCGTTCATTCCTGTGCCAAACATCAATACGCCAGCCCGTTGGTCGGGTTGTCCTATCTATTGACGTTACTAGCGTAATTGGATAGTATTTGCCCGTGATCCAGTCATTCAAATGCGCCGACACGGAAAACCTGTTCAAAGGCAAGCGCGTGGCGCGGTTCGCCAACATCGCCACCGTAGCGATGCGGAAGTTGCAGCAGATCAACGCAGCGGCGTCGCTGGAGTTCTTGCGCGTGCCGCCACAGAATCGGCTGGAGCAACTGAAGAAAGACCGCAAGGGGCAATGGAGCATCCGGATCAACGATCAGCTTCGGGTGTGCTTCGAATGGCGCGACGGGCATGCCTGGCGCGTTGAGATCGTCGATTACCACTGAGGAGAAATAGCATGCCGCGTAAAATACCGCTCGCCACGCCCGGTGAAATTCTGCTCCATGAATTCCTGGAGCCCATGGGTATCACTCAGTACCGGCTCGCCAAGGAAATCGGCGTACCCCAGCGCCGCATCGGCGAGATTGTGGCCGGCCGGCGTTCAATCACCGCCGACACCGCCCTACGTCTGGCCGCCTTCTTCGGCACCGACGCGCAGAGCTGGATCAATCTGCAAACCCACTACGACACGGAAATGGCGCGGGAAGCCATGGACGAAACTCTCTCCCGGATTCGCCGCTGGGATGAGTTGTCCGCTGCTTGACATACGCCAGGAGGGTGATCAAGTGTGGGTGGGAGATTGGCATGACGACCTTGGAAATGAAGTTGAATTTGCCGGACAGCCTGGCGCAGGAAGCGCGCAAGGCGGGC
>JBCKPH010000073.1:0-14067 GCA_038901755.1 Burkholderiaceae bacterium | reverse complement strand
GATCAGGACAAGCTGACGCCGCTACTGCGCTTGAAATACAACAACTCGATTTCCGACGCGGTGGCCGACCTGGGCCGACCGGATGAGATTGGCAAGGTGTTCGCCGGGTTCCAGAAATACCTGTATCAGCAACAGGCTGCGGCGTAGCGAGCCCGGCACGCCGGGCGACCCCACTCCCTCGACCCGGACCCAATCAACCGATCGCGATCAAGCCGCAGCCGACGCGCGGGCCGGCATTGCCGAGCGGCTGCGAGCGGTAGTCATCCGGGTCGCGGTGCGTGATCACGGGCTGGCCGATGATGCTCATCGGTCCCGGCGTCAGGGTGATGCTGCTCACATCCTGGCTCAGTCGGCCGGTTCCATTGGCGTCGGTTCTCAGGTTGAACATGGCGCCGGCGTGCCGGTGTGGCTGTCCCGGATGGGTGTGCGGGTTTTTCTCGGGGTTGAAATGGGCGCCGGTCTGGGTGCCGTCGCCCGAGCAGTCGGCCACCGTGTGCACGTGGAAACCATGTTCGGCGTTCGGTTTCAGGCCGTCAATTTTGGCCTCGACCCGGACCCAGCCCGAGGTCCCGACCTGGGTGAAGGTGATCCGGCCGCTCGGATTCAGTCCGGCCGCCGCGGCGCTGCTGGTGGGTTTGATATCGACGTTGGCGATGATCGTTTTTGGGCCGAGCTGGCAGCTTGCCAGGGCGATGGCGGCGCTGAGCAGGCCCAGGCGGTGCAGGTGGTTCATGAAGTTTCCTTGTGCGGGGTGGGAGGGGCCGGTGCAGTTTACGGGCTGGCCCGGCCTGCTGTCTATCCATAAATTCCATGCAGAAACCATTGCGCGGCGCCGCGCACCGGCCTGCGCTCACGGTAAATCCAGAGCAGGCCGGCGTGCTCGCTTTCGGCCAGGAAATAGTCACGCAGGGTCAGTCCTTCGGGCCGCTCCGGCAGCCCGGTGTCCCACCAGCCGGCCTCGATCCGCTGCGGGCCGGCCAGCAGCTTGAGCGGGCCCTGGTACAGCGGCTGCGACTGGGCGTTCATGGGCAGGGGCAGGACCTGCTCGAGCAGCCAGCAGGGAAGCGGGGGCGGATCGCTGACCTGGGGCGACGGTGGTGAGCTACCGGGCCTCGGCTTTCGGCCCCTGCCCGCGCCAGGCGCCGGGGCCGGCTGCCTGGCGCGGTGCCGGCCTGCCTGCAACTGCACCGCATCGCGCCAGAGCGTCTGATGTTGCGCCCGGTGCTCCGACCTGGGTTGCGGTGAGACCACCTGTGAAGCGCCAAAACGAGCGCTTGCACGCTCTAAAAACTGTAGCAAGGCGGAGCAGTTCGGAAGACCGTCGGGCAGCAGACTGCTGTTCTCCGGCGGCAACGGCTCGGTCTGCAGCACCTGCAGCCGCAACTCAGACACCGGCGCGCGCAGGGGTTGCTGCGCCAGATGCTCGGCCAGCAGGCGCAGCCAGTGCGGCAGATCGCGGCTGGTCTGCGCGCTGGCGATGCTCAGGCCCCCGCTCGGGTCTTCGTCTTGTTGATGATGTTCGTACAGCCATGACAGATCGAAGCTGCGGATGCCGCGGTGCCGGGCCGCCAGCCAGGCCTGCAGGGCTTGCAGCAAGCGCCTGGCGGCAAACAGCAACCGGTCGGCCGAATCGGTGTGAAAGGGCAACTCGATGCGCTGCGCGAAGGTCTCGGGCGGGCTGATCCATGAGTAGATTTCGGGCTTCAGGCCATAGGCCTGGTCCAGAGCGTCGAGCAGGGCGGCGTCAAAACGCCGGCTCAGGCCGCCGCGTGGCAGGGCGCGCACGGCGCCCAGATTACGGCAGCCCAGGCGTTCCAGCGTCGGCGCATGTCGGGCGACGGCGCTCAGGCTCTCCAGCGGCAGCCGGTCCAGGCCGGCTTGCAGGTTGCCGGCATGGAGATGGCGCCGCACCTCGGGCAGGTGTGAGGTCTGTGAGGTCTGTGAGGTCTGTGACGCCTGCGACGCCTGTGACGCCTGTGACGCCTGTGGGTCGTCGTCCGCCGCCAGCAGGCCAGCGACATGGCGCGCCAAGGCCAGCGCGGCCAGGCCGGTGGGCGCGCTGGTCAAGGTGAGGGGCTGCTCTTCGCTGTCGAGTTGCTGCAACTGCTCGAGCAGGCGGCGCTTGCCACCCCAGAGCCGCAGGCTGCCCTGGGCCTCCAGCAACACCGCCTCTTCAACCTGGGCCACCCGGGGACTGAACTGCAGGGCCTGCCAGGCCAGCGTTTCAGACGGGGACAGGCTGTCAGGCGAGGCTGCTGCTGGCGGGACAGGCGGCAGCCTGGGACGCAGCGCGATCCAGAACATGAGGCAGGGCCCGGCCTGCTGCGGGCCGGGTGATTGGTGGGGAGGGGCCCTTGGGATGCCGGCGCTCACGCCAGGCCAGCAACTGCGTCAGCCCGACAGCGGGGGCATCGAGCAGTAGCGGCTGCTCAAGCGCTGGGCCGCGCCGTTTCACGATGCCCACCTGCAGCTGCAGGGAGCCACGCGCCGTCAGCGTCAGGCGCAACGGTGCGGGCGAGGATTCATGGCGCGCCGCCAGTGGGCGAAACAGCAGCACCGGGTAATCACAGGCACGGGCCGCCAGTTGCAGCCTGCGCAACTGTTCCGCTCGAACCTGGGGCAGCCAGCACAGCAGCAGGCCCAGGGCCTTGCAATGCAGGGCCTGCTCGACGGCCCAGAGCTGTTCGGCCGGTTGCTGCGCACGGATCAGCAGCAACTGCCCGGGGTCGATGCCCTGCGCTGTGAAGGCCGGCAGATGGGGCCAATGAGGCGGCCCCAGCAACAGCAGGGGCTTGCCTGCAACAGGGTCATGCTGGCCCCGGTTCCGGCGCAGCGGCAAATGACCCAGGGCGGCGCCCAGACCGGGGCGCAGCAGGCGCCATTCGAGCCAGCCAGCCTGGGCCTGCAGCACCTCGGTGATGGTGCCGAGCGGCCAGCCGCCGCCGGGCAGTTCGGCGTCCAGCACAGGGTGCCCGGTTGGCAGGCTGCCATGCGTCGATGGGGCCAGCCGGTCGGCCTGCCAGACCCCGGCCCAGGACCGAGCCTGCCCTGGGGCGTTCGGGGCGAACTCGGCAGCGGCGGGTCGGGCAGTCACGGGGAGGCGGGTCGATCAGGTTCGGGCTGGCGGCATCCTCCGCCATAACTGTACAAATATACAGCTAAACGTGATGTTCGCCAAGCTCCCTGGCCTGCGGCCGCTGCCGGCACACCGGGCAGTCCGGGTTGCGCGGGATTTGCACTTCACTCCACTCCATGCTGCGGCCATCGAGCATCAGCAGGCGTCCAGCCAGCGAACGCCCGGTGTCCATCAGCAGTTTTAGCGCCTCGGCCGCCTGCATCGCGCCGACGATGCCAACCAGGGGCGCGAACACGCCCAGGGTGGCGCAACGTGTTTCCTCGAATTCAGCATCGGGTGGAAAAACGCAGGCGTAGCAGGGCGACCGGGCGTCGCGCGGGTCATAGACGCTGATCTGAGCGTCAAAGCGGATCGCCGCGCCTGACACCAGCGGTTTGCCATGGCGCACAGAGGCGGCGTTGACGGCCTGTCGCGTGGCGAAGTTGTCACTGCAGTCGAGCACCAGATCGGCCGCTGCGACCAGCTCGTCCAGCAGCGCAGAGTCAGCGCGCGCCACCAGCGCGCTGACGGTCACCTCGGGATTGATGGCGGCGATTGCTTGGCGCGCTGAGGCCGCCTTGTCCATGCCAAGACGCGACATGTCATGGGCAATCTGGCGCTGCAAGTTGGTCAGGTCGACCTGATCGCTGTCAACGATACTGATGTGCCCGACACCCGCGCTTCCCAGGTAGAGCGCCACCGGGGAGCCCAGGCCACCGGCGCCGATGACCAGGGCGTGCGCGCCCAGAAGTTTTTGCTGGCCCTCGACGCCAACCTCGTCGAGCAGGATGTGGCGCGAGTAACGCAGCAACTGCTCGTCGTTCAATTCTCTTTCTTCTCGTCCTTGCGCTCGCTCAGGGTCTTGCTCACCAGAACCGGGCGGCCCTTGAGCCTGTTCAGCGCCTGCAGCAACTGAAAATCCTTCTCGCTGCCAAACTCGGGACGGCGCCGCTCTTCCGGAGATTTCTTCGACTCGTCTTCCAGGCGCTTGCGTGCCTCTTCACGCGCCTTCTCGCGCTCCGGGTCCTTCTTTTCCTCGCCCTGGCCGCTGCCCAGGTGTTTTTCAAGATCGGCTTCACGCATGCGCAGGACGGCGAACAGATTGCCCTCTTCGGCTTCATCGATCATCACGTCGGGAATAACGCCCTGGGCCTGGATCGACTTGCCGCTGGGGGTGTAATAGCGCGCCGTGGTGAGCTTGAGCCCGGTCTCGGCGGTGAGGGACCGCACCGTCTGCACCGAGCCCTTGCCAAAGGTCTGGCTGCCCATGATCGTTGCGCGTTTGTGGTCCTGCAGCGCGCCGGCGACGATCTCGCTGGCCGAGGCCGAGCCTTCGTTGACCAGCACGATCAGCGGCACGTTCTTCAGCGCCGCGGGGAGTCTGCGCAGCGGATCGCTGCCGCCACGGCGCTGGTAGAACTCTGGCGCGGCCTTGTACATGTACTTGCTCTCGGCCAGTTGACCGTTGGTCGACACCACGTTGACGTTCTCCGGCAGGAAGGCGGCCGAAATCGCCACCGCGGCGTCGAGCAGGCCGCCGGGATCGTTGCGCAGGTCAAGCACCAGACCCTTCAGGTTGGGTTCCTGCTTGTAAATTTCCATCACCTTGTTCGCGAAGTCCTCCACGGTCCGGTCCTGGAATTGTGAGAGACGAATCCAGGCGTAGCCCGGCTCCATGACCTTGCCGCGCACCGACTGGGTGCGGATGATTTCGCGCGTGATGGTGACGCTGAATGTGCGGTTCTCGTCCTTGCGGAAGATCGTCAGGTTCACCTTGGTCTGGGGCTCGCCACGCATGCGCTTGACGGCCTCGTTCAGGGAGAGGCCCCTGACTGCGGTGTCGTCGATGCGGGTGATCAGGTCGTTCGGCTTGAGGCCGGCGCGAAAGGCGGGAGAGCCTTCGATCGGCGACACCACCTTGACCAGTCCGTCTTCCTGGGTGATCTCGATGCCCACGCCGACGAAGCGGCCGCTGGTGCCTTCACGAAATTCCTTGAAAGCCTTCTTGTCGAAGTACTGCGAATGCGGGTCCAGGCTGGCCACCATGCCGGAGATGGCGTCGGTCAGCAGTTTCTTCTCATCGACCGGTTCGACGTAGTCGGTCTTGATCATGCCGAAAACGGCTGACAGTTGTTGCAGCTCTTCCAGCGGCAACGGTGCCACCGTGACACGCGCCAGCGTCTGCAGTGATACGGTGGTCATGGCGCCAGCCAGCGCCCCGACTGCGATCCAGCCGGCGATTTTCAGTTTATGTGCCATTTAGACGTCCTGTTGCGAGCAATATACCTTGGAACCCGTCCTGCTGGAGTGGTTCCTGGGCTAGACCTTAGTTTCGGCCTGCGCGGCGACCGCCGCCGCCGCCCGCGCAGCGGCCTCGGCGCCGCCCAGGTAATAGCTGCGGATCGGCTTCAATGCGCGGTCCAATTCGTAAACCAGTGGAATGCCGTTCGGAATGTTCAGCCCGACGATGTCGGCGTCGGCAATCGTGTCGAGGTATTTGGCCAGGCCGCGCATCGAGTTGCCATGGGCCGAAATCAACACCCGTTGGCCAGACCGGATGGCCGGCGCGATGAGTTCCTCCCAGCAGGGAATGACCCGTTGCACCGTGTCTTTCAGGCTTTCCGTCAGCGGCACCTGGTCCGGCCGCAGGCCGGCGTAACGGCGGTCGCCGCGCTCGCAGCGCGGGTCCGACGGCTCCAGCTCTGGCGGGCGCGTATCGTAGCTGCGGCGCCACAGCAGGACTTGGGCGTCACCGTACTGGCGCGCCATCTCGGCCTTGTTCAAGCCCTGCAAGGCGCCATAGTGCCGCTCGTTCAGCCGCCAGTCGTGGCGCACCGGCAGCCACTGCTGCTCCAACTCGTCGAGCATCTGCCAGAGCGTGTGCACCGCACGTTTCAGCACGCTGGTGTAGCTCAAGTCAAAGTCGTAGCCCTCGGCGCGCAGCAGCCGGCCGGCCGCTCTGGCCTGCTCGATGCCGCTGCTCGTCAGGTCAACATCGGTCCAGCCGGTGAAGCGGTTTTCCAGGTTCCAGGTCGATTCGCCATGGCGAACCAGCACGAGCTTGTACATGGGTATGTTGGCGGTCAGGCGCCGATCATTGCGCTCGATTCTAAAATGCCGGCTTCTCGATTAGGACTTATGTGAACTTCATTGCTGAGAACTGGATGCTGATGCTCCTGGTACTTTCCTCCGGGGTCATGCTGTTGTTGCCGGTGCTGCAGGGGGGCGGACCCGGCGCGTTGAACGTCTCGGCGGCGGTCAATCTGATCAACCGCGAAAAGGGCGTGATCATTGACGTGAGCGAGGTGGAGGAGTTTGCCGCCGGCCATGCCGGCGGCGCGCGCAACCTGCCGCTGGCGCAGCTTGAAGAGCGCCTGCCGCAGGTCATCAAGAACAAGGCGCTGCCGCTGATTCTGGTCTGTCCGACCGGCGCCCGCGCGCGGCGTGCCGAGGCGATGGCAAGGAAGCTCGGTTACGACAAGGCGCAAGCGCTGACCGGTGGTTTGCGCGCCTGGAAAGAAGCCAACCTGCCGCTGGAGAAAACCTGAACGCGGTGCCAGCGGCCGCAGCCTGTGCCGCCTTGGGCCCGCTCCCGCCGATCCTGTCGGTCAAGATCAACTGCCAACGCGAAGCACGATGCAGAACGTGAAGATGTACACCACAGCCTGGTGCCCGTATTGCATTCAGGCCAAGCAGATACTGAAGCGACGTGGTGTCGAGGCGATTGAAGAGATTCGTGTCGACGAGTCTCCGGCCGAGCGCTCGCGCATGGTGCAGTTCACGGGACGGCGCAGCGTGCCGCAGATCTTTATCGGCACGACCCATGTCGGCGGCTGTGATGAACTGATTGCGCTGGACCGAAGCGGCGGCCTGCTGCCGCTGCTGCAGGGGACATGAACTCTGGCGGCACTTCTCGCCTGCGATAATCGACATTTGTTGTTTGCGCCTGGCGGCTGTGACGAGCGCCAGGCGAATTTCATTGGACGACCTGAAAGAACCCCATGGCTGACGCCCTCGAACCCGTATTCCAGATCCAGCGTGTGTACCTCAAGGCCCTGTCGCTGGAACAGCCCAATTCGCCGGCGATCCTGCTGGAGCAAGAACAACCCAACGTTGACATCAATCTTGGCATCGAGGCGACGCCGGTGGCCGATGGCGTGTTCGAAGTTTGCGTGACGGCGACGGTGCAGACCAAGATCAAGGACCGGACGGTGTTCCTGGTGGAAGCAACCCAGGCCGGAATTTTTGAGATCCGCAATCTCACGCCCGAGCAAATGAGTCCGATCATGGGCATCGCCTGCCCGCAGATCATCTATCCCTATCTGCGCGGCAATGTGGCCGACGTGGTGAGCCGTGGCGGCTTCCCGCCGGTGCATCTGGCCGAGATTAATTTTCAGGCGATGTACGAGCAACAGCAGGCGCGGGTCGCCGCCAGCGGCGACGCGGTACCGACGCAGTAGGCGCATTCGGCGCAGCGAGTTTCTGCCCTGCATGGCGCGATCATGAACATCATGGTGCTGGGGGCCGGGGCCTGGGGAACGGCCCTCGCAATCAGTGCCAGCCGGTGCCATGGCGTCTCGCTTTGGGTCAGGGATCCGGAGCAGTATCGATCGATGCAGCGGGATCGGGTCAACGCCCGCTACCTGCCAGGCTTTGCGTTTCCGGAATCGATCGAGGTGATGCAACTCGACCCCTTGGCTTTGCGTGCGCGCCAGGGTCAGGCCGACCTGATTGTGATCGGCACACCGATGGCCGGCCTGCGCTCGACACTGGAACTGCTTCCGTCGGCGACGCAGCCACTGGTCTGGCTGTGCAAGGGGTTCGAGCTTTCCGGCGACGGGGCGGATCGATCGCCAGCCGGCGCCGGGCTGCTGGCCCACGAGGTTGCCGAGCAGGCCGCGCCGCAACGGCTCTGCGGTGCGCTGAGTGGCCCGAGTTTTGCCCAGGAAGTGGCGCGTGGGCAACCTGCCGCCCTGGTCGCCGCCAGCCGCCATGAGACCGTGCGCCAGGCGCTGGTCACCGCCTTTCACGGCCCCTCGCTGCGCGTCTATGCCAACGACGATTTGATCGGCGTCGAAGTTGCCGGCGCGACCAAGAACGTGATGGCCATAGCCAGTGGTCTTAGCGACGGCCTGCAACTCGGCCTGAATGCCCGTGCCGCGCTGATTACCCGTGGCCTGGCAGAAATGACGCGACTCGGACTCGCGCTGGGCGCCAGGGCTGAGACCTTCATGGGTCTGAGTGGCCTCGGTGACCTGGTGTTGACGGCCACCGGCGACTTAAGTCGAAATCGTCGCGTCGGCCTGCTGCTGGCGCAGGGTCAGAGCCTGCAACAGGCGCTGCTATCGCTCGGTCATGTCGCCGAAGGGGTGCCGACAGCGCACGCCGTGTTGCAGCGTGCGGCCCGGCTCGGGGTCGAAATGCCGATCACGCAAAGCGTCGTCGATCTGCTCGACGGCAGGCTGCAACCGGCGGCTGCCGTTGCGCAGTTGATGGGCCGCGGCGCCAGCGCCGAGGGCGCCTGAGCGGCTGGTCGCTTTATTGTGTTTCGCGCTGCGAGGGTGATGCAGCGCAGCTCTAACTCGGCGTGAACGCAAGACGCACGTAAATCGGCGCGAAGGCCTCGGCCTGCGTGATGTCGACCAGTGCTTCCTTGGCCAGTTCCAGCACCGCAAGCAGGGTCACGACCAGCACCGGAACGCCTTTGGACGGATCGAACAGGCTTTCAAATTCAACGAACTTGCGCCCCTGCAGGCGCTTCAGCACAAAACTCATGTGTTCGCGCACGCTGAGCTGTTCGCGCGAGATCTTGTGATGCTGCACCAGCCTGGCGCGCCGCAGGATCTCCAGCCATGCGGCCTGCAGGTCGGCGACGTGAACATCAGGGAGCCGTTGCAACAGGCTTTGCTCGACCGTGACCTGCGCCTTCAGATAGTCGCGCCCGATCAGCGGCATCTCGTTGATCAGCGCGGCTCCCAGCTTGATCTGCTCGTACTCGACCAGGCGCCGCACCAGCTCGGCGCGCGGATCTTCGGCTTCCTGCCCCTCGGCCACTCGGCGCGGGGGCAGCAGCATGCGCGACTTGATTTCGATCAGCATCGCCGCCATCAGCAGGTATTCGGCCGCGAGTTCCAGGTTGCGGCCGCGAATTTCCTCGACGTAGCTCAGGTACTGCCGCGTCAGGCCGGCCATCGGAATGTCAAGGATGTTGAAGTTTTGCCTGCGAATCAGGTACAGCAGCAGGTCCAGCGGACCCTCGAACGCCTCGAGAAACACTTCCAGCGCATCCGGCGGGATGTACAGATCCTGCGGCATCGAGAACAGCGGCTCGCCGTACAGGCGGGCCACCGCGACATGGTCGACCACCACCGGCATGGCGAGGCGCGCGCCGGAAGATTCAGTATCGGGCTGGTGCGTCGTGCTCTGGATCATGCTCACGCGCTTTCAGCGGGTGCGACCGGCAAGGGCTGACTCGTCACCGCGCTGCTGCTGTTTCAAGCCTTGGTCTGATACACGTACGGCTGCTGCGCAACCTCGGCTTCGCGGTAGTCGCTCCAGGCTTCACGATCGACGGATTTGTCCCAGAGCAGGGCGTGACCCTCGGCCTGCCTGGCTTCCAGGTCCGGCCGCTCGTGCTTGAGCTGCTCAATGAACGTTGTGGCGTCGGACTGATAGTGGGGGCGGCGGAAAATCGACGAGAGCAGGGAGATGAGTGACATAGGAAAACCTCAGCCCCGAATTCTAGTCTTCCGTGTCTTTCCGCTCTCAACGGAGCTGCAGCAACGCTTCAAGGACCAAGGGTAAACCCCGGGCGTGGAAAGAAGAGCGAGAGGCCCGCTCGATACAATCGGCGCCTCAAACCCGTCGAGCGGGCTTGTCCGGCGGTTTTTTCGAACTGCTGATCCGCTGGGATGGACCCGAATGGGCGCGGAGCCTGCCTCAGGTGCAGCGCAATCCGGCCGGGAAACGGAGACATCGAATGGACATTTTTCTGCAGCAGATCATTAACGGTCTGGTCCTGGGCAGCGTCTACGCGCTGGTGGCTCTGGGCTACACCATGGTCTACGGCATCATCCAGTTGATCAATTTCGCCCACGGTGACGTGCTGATGGTGGGCGCGCTGACGGCATGGACCGTCGCCGGACTGTTGCTGTCGGAGTTTCCAGGAATCCCGGGCTGGCTGGTGCTGATCATCGCGATGATCGTGGCCTGCATGGTGGCTGCGATCGTGAACTTCACCATCGAGAAAATCGCCTACCGGCCACTGCGCGACTCGCCGCGGCTGGCGCCGCTGATCACGGCGATTGGCATGTCGCTGCTGCTGCAGACCCTGGCCATGATCATCTGGAAACCCAATCCCAAGGCCTTTCCTCAATTGCTGCCGTCCGAGCCTTTCGACATCGGCGGCGCGGTGATCTCGGTCACCGACCTGCTGATCCTATGCACCACTGCCGTGCTGCTGACTGGCCTGATGTGGCTGGTGAACCGGACCGCGCTCGGGCGCGCCATGCGGGCCACGGCCGAGAACCCGCGCGTCGCCGCGCTGATGGGCGTCAAGCCGGACCAGGTGATTTCCGCCACCTTCGTCATCGGCGCCGTGCTGGCGGCCATCGCCGGCGTCATGCTGGCCATGAAGTACGGGACGGTGCAGCACGCGATGGGGTTTCTGCCCGGTCTCAAGGCGTTCACTGCGGCGGTGTTCGGCGGCATCGGCAACCTGGCCGGCGCGGTCGTGGGCGGCGTGCTGCTCGGCCTGATCGAGGCCCTCGGATCGGGTTACATCGGCGCCTTGACCGGCGGACTGCTGGGCAGCCACTACTCGGAGATTTTTGCCTTCATCGTGCTGATCGTGATCCTGACCATGCGACCGTCGGGCCTGCTCGGCGAACGTGTTGCGGAACGCACCTAGGGAGACGAATCCATGATGACGAAATTCCGCATTCAGATGACCCTGGGCCTGATCGCCCTGGTGATCCTGCCGCTGCTGTTGCAGCCGTTCGGGCACTCCTGGGTCCGGATTGCCGACACCGCGCTGCTCTACGTCCTGCTGGCGATTGGCCTGAACATCGTGGTCGGCTACGCCGGGCTGCTCGACCTGGGTTACGTCGCGTTCTTTGCCGTTGGCGCCTACATGTTTGGCCTGATGGCCTCGCCGCATCTGGTCGAGACCTTTCCCGCGTTCAAGGCGATTTTTCCGAATGGACTGCACTCGCCGATCTGGCTGGTGATCCCGCTTGGCGCGGGTCTGGCTGGACTGTTCGGTGTGTTGTTGGGGTTGCCAACGCTCAAGTTGCGCGGCGACTACCTGGCGATCGTGACACTCGGTTTCGGTGAAATCGTCCGGGTCTTCCTGAACAACCTCGATCACCCGGTGAACATCACGAACGGCCCGAAGGGCATCAACCAGATCGACCCCTTCACGATTTTTGGTTATCCGCTGAACAAGGGCGTCAACATCTGGGGCCTTGAACTGGCCTCGGTCACTCTGTACTACTACCTGTTTCTGGTCTTGGTGATCTTCAGCATCGTGATGAGTCATCGGCTGGAGCTCTCGCGCATCGGCCGCGCCTGGATGGCGATCCGGGAAGACGAAATCGCGGCCAAGGCGATGGGCATCAACACGCGCAACATGAAGCTGCTGGCGTTTGGCATGGGGGCCACGTTCGGCGGCGTCAGCGGTGTCCTGTTCGCCTCGTTCCAGGGTTTCATTTCCCCGGAGTCCTTCACCCTGATGGAGTCGATCATGATTGCCGCCATGGTGGTGTTGGGCGGCCTCGGGCACCTGCCCGGCGTGGTGCTGGGTGCGGTGATTCTGGCCGCGTTGCCCGAGGTCCTGCGCCACGTGGCCGGACCCTTGCAGCACATGACCGGCGGGCGGCTCGACGCCTCGATCCTGCGTCAACTGCTGATCGCGCTGGCCATGATCGGCATCATGTTGTGGCGTCCGCGCGGCCTGTGGCCGACGCCGGAGCACGGCAAATCGCTGCTGCAAGCGAAATGAGCCGCGCGGCATGGGCGGGCAATCCCGGGGAAGCGAGATGAGCGACATCATTCTGAAAATCAGCGGCGTCTCGAAACGCTTTGGCGGCCTGCAGGCGTTGGCTGGTGTCGGCATCGAGATCCATCGCGGGCAGGTCTATGGCCTGATTGGCCCCAACGGCGCCGGCAAGACCACCTTCTTCAACGTGCTGACCGGCCTGTACGCACCCGACAGCGGAAGTTTTGAACTGGCCGGCAAGCCGTACCGTCCGACCGCCGTGCACGAGGTGGCCCAGGCCGGGATTGCGCGCACGTTCCAGAACATCCGGTTGTTTCCCGAAATGACCGCGCTTGAGAACGTCATGGTCGGACGCCACGTGCGAACCCACTCCGGACTGCTCGGCGCAATATTCCAGACACGCACCTTCAAGGCCGAGGAGGCCGCCATCGCCAGACGCTCCCAGGAACTGCTGGACTATGTCGGGATCGGCAGTTTTGCCGATTACCGCGCGCGCACCCTTTCCTATGGCGACCAGCGACGCCTGGAAATTGCCCGCGCCCTGGCAACCGACCCGCAACTGATCGCTCTGGATGAACCCGCGGCCGGCATGAACGCAACCGAAAAGACCCTGCTGCGCGAGTTGATCGACCGGATTCGCAAGGACGACCACACCATTCTGCTGATTGAGCATGACGTGAAGCTGGTGATGGGGCTGTGCGACCGGGTCACGGTGCTCGACTACGGCAAACAGATCGCCGAAGGCACGCCGGCCGAGGTGCAACGCAGCCAGACGGTGATTGATGCCTATTTGGGCACGGGAGGACACTAGTAGTCCGTTTCGCCAAAAGGATTACAAAATGAAATTGATGGATTTTTGCGCCAGACTAGGCGCACGGGCGCAGCCAGACCGGGAGTCTGGCAAGACTGGGCAACGACGTATGGCACAAAAAGACGCGATTTCATGTAAGCATTTTGGCGAAACGGACTACTAGCATGCCCGATACGCTTCTCAAGATCATTGGCGCCAAGGTGTTCTATGGCGGCATCAAGGCGGTCAAGGGTATCGATCTCGAAGTGCGCGAGGGCGAGCTAGTCACGCTGATCGGCTCCAATGGCGCGGGCAAGACGACGACGATGAAGGCGATCACCGGGACGCTGGGCCTGAGCGAGGGCGACATCGAGTACTTGGGCCGCTCCATCCGTGGCAAGGGCGCATGGGATCTGGTGCGGGAGGGCTTGGCCATGGTGCCCGAGGGGCGCGGTGTGTTTGCCCGCATGACGATCAAGGAAAACCTGCAGATGGGCGCCTACGTTCGCACCGACAAGGCGGCGGTGGCGGCTGATCTGGAACGGGTCTTTGGCATCTTCCCGCGTCTGAAAGAACGCAAGGACCAGTTGGCCGGCACCCTCTCTGGCGGCGAGCAGCAGATGCTGGCGATGGGGCGCGGCCTGATGAGCCGGCCCAAGCTGTTGCTGCTGGATGAGCCGTCGATGGGTCTGGCCCCACTGATGGTGGAAAAAATCTTTGAAGTGGTGCGCGACGTCGCGGCCCAGGGCGTCACCATGCTGCTGGTCGAGCAAAACGCCAGCCGGGCCCTGTCCATCGCGAGTCGCGGCTATGTGATGGAGTCCGGGCTCATCACCATGTCGGGTGACGCCAAGGAATTGCTGCGTGATCCCAAGGTGCGCGCCGCCTACCTCGGCGAGGCCTGAACCCCGGCAGGCAGTTTTGCCACTGCGGGCGCCGGGTCTAACCGACAGCCTCCTAGACCAACGGGCGCAGCGAGGCCGCTGTTTCACGCAACACATTGAGCACGCGCCGCACTGCGTCATCGGTCTTTTCCTGGCCCATCGGCATCGTGACATTGAGCCCGCCGACGAGCTGGCCCTTGGCGTCGCGCAGCGGCACGGCCACGCCGCGGTAGCTTAGCTCCAGTTGCTGCTCGGACACGGCCCAGCCGCGCAGCCTGAT
>JBCKPH010000072.1:0-14168 GCA_038901755.1 Burkholderiaceae bacterium | reverse complement strand
ATTCGCGCAGATTGAGCAGACCCTGGAACTCTTGAACCGGGAAAAGCATGAGCTTGAACAGCAGCTTTCCAGTTCCACCGTACCGGGAGAACTTGCTCGCGTCGGCAAGAGGCTCAAAGTGGTCCAACAGGAGATCGATCTGATCGAAGAGCGGTGGATCAGCCTGGCGGAGCAGATCGAACTGACCGGGTAACAGGCGTTACCCATTCACTTGCTTGATTGCGCTGCTTGGTTGGCAAGGTGGGTGGTCCGGGCATTCGCGGCCTTGTTGGCGTTGCTTGGTTGGCGGGGCCGGTGGTCCGGATATCCGTTCTTCGGCTCAGGCCGGAACGTGGTGCCTGCGGAGCTGCACAGTGGAGGCCTGAGTATGAATCGCCTATGCTGCGCAGCTTCGCAGGCGCAACGCTGCGGCGATTCAGGCTCGCGGGCCAAGGTGGTTGGCGCTTGAGTTTGGTGGGCACCAACACTTTGGTTGGCTCGCCGCCTTTGTCCCAGCCGCGAATGGAGCCTGCGCCCGGATACCGCGAACCACCTGCCTCGGCTGACCTGGCGAGCGCTCGGTCTGTCGAGTCTTGTCACCCCGTGCCGACCCTCACCCCAACCCTCTCCCGCAAGCGGGAGAGGGAGCCGGATTGCTCCCTCTCCGCCGTCACCGGGGGGGAACTCAAAAATCCGCTCGACGCTTACAGGGTCTGGAGCTGCATTGCTCCCTCTCCACCGTCATCGGGGGAGAGGGTTGGGGTGAGGGGGCAGACGACGGACAGGCTGGGCTTCGTCACGAATCAGGAGCGCTCAAGTGCCGGCGGTTCCCGGTCAGCCAAGACAGGACCGGACCGGAAATGTCACTCTCGGCGTGCCAACATGCCATTGACGGTGGAAAGTCACCGGAGAACTTGCACCAAAAAAAATGCCCCGCCAAAGCGGGGCATGGTCTGCATCCGGGTGTTCCGGTGATCCGGCAGCGCTGCTGCGCCACCGAACCGTCTAGCATCAGCGAATGACGGCGATCTGCTCTTTCTTGCCACCCTTGTAGGTGTACAGCGTCAGGGCGCCATTTTTGATGTCGCCCTTCTCGTCAAACGCAATCGTGCCCGTCACGCCCTTGTATTCGATCTTCGCCAGCACCGGCAGGTACTTGGCCGGATCGGCCGAGTCAGCCTTGACCATGGCCGCAACCATGACGTTCAGCGCGTCGTACACATAGGGAGCATACAGCTGGACGTCGGTATTGAACTTGGCCTTGAACTTGGCGCGGAAGTCGTCCATGCCGGCCTTCTGTTCGCCTTCGATACCACCGGCCTCGGCGCATACCACCTGGCCGTCGGCCATGGCGTCGCCTGCCAGCTTGGCCAACTCGGATGAGCAGATGCCATCGCCACCGGCAAACTTGACCTTCAGGCCAAGCTGCTTCATCTGCTTGAGCATCGGTCCGGCCACCGCGTCCATGCCGCCGAAGAACAGCACGTCGGGCTTCTTGCCCTTGATGGTGGTCAGGATCGGGGTGAAGTCGGTAGCCTTGTCGGTCGTGAACTCGTGCGCAATGATCTTGCCGCCAGCGGCTTCGACTGCTTTCTTGAATTCCTCGGCAACGCCCTGGCCGTAGGCGGTGCGGTCGTCGATCACGGCAATCGCCATGCCCTTCATTTCCTTCATCGCATAGCGGCCCAGCGTGCCACCCAGGTGCACATCGTCAGCCACCACGCGGAAGGTGGTCTTGAAGCCCTGGCGGGTGTACTTGGGATTGGTGGCGGACGGGGAAATCTGCGGAATGCCGGCGTCGCTGTAGAGCTTGGACGCCGGGATCGAAGTGCCTGAATTCAGGTGCCCGATCACGCCGTTGACCTTGGCGTCAACCAGCTTCTGCGCCACGGCCGTACCCTGCTTGGGATCGGCGGCGTCGTCCTCGGTCAGCAGTTCGATCTTCATCTTTTTGCCACCGATCATCACGCCCTTTTCGTTGAGTTCCTCAACGGCCATGCGCGCGCCATTCTCGTTGTCCTTGCCCAGGTGGGCAATCGCGCCGCTGGTTGGACCAACGTGGGCAATCTTGATGACGTCGGTGGCGGCGGGAGCAGCAGCAGGTGCGGGCGCTGGCGCTTCAGCCATTTTCGGCTCTTCTTTCTTGCCGCAAGCTACCAGCGTCGCCACCAAAGCCGCGGCCATGGTGAGTTTCATTGTCAAATGCATAAGAACTCCGAATGAAATGGATTACCCGGGATGGGCGAAATGGTGAATGCGAGACTCAGCGGGCGGGAGAATAACCGAAAAACCGGCCAATTGCCATCCAAAGACCACTAAATTTGCGAAAAATCAGGGCGTTCGGCGCCTCCTGTTGTCGCCGCGGGCTTGGCCAGTTCCTGCTCCACCCTGCGGCGCACCAGAATTTCAATCTCCGGGCGAAGCTCAACCAATAGCTTCTCCGCCTGAGCCTGCAACTCGCGCTCGACCATGGCAGACAGGGAATTGGCCCCCTCGCGCTGCAATTCCTGCATCACGGCAGCCACCAGTTTGTCCTCGGATGGCGTGGTTTCTTGCGGGCGATCCCCAGACATGGATGCCGAAGTTGGCTCGAACACTTCGGTCAAGGTCGGGACGAATCGGCCCGGCACGCGGCCTGCGTCGGGCATCAGCGAACTCCCCCGGACGCCTGCTCGTGGTGCGTGAGGGCATAACCACGGTCCTTGTAATACTTCCAGCGCCGCCGCCCCTGCGCCACATCGTCCTCGTCCCGGCCAATCAACTCGATCAGTCGCTCGTACTTCTCGAATCCGGCCGGCAGCTGCAGCGTCAGGTTGACGAGGACCGGCGAGAGATTGGGTTCGACCCGCAGGGCGGACAGCTGCTCGGTCAGCACGATGGGTGACATGGCGAGCGTTTCAGGCCTCGCGTCATCACGGCAGTGGGCCAGGAAATCCGCCGCGGAAAAGGTCCAGAGCAGTTGGTCCAGGCGGCCGATCTGTTGCGCATCACCCAGCACCACGGCCTTGGCGTCGCGGCCGGACATCTTGCGCAGCAGCCGGCAGCTGTAGGCCAGTTTGTCCACCAGGTGCAAATGAAAGGCGATCTCGGTCACGTGCGCGCGCCACCTCGCTTGCCGGATTTCCCCTGGCCAGCGGGCGTGGTTGGCGCGGCTGAGGCCAGGGTCAGCAGGTATTGCACCAGCAGCCCGATCGGCCGGCCCGTCGCACCCTTGGCGGCACCGCTCTTCCATGCGGTGCCGGCGATGTCAAGATGGGCCCAGTCAAACTTGCCGGCAAAACGCTGCAGGAACTTGGCGGCAGTCACGGCACCGGCTGCGCGTCCGGCCACGTTGGCAACGTCGGCGAAATTGGTTTTCAGCCCTTCGGCGTAGTCCTCGTCGAGCGGCATGCGCCAGCATGGATCGGCCGCCGCCTCGCCCGCTGCGTACAGGGCTCGGGCCAGGCTGTCGGACGTGGAGAACATGCCGCTGCGCACCGCGCCAAGCGCGATCACGCAGGCCCCGGTCAGCGTCGCGATATCGATCACCGCGCGCGGCTTGAAGCGCTCGGCATAGGTCAGCGCATCGCTGAGAATGAGCCGGCCTTCGGCGTCGGTGTTCAGGATTTCGATGGTCTGCCCGCTCATGCCGGTCACCACGTCGCCCGGTTTGATCGCCAAACCGCCCGGCATGTTTTCGCAGGTCGGGATCAAGCCGACGACATTGATGCTGGGTTGCAGTTCGGCCAGGGCCGCAAACACGCCCAGCACCGAAGCCGCGCCACCCATGTCGAACTTCATCTCGTCCATTTCGGCGGCTGGCTTGATGGAGATGCCCCCGGTGTCAAAGGTGATTCCTTTTCCGATCAGCACCACCGGCGCCTCGCTGCGCGCGGCCCCGTCGTAGCGCATTTCGATGAACCTGAGCGGCTCGCGCGAGCCCTGCGCCACCGCCATGAAGGCGCCCATCTTCAGCTTTGCCACGGCCGCGGGCAGCAACACCCGGGTTTTCATGCGCCGGTGTTTGCCCAGCGCCAAGGCTGTCTTCGCCAACATCGTGGGCGTCGCATGATTCGCCGGTCGGTTCGCCCATTCCTTGGCCAGCTCGACACCCTTGACCACGGCACAGGCCCTGCGAAATTCCTCTTGAGAAGCGGCTGCATCGGCGACCCCGACCAGCACCTGCTGCAAGCTGCGCGGTTCCGGCTTGGACTTGGTCGTGACATACGCATAACTGCCTTCGGCCACGGCAGTCAGCGCAGCCTGAACCCGACCCGGGCCGGGCAGCGCCGCCAGGCACAGCGTCAAGCGCTTGATCGGGAATCCCTTAAGGGCGGCGGTGCCGGCCACCACCGCTTGCCGCACCTGCTGCGCCGAGCCATCACCGGCACCGCAAAAGGTCAGTCGCCGACTTGTCACGCCCGCGGGCTGGTACAGCTGCAACAACTTGCCGGCCTTGGTCAACAGGTCGCCGGACTTCAAAGCCTGTTGGGCCAGCGCATCGATCGGCCCGTCTGCCGGCTTGAAGGAGTCAGGCAGCACGACGAGCAGTGCATCGGACTCCGATGCGGCCGCTGCGCCAAAGTCCAGGGCGCGCAATTCAAAGTTCATAATTCAGCGTTTCCTTCGCATTGATGTTATTCCATTCCTCAATTCGCCGAGAGCTTGCGCGCACCTTTGGCGCGACGCTGGTTGTCCTGGTCACCATCGTGATCACGATGCTGCTGATCCGCACGTTGGGCATGGCTTCGCTCGGCAAGGTGAACCCGTCCGAGGTGCCCCTGGTGCTTGGCTACACCATGTTGGGCAACCTGCCGGTCGTGCTGGCGCTCAGCCTGTTCATCGCCGTGATGGCCAGCCTGTCCCGCATGTACCGCGACAGCGAAATGATCATCTGGTTCTCCAGTGGCCGCAGCCTGATCAGCGTGTTCCGGCCGCTGTTTCGCTTTGCCTGGCCGATTCTCCTTGTGATTGCGCTGCTGGCCCTGCTGGTGCTGCCATGGTCGAACCAGCAGGTTCACGATTTGCGCAAACGCTTTGAGAAGCGCGGCGATATCGAGCGCATCACCCCAGGCAAGTTCGAGGAATCCGCCAGTGGACGGCGCGTCTTCTTCATCGAGAAGGAGACCACGGACAGCCAAACTGGATCGAACATTTTTATCGCCGCCACCGATGGCGGTCGTGAAACCATCACCTCGGCGCGTCACGGCAGGATCGAGACCAGGGGTGAAGAACGCTATATTCTTCTGGAGCGCGGCCAGCGCCTCGAGACAACGGCTGATCGCAGCAAATTGCGGGTCGCGGAGTTCGCCGAGTTCGGCATTGCGATCACCGGGGACCGGCTTGACCCGCAGGCCGAGCTTCCGGCACGCTCGCGCTCGTCCTGGTCCCTGCTGTTCGATCCAACGCCGATCAACCTGGGCGAATTGTCATGGCGTTTCGGCTTGATTCTTGCGGCCGTCAATTTCCTGGTGATCGCCGCGGCCACTTCGACCATCAATCCGCGTGTCGGGCGCGGCGGCGGACTGCTGCTGGCGCTGTTCGCTTTCATCGTCTACTTCAACCTGCTGAACCTGGGACAAAGCTGGATTGGCTCGGGGCGCCTTTCCATGCGCAACTTCATGCTGTTCCTGCATGGCGGCGCCCTGCTGCTTGGAATCTTCTGGATTGGCGCGCGCCACCACAACATCAGCCTGCGCTGGCTCTGGGCTCGCGCCCTGGCGCAACGGACGCCGGCCAGGCCATGAAAATTATCCGGCGCATGATTTACCGCGAGTCGCTGCGCGCCATTGCTTTTGTGACGACCGGGTTTCTCGGGCTGTTCTTTTTCTTCGATTTTGTCGACGAGATTCAGAACATCGGCGCGGGTGGCTACGCGCTGACCCAGGCCTTCCTCTATGTCCTGCTGCTGCTGCCCGGGCGGCTCTACGAGCTGCTGCCGATCACGGTCCTGATCGGCACCATCTTTGTCATGGCGCGCCTGGCCCAGGGTTCGGAGTTCACCATCCTGCGCACGAGCGGACTTGGACCCTGGCGCGCCCTGCGTTCGCTGCTGCTGTTTGGCCTGGCGTTTTTCGTCCTGACCTTTGCCATCGGCGACTACCTGGCGCCGCAGACCAACCGCACGGCTCAGTTGATCAAGGCACGGCTCCAGGGCCGTATCAGCACCGGACAAACCGGCGCCTGGCTGAAGGAACGCCAGGCCGACAACAGCATCGCCGTCAATATTGGCGCCCTGGACCCCGCGGGCACGATGCTGTCGGTGCGCATCTTTGAGTTCAATGCCCAAGGGATGCTTTCCTCCGTGACCGAGGCCGCCAGGGCGCGCTTTGGCAAGGACAAGCATTGGGAGCTGGAGGAAGTGCATCGCGACGAACTGGACGGGGCAGTGAACGGCCTCGGGCGGGTTCGTCGAGTCGAGATGGCGCGCATGACCTGGGGCTCCGGTATCAGTGAAGACATGGTCTCGACGGCCCTGCTCAAGCCTGACCGCATGAGCACGATCAACCTGTTTGTCTACATCCGGCATTTGCAGGCCAACGGCCAGTCGGCTCAGCGCTACCAGATCGAGTTCTGGCGCAAGGCCTTTTATCCGCTGGGTTGCGTTGTGATGGTGATGCTGGCACTGCCGTTCGCCTACCTGCGCTTTCGCTCCGCCGGCATCTCGACCTATGTCTTTGGCGGCGTGATGGCCGGCATCAGCTTCTTTCTCCTGAACAATGTCTTTGGCTACATCGGCAACCTGCAGAACTGGTCGCCCTGGCTGACGGCGGCGGCCCCTGGAATGATCTACTTCGCCGCCTCGCTCGCCGCGTTCGGCTGGCTGGTGCGCCGCCACTAGCGGCCACTGGCGGCAGCCATGCCTCATCCGCGCATCGGTATCGTCCTGCTGGCCCACGGCTCGAAAGACCCGGCTTGGCGCGAGCCGGTCGAGCAGGTCGCGGCGCTGATCCAGACCATGGATGGCGCAGCGCTGGTGCGATGCGCCTATCTGGAATTGAATCCGCCCGACCTGCCGAGCGCTGTGAAACAGCTCAGGCTGGCTGGCGCGGTGGCGATCCATGTGGTTCCGCTATTTTTCGGCGTCGGCAAACATTTGCGACAGGATTTGCCGCGGCTGGCGCAGGAATTGGGCGACGCGAACCCCGGTCTGCCGATCACGGTCGCCAAGGCGCTGGGTGAAGACCCGCAAGTTCTCGAATGGATTGCCCGGCGCGCGCTGGCCGGCGAAGCGCAGCGACACTAGGTCGGCGGCGGCCTTGCATCCTTAGAATCGGCGCATGAACCTCCACCAGTTTCGCTTCGTGCAGGAAGCGGTGCGACGCAACCTGAACCTGACCGAGGCGGCGAAGGCGCTGCATACCTCGCAGCCAGGCGTGTCCAAGGCGATCATTGAACTGGAGGAGGAGCTCGGCATCGAGATCTTCGCGCGCCACGGCAAGCGGCTGAAACGGGTCACCGAACCCGGCCAGCATGTGCTGAAGAGCGTGGACATCATCATGCGCGAGATCGGAAATCTGCGGCGCATCGGCGAGCAGTTCAGCGCAGAGGACAGTGGCACCTTGTCCATTGCCACCACTCACACGCAGGCCCGTTACGTCATGCCGCGCCCACTGGCGCGGTTGCGCGAGGCTTACCCGAAGGTGAAGATCAGCCTGCACCAGGGCACGCCGGATCAGGTGGCACGGATGCTGCTCGACGACGTCGCCGAGATTGGTGTCGCCACCGAGTCGCTGGCTGAGTACAACGAACTGGTCACCCTGCCCTGCTATGAATGGGAGCATGTGCTGGTGTTTCCCGATACCCATCCGCTTTGCCGAAACAAGCAGATCAGCCTGGAGGACATCGCCGCCGAGCCCCTCATCACCTACCACCCGTCCTTCACCGGCCGCACCCGGATCGACCTGGCCTTTGCCGCACGCCAGCTCAAACCGCGCATCGCGCTCGAAGCGCTTGATTCCGATGTCATCAAGACCTACGTGCGTCTTGGCATGGGAGTGGGCATCGTCGCCGAGATGGCGATGCGCGAAGGTCTGGACCCGGACCTGGTGGTTCGACCCGCCGGGCAGTTGTTCGGCCGAAATCTGGCCCGGGTCGCCTTCAAGAAAGGCACCTACCTGCGCAACTTTGTTCTCAAGTTCGCCGAACTGCTGAGCGACCGGCTCAACGCCAAGTTGATTGAAAAGGCACTGGCTGGGCACCATGAGGACTATGAGTACTGAAACCCTGGGTGGAGCTGGACCGGACGGCGTGGTCGCGCGCACGCCGGCGCTGCGGACCAAGTTGCCGGCGGTCGGCACCACCATCTTCACCGTCATGTCGGCGCTGGCCAGCGAAAAAGGCGCCGTCAATCTTGGCCAGGGCTTTCCTGATTTCGACTGTGATCCGGCGCTGGTGCAAGCGGTCAGCAACGCCATGACGCAAGGACTGAACCAGTATCCGCCGATGACCGGTGTGCCCGCGCTGCGCGAGGCCATGTCGGCGAAGATCGAGGCGCTGCATGGTCGGCGCTACCGTGCCGCCGATGAAATCACCATCACGGCCGGCGCGACACAGGCCATCCTGACCGCCATCCTGGCCGTGGTGCGTGCCGGTGACGAGGTCATCGTGCTGGAACCCTGCTACGACAGCTACGTGCCCAACATCGAGCTCTCCGGTGGCACGGTGGTGCGCGTGCCGCTGACTCCCGGCAGTTTTCGTCCTGACTTCGACCGCATCGGTGCCGCCATCACTGGCAGAACCCGGGCCATCCTGATCAACTCGCCGCACAACCCGAGCGCAACCATCTGGTCCGAGGCCGACATGCTGCGCCTGCAGGAGTTGCTGGCGCCGAGCGAGGTGCTGGTCATCAGCGACGAGGTCTACGAGCACATGGTGTACGACGGCAACATGCACCTGAGCGTGGCGCGCTTTGCTGGCCTGGCGGCGCGCGCCTTTGTCGTCTCGAGTTTTGGCAAGACCTACCATGTGACCGGCTGGAAGGTGGGAACCGTGGCCGCTCCCGCGTCGCTGACGACCGAATTCCGCAAGGTGCACCAGTTCAATGTGTTCACGGTGAATACTCCGATGCAGCATGGGCTGGCAAGCTACATGGCCGATGCCCGTCCCTATCTGGAACTGCCGGCGTTCTACCAGCGCAAGCGCGATCTGTTTCGCGCCGGCCTGGCGCGCACCCGGCTGCGCCTGTTGCCGAGCGAAGGCAGCTACTTCCAGTGCGTCGATATCTCCGCTCTGCGCGGGCCTGAGCGCGATCTGGGCGAAGCCGAGTTCTGCCAATGGCTGACCAGCGAAATCGGCGTTGCGGCGATCCCGCTGTCGGCCTTTTACGGCGATGGGTTCGACCAGCGCGTGGTGCGGTTCTGCTTTGCCAAGAAGGAAGAAACGCTGAACCAGGCTCTTGAGAGACTGGCTCGGCTTTGACGATCTGCCACAAGGCTAGACTTGAAGCCGGGCCCAGATCTCGTAGTTTCGGCATCAGCTGTTGAGCTGAGTCCATAGCTTTTCCAGCCGTTTGGCACTGACCGGTTGCGGGGTGCGCAGTTCCTGAGCAAAGAAACTCACCCGCAGCTCCTCCAGCAGCCAACGGTATTCGTCCATGCGCGCGTCGGCTGCACCCTTGCGCTGCGCCAGCAGCCGCCAGTAACGCTGCTCCAGCGCTGACACCTCGGCCATCTTTGCCGCGTCTCGCGGCGCATCGGCACGCAGCTTGTCCAGTCGCAGCGTGATCGCCTTCAAGTAGCGCACATGGTGCTGCAACCTGACCCAAGGGGTCAGCAGCAGGAAGCGCCTGGGCATGAGCCGCTGCAGCTGCTGCTGAACATCGGCCAGCACCTCGGCGCTCGGGCGCGAGTCTCGCAGTTTGCGCAGAACAATTGCCTGCTCCTGCAGGATCGCCGCGGCGAGGCGGGCCACCTCCTGCGCAATCAGGGCAAATCGCGCCCTTCCCTCGTTCAGTCGTATGGCGAAAGCCTCAGAATTGTCTGGCAGCGGCTCAGTCAGGAATGCACGCTCCAGCGCCAGGTCGGCAATCTGCTGCTTCAGTTCGTCCGCGCCAGCCGCGTCCGCTCCAGCAGCGGCATGCCGCGCCGACTGGGCGTAAATCAGGGAGAGCTTTTGCAGATCCGGGATGGCCCGGTCCAGAAACTTGATCGCCTCCTTCATTTGCAGCGCAAACAGGCGCCGCAGCCCTTCGCGGTGCCTGGAAGCGGCCAGACTAGGCTGGTCAAAGACCTCGATCATGACTGCGTCGCCCAGATCGACCAACGCGGGAAAGCCTATGAGCGATTGCGAACCCTGACCAATTTCCAACAGTTCGGGCAGTTCGCCAAAGGTCCATGCCGTGTAGCGCTGAGCGGTGCCTGGCGTATCCGCATGAATCGTGGCCAGGGCCTGGAACGCTCCGCGCGCCTGTGTGCCGAGCTCGGCCTTTAAGGCCGGCAGGCTTCTACCCTGGGCCAGTTGCCGGCCATGTTCGTCAAGCACCCGCAGATGCATGAATGAGTGCGGGCTGAGCATCTCCAGCCTGAAATCGGCGGCCTTGACGTCGAGCTGCGTCTCCTCGCGAACCAGCAGCCGCAGGGCCTCCTGCAACGAGCCCAATGCAAAGCGATGCGGCTCGCATAACAGCGCAGTGAAACGACGCGCAGTCTCGGGCAGCGGAATCAGCCTGCCGCGCACCTTCTGCGGCAAAGTCTTCAGCAATGCCAGCAGCTTGTCGTTGAGCATGCCCGGAACCAGCCACTCACAACGCTCCTCGGACGCCTGATTCAGGACAAGCAGCGGCAGCGCGACGCTTAGCCCATCGCGCGAATCACCCGGTTCGTGCAGGTAGGAGGCCAGGCAGTCGACAGCACCCAGACGCAGCGTCTTCGGAAACGATTCAGTGGTGATTCCCGCCGCCTCATGGCGCATCAGTTCGTCACGGGTCAGGAACAGGAGTTTGGGCTGCAGCCTGGACGCCTCCGCGTACCAGTCCTCGAGCTGCCGCCCGGTGCAGACCTGCGCCGGTAACTGCTGATCGTAGAAACTGAAAATCAATTCGTCATCGACCAGCACGTCCTGGCGCCGCGACTTGTGCTCAAGCTCCTCGACCTTGGCGATGAGACGGCGATTCGCGGCAAGAAACGGCAGGGTGCGCTGCCAGGCTGCCGGCGCCTCGTCACCAACCAGCGCTTCCCGGATCATCAGTTGCCTCGCCCCAGCGGGATCAAGCCGGGCGTAGCTGACACGGCGCCCGCTGTACACAAGCAGGCCATAGAGCGTGGCGCGTTCCAGAGCCACCACTTCGGCCGCCTTGCTCTCCCAATGCGGTTCCAGCAGTTGCCGTTTCAACAAGTGCGCGCCAACCTGCTCCAGCCATTTCGGCTCGATCGTGGCAATGCCGCGACCGAACAGGCGTGTCGTCTCCACCAGTTCAGCGCACATCAACCAGCGTCCCGGTTTCTTGCTCAGATGCGCGCCCGGATGCCGATAAAACTTGATGCCGCGCGCGCCAAGATAGACGTCCTCCTCGTCCATCTTGTTGCCAACGTTTCCGAGCAGGCCGGACAACAGGGAAAGATGCAGTTGCTCGTAGCTTGCCGGGGTATGGTTCATGGGCCAACGCAGCTCGGCCACCACCGCGAGCAGTTGCGAATGCACGTCACGCCACTCGCGGACCCGGCGCAGGCTGATGAAGTTCTGGCGCAGCAGCTGCTCGTACTGCCGGTTCGAAAGCTTGTGGGTAGAGGTCCCCTCACCCCTGCCCTCTCCCGGAGGGAGAGGATCAATACTCCCTCTCCCGCCTGCGGGCGAGGGTTGGGGTGAGGGTGCGGGCCTCCCTCTCTCGCCTGCGGGCGAGAGTTGGGGTGAGGGTCGACCGCCGCGCGCCATGTCGAGCCACTTCCATAGTTTCAGATAGCCGGAAAACTCGCTCTTCTCGTCGTCGAATTTGGCGTGCGACTGGTCGGCGCCGGTCTGCGCCTCGAGCGGCCGCTCGCGCACATCCTGCACCGACAGTGCGCTGGCAATCACCAGCACTTCATCGAGCGCACCGCGGCGGCTGGCTTCCAGCAGCATGCGCCCAACCCGTGGGTCGAGCGGCAGGCGCGCGAGATGCTTGCCAACCTCGGTCAAGCCATTGGACTCATCCACCGCACCCAGTTCGGCGAGCAGTTGGTAGCCGTCAGCAATGGCGCGTCGTTGCGGTGCTTCGAGAAAAGGGAAGACTTCGACCTCGCCCAGGCGCAGGGACTTCATCCGCAAAATGACGGCAGCGAGCGAAGAACGCAAAATCTCCGGGTCGGTGAAGGGCGGGCGAGAGGCAAAGTCCTGTTCATCGTAGAGTCGAATGCAGATGCCGTCGGCAACCCGGCCACAGCGCCCGGAGCGCTGGTTTGCCGAGGCCTGGCTGATCGGCTCCACCAGCAGCCGCTCGACCTTGCTGCGGTAGCTGTAGCGTTTGACGCGCGCCATTCCGGGGTCGATCACATAGCGGATGCCTGGCACCGTGAGCGACGTCTCGGCAACGTTGGTCGCCAGAACAATACGCAGGCGATGATCCGGCTCGAAAATACGTTCCTGCTCGGCCTGCGACAGGCGGGCAAACAGCGGCAGGATTTCGGCCTGGCGCCGCACTGGATGATGGCTGAGGTGCCCGCGCAGGTGCTCCGCCACCTCGCGAATCTCGCGTTCGCCCGGCAGGAACACCAGGATGTCGCCGCTGCCTCCCCCCTGCGCCCTTCCCCATAGTTCATCGACGGCATCGGCGATGGCATCGGCCAGGCCATGGTCGCGTGTTTCCGCAAATCGGCGGTAGCGCAATTCGACCGGAAACATGCGCCCCGAAACCTGGATCACCGGCGCGGGCTGGCCGGCGCTGGCGAAATGGCTGGCAAAGCGCTCGGCGTCGATGGTGGCCGAGGTCACGACCACGCGCAGATCGGGCCGGCGCGGCAGGATTTCCTTCAGGTATCCCAGCAGGAAGTCGATGTTCAGGCTGCGCTCATGCGCCTCATCGATGATCAGCGTGTCGTAGGCAAGCAGCAGCGGATCGGATTGGGTCTCGGCCAGCAATATTCCGTCCGTCATCAGTTTGATCGAAGCGTCGCGCGAAAGCCGGTCCTGGAAGCGGATCTTGTGGCCCACCACTTCGCCCGGGACGGTGCCAAGCTCCTGCGCCACGCGTTTGGCGACGCTTGTGGCCGCGATGCGTCGCGGCTGGGTGTGCCCGATGAGCTTGCCGACGCCGACCGGCTGATTCAGCCGCCCGCGCCCCATGGCCAGCGCGATCTTCGGCAATTGCGTCGTCTTGCCGGAACCGGTCTCGCCACAGACGATGATGACCTGATTCGATTCAATCGCCGCCGCGATCTCGTCGCGCCGCGCCGACACCGGTAGCGAATCGGGGAACTCGATCAGCACAGGAAACGAAAAGAAACTCTCATCACATGCACAGCAGGCCATCCCGATACGATGCGGTCCCACCGCTCACGCGGCTCATTTCCAGGCAATCAAATCGAAGCGCTTTCTGCCGTGGACCCGGTAAACAGAAAAGTCCTGTTCATCCAGCGTCAGGATGGCCATGCAGCCCGTGGCCTCGGCCAACCAGACCATTGCCAGATCGGCGTAGTCGGGGTCCAGGTCGGCGTACTTGGAGGCCAGAGCCATGACGCGCTGATGCATGAAGGCGTCCGCCGCAGCGACTTGCAGCGCCCCGCTGGCAACGGCAGCCAGAAATTGCTGACGTTGCGCGCCCTTGAGGAAGAAGCATGTCTCAACCACAACCGCTTCCACGGTGATCAAAGGCTCGGTGTGCAGGCTTAGCCACTGTCGCGCCGCCTGATGCCACGGCTGGCGCCGATCAAACAGCGAGACCAAGAATCCTGTGTCAACCAGTCCCTGGGTGAAAACCGGCTTCACGACGCTTGTCGCCGCAGACCAACGGGTTTCCGAGCCAACTCGCGCAGGGCGGTTTTCGAATAGGGGATGGACCTTCCCTTGGGCAGACCTAGTCGGGCCGAGGTATCCGCGAAAGCCAGCAGCGGATGCCCGTTCGACGCGCGCCGCACGCCGAGCCATGCTTTGAGCGCGCCTTGCACCACCTGGGACTTGGACATACCCAAAGCCTCGCAGTGGCGCGCCAACTCGCTTTCAATCTGGACGGGAAGGCGTACGGTCAGTGTCATGGCAAATGCAATACAAAGAAAGGAGTCATTGTATTACATGCAAGA
>JBCKPH010000071.1:0-14230 GCA_038901755.1 Burkholderiaceae bacterium | reverse complement strand
GGGCTCGGACGGTCGCGGGCGAATCCCAGGTCACTCCGTGCACCTCTTGGGCGGACCAGCAGGCGACTCAGGCCGGAGCGTCGTGCCTGCGAAGCTGCACAGTGGAGGCCTGAGTTTGAGTCGCCTACGCTGCGCAGTTGCACAGGCGCTTTCGCTACGGCGACTCTCAAGCAAGCTTGCCCTGCCCCTCGGGTTGATCCAGCCAGGCTGAGAAGGCCTTTCCGATCTCGGGATGCGATCGGCCCAGCGTGACCATCGCCTTCATGTAGCCTAGCTTGGCGCCACAGTCGTACCGTGTGCCACGAAAGCGGTGCGCGATCACCGGATGCGTTTTCAGCAGCGCCGAAATGGCGTCGGTCAGTTGGATCTCTCCGCCTTTTCCAACGGGGGTGCGGCGCAGTTCCGCGAAGATTGATGGGTCCAGGATGTAGCGCCCGACCACGGCCAGCGTCGACGGCGCATCCTGCGGCAAGGGTTTTTCGACAATGGCGTGGACCGTTTCGTTGCGTCCGTACAAACCGGATGTGCTGACAATGCCATAGCTCGCCGTCGCGTGACGGGGAACATCTTCGACGCAGAGGACGCTGCCGCCGTGTGTCTGGTAGGCCTCAACCATCTGCGCTAAGGCGCCCGGCGTGGCGTTGATCAAATCATCGGCAAGGATCACGGCGAACGGCTCGTCGCCGACCAGCGGCGCGGCACACAACACCGCGTGACCCAGTCCCAGCGCCTCGGCTTGGCGCACGTAGGCACAAGTCACGCCATCTGGAAGCGAAGACCTGGCCAGCGCCAGCAGTTCATGTTTGCCGCGCGCCTCCAGTTCCATCTCGAGTTCGTAGGCCTTGTCGAAATGGTCCTCGATGGACCGCTTGGTCCGTCCCGTCACAAAAATCATCTCGGTGAATCCGGCCGCCACCGCTTCTTCCACCGCGTACTGGATCAACGGCTTGTCGACCACGGGCAGCATCTCCTTGGCAACGGCCTTGGTTGCCGGCAGAAACCGGCTGCCAAGACCGGCAACCGGGAAAACGGCCTTTTTCAGCGGACGGGGAGTTGGCATCGTAGGGTGACCGGTGGTGCGTCGCGTGGATTATCGACGCGGCAAGGATGCCTGGCGCGGCTCGGGCGATCGCTAGAGTTTGAACTTGTCTTTGGCTTGGCGCGCGAAGTCGTTGGTGAAAGCCGCTGGCAGGGAAGCCTGATCCATCTTGATGCTGCGGTCAAAACCGGCCAGGGCACGCAGCGCAAGCCGCGCCCCATTGAGCGAATGCAGACCATCAACAGCGATCACATCGCGCATTTTCTCGAAGCAGGCCAGATAGAGGGCGCGATCCCCCAGCAGGTAGCTCTCGGGAATCGTGCGGATCACGTCCGACGGCCCGGCGGTCTGCAACCACTTGAGCGCATGCGCCATGGCATTCGTCAATGCCTGAATCGTCTTTGGATGTTTGGCTACAAAGGCGACAGACGCGAACAGGCAGCCCGAGGGCACTGGACCGCCAAACACCTCGGTGACACCTTTCAGGTTTCTCGTGTCCGCAAGAATCCGAATTTCACCTCGTTGTTCAAGCTGCGTCATCACCGGATCGGCCGTGCACAGCATTTCCACCTGCAACGACCGCATCGCTCCCAACGCCCCCGAGGCGGCGCCGACTGCGACGTAGTTGACCTCGCCGGACTCAATGCCACCGCGTCGCAGCACCATGTCAGCGACCATATGCGCGGTGGATCCGATGGCGGTCACGCCGACCCGCTGCCCGCGGATCTTGCCAATGGGCGTGGTTGCTGAAATCTGGTGGGTTGAAACGCCGACGGCAAGCTGCGGTGCGCGGCCATGCAGAACGAACGACTGGTAGGCCATGCCCCCATTGTTCAGGGCGATCACGTTGTCAAACCCGGCACTGGCCAGGTCCACGCTCCCGCCGGTCAAGGCCTGCACCACGGCAGTGTCGGTCAACTGTTCAACCAGTTCGACCTCAAGCCCTTCGGACCGAAAGTAACCAAGCTGGCTCGCGACCAGCACCGGCAACTGCGCAAAGGACGCCTTGGCGCCAAGGGACATCAAGACCCGGGTCTTCTCGGGCTTGGCCTGAGCTTGAACTGTCGGCGCGCCCATAACGGCCGACAGCAGGGCCGCACCCCAAAGCCGACGTCGATTGATCCCCTCTTTTTTCACCGTGACTCACCGTTAAACGCCCAGTGAGCCTAGCCGTGACCGGTCCACGGCGCATCGGGAACATCCCCGAGCGGGTAATTACCTAACGACGGTCGACCAGTGCATGCGCGATGGTGCCAAGATCAACGTATTCAAGGTCGCTCCCGGCAGGAACGCCGCGCGCCAGCCGGGTCACACGCAAGCCTCTCGCCCGCAACGCTTCGCCGACAACATAGGCCGTGGTCTCGCCCTCGGCGGTAAAACCGGTCGCCAGGATCACCTCTTGCACAACGCCGTCGCAAGCCCGTTCCAGCAAATGGTGCAGGCCTATGTCGCGCGGCCCGATCCCGTCGAGCGGACTGAGCTTGCCGGCCAGCACGAAATAGCGGCCACGGTAAGCGGCCGTGCGCTCGAGCGCAGCCTGGTCCGCCGGCGACTCGACCACGCAAAGCTTGCTGGCGTCCCGCTTCTCGTCGCGACAGGTGAAACAGACCTCGGTCTCGGTGAAGGTGTTGCACATGGCACAGTGGCGCACATTGGCCACGGCCCGCTGCAGCGCCTCGGACAAGGCCACGGCTCCGTGGCGATCGCGCTGCAGCAGGTGGAATGCCATGCGCGATGCCGACTTCGCCCCGACCCCCGGCAGGCAGCGCAGCGCCTGCTCAAGAGCGGAAAGGGCCCGGGACTCTGGCACAGGGATCAGAACGGCAATTTCATGCCGCCGGGAAGACCGGGCATACCGGCCGTGATCTTGCCCAATTTCTCTTCTGACGTTGCTTCAGCGCGCCGCAGCGCCGCGTTGAACGCGGCGGCGACCAGGTCTTCGAGCATCTCCCTGTCGTCACCCATCAGACTGGGATCGATGCTGACTCGCTTGACGTCGTGCTTGCAGGTCATCGTCACCTTGACCAGCCCGCCTCCTGATTCGGCGCTCACCTCGATACCGGCCAATTCGTCCTGCGCCTTTTTCAGGTTGTCCTGCATGGCCTGCGCCTGCTTCATGAGGCCGGCAAGTTGTCCTTTGTTGAACATCAAATTTCCTTTGGGTTCGAGTGGGCCAGAGTTAGGCAGAGTTTCCCTCGACCGACTGGATACTTCCGGGAACGATTTTCGCGCCGAAATCGCGCATCATTTCCTGCACGAAAGGGTCGCCCAGAATCTCGGCCTGCGCCGCCTGCAAGCGTTCCGACGCCACCTGTGCGTTCCTGCGGCCCGGACTGTCCCGGACCGATCCAACCTCGACGCTCAAGGCAACCTCGTGGCCGAGCTCGCGCAGGGCAGTCCTGAGGCGCTCCCGGCTCACGGGTTGATTCAGTGACTCCCGTTCAACCCTGAGCATCCAATGGCCTTGATCGCGTGCAACCAACTGTGCGCCCAGCGCGAGTTCCCGGGTCAAGGCGCTCACCAGTTCACGCTCAATCAAGTCTTGCACCGTTGCATGCCAGAAATCGCCTTCGATCGCCTCTTCCGGTGAGGCTGGCGACGCGCTGGACCCGCCCGCCGACGGCCGTCGCACTTCGGTTCGTTCACCACCCTCATGCGTTACCAGCACGGGAACCGCAATCAAGTCCGGCTGCTCCTTGGCAGCCAGACCCGGTGCGGCAGGTTCCCGACCCCGGTCGGCAGGGCTGCGCACCCTCAATTGAATAACCTCGCGTGCTTCCGGCCGCGCGCTGCTTGGCGCCGAGGCGTTTGCAATGCTTGGCGCCGGTGCGCCGGGCGTCGGCCGTTCCTGCGCTGCCGGCGCAGGCTTGAAGGCGAGCAGGCGCAGAAGAATCATGGCAAGCGCCGCGTACTCGTCGGGCGCCAGACCCAACTCGGCACGCCCATGCAGACAAATGCTGTACAGGAGCTGGGTTTCGTCCGCTGGCAGGCGCGCCGCCAGTTCGCCAATGACGGCATCGTCCGGCTCATCGCTCGTTGCCACGCTTGCCGGACCCACGGCCTGCCATATCGCCATCCGCTGCAGTATCAGAGCCAATTCCTCGAGCGTGGCGCTGGCGCTTCGTCCCTCGCGCCGCAGCGAATCAACGGCTTCCAATATGCGCCTACCGTCCCCTGCGGAGAGCGAGCGAATCAAATCAAACACCAGCGCGGTGTCGGCGCTGCCCAGCATCTGGCGCACACTCATCTCTTCAATGACGCCGTTGCCAAAACCAATGGCCTGGTCGGCCAGCGACAGCGCATCGCGCATCGAACCCCGCGCCGCGCGCGCCAGCAGCCGAAGCGCAGGGGCGTCCGCCCTGACCTGCTCCTTTTGCAGCACCATCTCCAGGTAGGCGCAGACCGTTTCCGGAGCGATCGGTCTCAGGCTAAATTGCAGGCAACGTGACAGGACCGTCGCCGGGACCTTTTGCGGATCGGTCGTGGCCAGCACGAACTTGAGGTAAGCCGGCGGTTCCTCCAGGGTCTTGAGCATCGCGTTGAACGCATGGTTGCTCAACATGTGAACCTCGTCGATCATGAAGACCTTGAAGCGACCCTGAACCGGCTTGTAGGCGCTCTGCTCGAGCAGAGTCTGAATCTCATCGACACCGCGGTTCGATGCCGCATCCAACTCGGTGTAATCCGCGAATCGTCCTTCATCGATGTCGCGGCACGCCCGGCAAACGCCGCAGGGCGACGCCGTGATGCCGCCGGAGCCGTCAGGGCCAAGGCAGTTCAGCGACTTCGCCAGGATTCTGGATACGGTGGTCTTGCCAACGCCACGGGTGCCGGTAAACAGGTAGGCGTGATGCAGGCGTTGCCGGGTCAGCGCATTGGAAAGAGCGGTGACAACATGGTCCTGGCCGACCATCTCCGAGAAATTTCCCGGCCGATACTTGCGCGCCAACACCAGATAGGACATCGGGGGATTCTAGAGGGCCGGTGCGGGTTACGCCCCGCTTCGGTTCACCTACAATGGCAAGCGACGGGCCTTCCCGCATGGCGAAGCGGCCAAACGAGTCAGGTGGGGAACCAAGCAGCTCTAACTGTAGAACCAGTGCCGGGGTCGGGGCCCGTCACCTTGACCCGGCCTCAAACGAACCGGGTCAATCCCCGCCGCGTTACTTGGCCGGAGCGGTTACCGTGATCTCCACCCGGCGATTCTTCGCTCTGCCTTCGGCCGTGGCATTGCTGGCAACGGGCTCACGTTCTCCGCGGCCTTCCACCTTGATCCGGTCCGCGGCGATACCCACACTCACCAGGTAGTTCTTTACCACGGTTGCGCGCCGCAGCGAAAGTCGGTCGTTGTAGGCATCCGATCCAATCGAGTCGGTATAACCGACCGTGATCAAGGTATCGTGATTGCGACCCGCAAGCTGTTTGCTGAAATCATCCAGGCGTGCCCTGCCAGCGGGCTTCAGGACCGCCTTGTCAAAGTCGAAATAGGCGTCGGCCGAAAGCGTGATCTTCATGACCGGGGCTGGGGCTGGCGCGGGGGCCGGCGCCGGCGCTGGCGCCGCTGCAGGAGTCTGAGCGACGATAACCGGTGGCGGCGGCCGCTTGCTCATCTCATTGCGGAAGAAAGCCTCTTTGTCGAAGGCCGCAGCGGCCAGTTGCGTCACCGCACAATCCGGCGCGACACCGGCCTCCTCCTTGAAGGACGCGGTCTGTGGCTCCTCGACCGCCAAGGTTGTCATGCCCAACGCCGCAAGCAGGGTCCCGGGCACCTGGTGCACCCGGGCGCTCGCGTCCTGCAGGCCGTATTCGGCATTAATGTAATTGCGCCGTGATTCGAATAGCTCGTTCTTGGAATCAAGCAGATCCAGCAACGTGCGCTGACCGATGGTGAACTGCTGGCGGTAGGCGCCCTCAGCTTTCTCTGCCGAAAGCTGAGCCTGATCGAGGTAGGTCAATTGCTCAGACAGCTTCTGGTACTTGTTAAAGGCAACCTCATAGTTCTCCCGCACTTCCCGGCAGCGCTGCTCGTGCTGGAATCGCGCGACATGAACCAACTGCTCGGCCCAGGCGGTGCGAGCAACGTCCGATCCGCCGTTGTAGAGATTCCATGTCATGGTCGCGGAACCCACCGGATCGGCAAAATTCCCGCTCTTTCCGGCGTGGCTTGAACCGTCCGGATAGACCACGCGAACATCAACCTTCGGCAGAAAAGCCGCGCGCTGCGACGCTTTCTGCATTTGCGCCACCCGCACCGACTCCACCGCGGCAAGGATGATCGGTGCTTTCTCGGTGGCGTACTTGGTACCTTCAAAAAGCGTTTTCGGAATCTTCTGCATCAAGGACTTGGGCAGCGAATCGGTGACCTTGACCGGTTGGACGCCAACGATACGCACATAGCGGGCGCTGACGTCGTGCAGGTTGGCCTCTTCGGTTGCGACGTTGGATTTGGACAGTGCAACGCGACCCGCCGCCAGCTCCAGGTCAATGGCACGGTCCACTCCAGCCCGGGTGCGTTCGGCGATCTGGTTGTAGACCTCGATATGCCCTTCCAGATTCTCCTTCGCCAGCTCAACCAGCTTGGTGTATCGCAGCACATCGAGATGGGCGCGCGCCGCCTCATAAGCCGCTTCTTCAGAAATATCAAGCAGACTGAAGTAGCGCGAGCGCAGCTCGAAGTCGAACTGGCGCGTGTCGTTGATGTCGGCAAAACCGTTGAAAAGGTTATGCGTGACGGCCAAACTCTTGCCATTTCCAGCAAGACTGAGGGATGCGCCGCCGGGCCGCCGGTATTCCTCCTTGCTGATGCTCCAGAAAAAGTCAATGGAGGGAAAAAACCGTCCAAGAACCTCGTTCCTGCGGTATTTGCTCAGCTTCATGTCGTGCCAGCGCGCCTGAACCTCAGGATTTCCGAGCACCGTTTTTCTCACCACATCCTGGAAGCTTGTCACCGGCAAGGCGGTCAGAACGTCAATGTACCGATTGGTGACGGCCTGTGGCCTGACCGGGGCTTGTTTGATCGAGTCGGGCAAAACCGAGGCTTCCGCGTAGGGCTCGGACAACACAACGTCGGTCGTCTGGCCGGTTGCTCCGCCCTTGATCACGATCGAACTTGGACGGCCCTCGGTTTGCGGCAGCAGTGTGATGCGCTCCTGCGCTTTGATCGGATCCGTCACGGTTTCAAAGAAACTTCCCTTGTTGTCCAGTCTGGACAGGTCTTCGTCGGGCTGCATCATCGTGCGCCACTGATCCGGCGCGGCGCATCCCGCCAACACTGCCGCAATCGACAGGGCCAGGGCCGAGCGGGGGAAACGCTTTTTAGTCATCTTGCTTAACCTCGACGACAAACTGAGTGCCGCGGATTCCCGCCGTCGTGGTCGGTGTGGCGACCTCCAACAGGTTGGAAGACTTGCTGCCCAACAGTCCCGTGATTGCGCCCATGGTGCCTTTGAAAATTTTCAGCAACATGCTGCCGTCATTGGTGGTCGGATTAAAGGAATATCTGGCGATCAGCACCGAGCTTTTCTCGTCAAGGGCCAGTCGGGTCTTGTCATTCATCAGGATGCCAACGTTAGAATTCTTGCCGGTCACGATCCGGTCCAGCCCCTGCACCTTGCCGTTCAACCGCGCCTTCAATGTTTCCTGGCCGCGCTCGATTCGAACGTCGCCATGGATGTTGGTGATTTGACCTGCGTCCTGCGCAAGCGCCTGTCCGTTCAGGACCAGTGCAAGCAGCAAGCCGAAAGTAGAGGAGAGGGAAATACGTGAAATGTTCATTGGGACCTCCAAGGACCGAGTTCTTATCGATCAGCGTTTTGGCGCGTCTGCCACTGCCTTTTCCTTGTCGAAAGGAGTCACCACCGGGGCGATCGGGCCACATACCTCGGCCGGATCTATGGTTGTGCGGTCCTGGCCTAACGACTGCGGCGTCGGCAGATCGGGTCTCGACACTTCCATCGCCGCCATCAGCCCTCCCATGCCGTTCAGCGTGCGAGCCTGCGCGGTGATTCGGTTAAAGCGGGCATTGGTGTAGGCGCGGGCCGCCTCGTAGTACTCGTTTTGCGTGTCCAAAAGGTCGAGCAAGGTGCGCTGGCCAATGTCAAACTGCTGCCGATAGGCTTCGCGCGCCTTTTCGGTGGACAGGGCGTGCTGGTTCAGAAACTCCAACTGGTCCTTCAGCCGCTGAACGTCGTTGTAGGCAATCGACAGCGTCTGTCGCAGGTCGCGGCAGGCCTTCTCCTTCAGGTCCTTGGCCTGGTTCAGGCTTTCAACGGCCTGAAACAAGCGCGCGTTGTCCGATCCGCCACGGAACAGGTTGTAGTTGAGAACAAGCTGCACGATCGAATCCGAGGACCGGCCACGCACACCATCAAGATTGCGGTCCACCGACTGCAACACCTTGAAGTCCAACCTGGGCATGTGGGGCGCCTTGCGCGTGTTAACCAGGGCCTCCCCGGCGCGCACATTCTCGATGGCTGCATTCAGCGCCGGGTTCGCCGCGAAGGCCTGAACCAGAGCCTCGGTCACGGTGGCGGGAATGACCGCCGCTGTCAGTTTGTCGGCCGGCGCTGGCGTCTTCTCAGGTGGCGTCTCACCGATGATCCTGAGGTAACGCGAGCTGACGTCGTGCAGATTGTTCATCTCCGTCAGAAGATTGGACTCAGCCAGCGCCAGGCGCCCGGTGGCTTGTTCCAGATCGACGCGGCGGCTGACGCCGGCCTCGGCTCGTTTGCCCAATTGCTCCTGGGTCTGACGATGTTCCACATAGTTGATCTTGGCCAGCTCGACCAATTCACGGCCACGAACCACGTCAATGTAGGCCCGCGTCGCTTCCAGGGCGGCGTTCTCGCTTGCGTCAAGCAGCTCGTAGTAGCGCACCAGCTTGGCAAAGCCCAAGCGACTGACTTCGCTCTTTGTGAAAAATCCGTCGAACAGCATCTGGTTCAATGTCAACGTGGCATTGGTGCGGTTAAAGGTCCCCGTTGACGTACCCGGGCGATCCTGACGCTCCCAGCCTATGCTGCTGCTTAGGTCAATCTTCGGGAAGAAGCCGCCGCGCACCGATTCCTGCTCCTCCTTGGAGGCCAGAAACGCATGCCAGCGCGCTTGCACTTCCGGATTGCCGACGACGGCCTTGCGCGCTGCATCCTTGAGTGCATCCGGCAGCGGCTGCGCGGTGACGCTAAAGACGGAAAAAATGGCCGCAGCCACCAAGGTCAATTTGGTTTTCATTTGATGCTTCCTCTTTAGGCCAATGGTACTATTTCGAAGGAAAGGCCAGCGTTCCAAGCCCAGGAAGGCGTGCCTGGGAAACCGCGAATTTGTTCACGTCGCCAAACACAAACAGCAACGCCTCCCCCGGCAAATCACCACTACTGCTTTCATAGCACCCCGTCACTTTACCTCAAAGCCAGCACAATAGGCTTCCAAACGCCGTCAAAAATGCGACCAGAACCACACCCTTTACTCAGCAAACTGCCGGCGCTGGGTCGTCGCCTGCTCATGCTGGGGGGCGTCGCGACGTTGCTGATCATCGGCTGGTCCATGGCCGCGCCGGACCTGGATCGGACCCAGGCTCTGGCACTCGAACGCTATGGCCAACGCGCCGCCAATACGATCGGCGCCTGGCGCAAGATGATGAATGACCAACGCGGCCAGCCGGAGATGGACCTTGTCACGCAGGTCAATACCTTCTTCAATCGGCGCATCCTGTTCGAGGACGACATCATCCTCTGGAAAGTGCTCGACTACTGGGCCACCCCATTGGAGTTCATGGGTCGGGAAGCGGGCGACTGTGAGGACTTCGCCATCTCCAAATACATCACGCTTCGAATGTTGGGAATTCCCAACGAAAAACTGCGCTTGATCTACGTTCGCGCGCAAATTGGCGGCGCGACAGGCACGACCAGCATAGCTCACATGGTCCTGGGCTACTACGCCGAACCCAGCGGCGAACCGGTCATTCTGGATAACCTCATCGGCTCGGTGCGCCCGGCCTCCAACAGGACCGACCTGCAGCCCGTCTTCAGCTTCAACAGCGAAGCGCTATGGGTCGCCGGAGCCGCCGGTTCGACTTCAGACCCCACCACCAGACTGTCGCGTTGGCGCGACGTTTTGGAACGGATGCGCCAGGAAGGCGTCCTCTAGGGATGCTCTGCATCCCTAAACACCGGAGACAGACACCATGTCCTTAGTCAAGCAGTTATGGATTGCCATCGCCCTGGTCATGACCATGGCGTTCGGCGGCAGCCTTGTCGTCAGCGTGCTGTCGGCGCGCCATTACCTCGAGCAGCAACTGCAGGTGAAGAACATCGACAACGCCACGTCGCTTGCCCTGTCGCTGTCGCAAATGGCCAAGGACCCGGTGACTGTTGAACTGCAGGTCGCGGCCCAGTTCGACGCCGGGCACTACCGCTTCATTCGTGTCTTGTCACCAACCAATACGCTGATCGTCGAGCGCGTTTTCTCCGGCCAACTGGAGGGCGCTCCCCTTTGGTTTGCCCGACTTATCCCGATCCACGCCGAGCCGGGCCGGGCACTGATTCAGGACGGCTGGAAGCAGTACGGTTCAATCCTTCTTGCCAGCCATGACCAGTATGTCTACAAGGCCCTTTGGGAGGGAACCATTGAACTGCTGCTGTGGTTTGTCGGCGGCGGCCTGGTCACCGGGCTGGCCGGGACGCTGGCGATTCGCTTCATCACCCGACCGCTGGGCGACGTTGTGGCACAGGCCGAAGCCATTTCGGAACGGCGCTTCCTCACCATCAAAGAGCCGAAAACACCCGAACTCAAAAGCGTGGCCCGTGCCATGAACGAAATGGTCGGGCGACTCAAGACCATGTTTAACGAGGAGGCGGCCCGGCTCGAAGCCCTGCGACAAAAAGTGAATCGCGACTCGGTGACCGGGCTATCCAGCCGGGAATACTTCCTTGCCCACCTGCGCGAGGTGCTGCAAGGCGAACAGTTCGGCTCAACCGGTAGTCTGGTCATGGTGCGCCTGCTTGACCTGAATGAGTTAAACATCCGCCTAGGTCGGCAGCAAGCCGATGCACTGCTCAAGGAAGTCGGAGCCGAGCTGTACGCCAGCGGCAACGAGCGCATCGGTCAACGCGCCGGACGTGTCAAGGGCGCCGAGTTCGCCATCGTCTGCCCGACGTTCGACACCGCCGAGGCCGCCGCGCTGGATATTCACGAGAGATTAACCAATAACCTGCTGCCCAAATGGAGCGACAAGGTTCCAGACCTGTTTCACATCGGCGCAGTGCGTTACCGGCGCGACCATAGCCTGGGCGAACTTCTCGCCGCCGCCGATGAGGCCCTGGCGCAGGCCGCCAGCAAGGGCCCCAACAGTTGGCACGCCGTCGAGGACGACAGGGCCAAGGCCGCGGCAGTACCCGCCGAACGCTGGCGCACGCTGCTGACGGAGGCCGTGGCCGGCGGACGTCTCGCGCTCAGCTTCTACCCCGTAGTGACCGGCGACGGTGCCAGCGCCCTGCACCGTGAAGGCGTCATCCGTCTGCGGGTCGACACCCAGGGTACGCCCCTGTCAGCGGGCGACTTCATGCCAATGGCAGCCCAGCTCAACCTCACGGCACCGATTGACCTGCGCGTGGTGAAGCTGGCCATCGAACACCTGCGGACCAGCACCGGTGACATTGCGGTCAATCTGTCGGCCGAGACCATCGCCGACTTTCACTTCCGCAACGAACTCACGCAGTTGCTCAAGGCCTACCCCGAGGTCTGCAAGCGTCTGTTGTTTGAAGTACCCGAGTACGGTGTCTTCCGCCAGTTTGACGCCTTTCGCGACCTGGCGCGCAACCTCAAGCAGCTCGGTTGCCGCGTCGGCATTGAGTATTTTGGCCAGCGCTTCGCCGAGAGTGACAAGCTGGCCGATCTTGGCCTGGACTACATCAAGGTCCATCCAAGCTACATCCGCGGAATCTCGGAAAACACCGGCAATCAGGAGTTTCTCAGAGGGCTGTGCAAGGTGGCTCACGCAATCGGCATCACGGTGGTCGCGCTCGGCGTCGAGAAGAAGGAAGACCTCCCCCTGCTGGCCTCGCTTGGGTTTGACGGGGCAACGGGGCCGGGAATCAAGTAATGCTTGAGCGCTCGTCGTTGGCCTTGGCCCTGATTTTTGGCGCGCTTGGCGCGCTTGGGGGGCCAGCCTTTGCATCGACCGCGGCGACAAATGCCGTTTCCCCGGCGGTGCTTGCGCTGGAGCCGCCTGCAGTACGGCGCATGCTTGAGCAGGCCAACAAGCTGGAATCCGGTTACGACGACGACGATGAGTGGCAGGCTGCGAGCCTGTACTGCGAAGCCTCGCGCCATGGCAGCATCGAGGGCCAGTACCGCCTTGGCATGCTGTACGCCTTCGGCAAAGGCGTGCCGGAAAGCCGAAAATTGGCTGCGTCGCTGTTCTCGATGGCGTCCTCGCAGGGGCACTCCGAGGCGAACAAGATGCTGGACACGATCCAGATGACGTCGAACGATCTGCCGCCCTGCGTGTTGCAGGCGGTGCTGCCGGAAAAGCCGCCGCCCCGGCCGCCCAAGCCGGCAATGGAAGAGCCCTCGACCAACGTCGTCGCCGCCGGCCCGCCGCCGATTGACCGCTACATTGCGTCGCTGCCCCTGAACAAGCGCTGGATCGTTCCCCTGGTCAAGACCCTTGGCGAGTGGTACGCCGTGGACCACCGCCTGATTCTGGCCGTGATTGCCGTGGAATCGAATTTCCAGATCAACGCCCAGTCCCCGAAAGCTGCCATGGGGCTGATGCAGTTGATCCCGGACACGGCCGAGCGCTTCAATGTGCGCAACGCCTTTGACGTGGCGCAAAACCTGCGTGGCGGCATCTCCTACCTGCGCTGGCTGCTGTCCTACTACCGCGGCAACATCGTCTTTGCGCTGGCCGCCTACAACGCCGGCGAGGGCCGCGTCGATCGCTACAAAGGCGTCCCGCCGTTCCCGGAAACCAAGGACTATGTGGAGCGAATCATCGCCCTGTACGGCCGCGTCGTCCATCCCTTTGACGAGCGCATCACGGATGCCTCGCCGATGCTGACGCAGAAGATTAAGTAGTCGTTTGCCCGACCGCATTCAAACCACGTCAAACTCGATTGGCATCCGCAGCAAACGGGCGCCGCGTTTCGGTTCCTGCTACATGTGGCGAGACTTATCGAGCATGGCCGCCCGCAGAATGTCGTTCAGGCGACTTTGATAACCCTTGCCTTGACTCTTGAGCCATTCCAGCACATCAGCGTCAACTCGCACGGTCAATTGTTGTTTGACGGGTCGATAGAACTTCCCGCGCACCGCGCCGGTCCAGTCTCGTTTTGACGTAGCCGGAATGTCGGAGAAGTCAATTTCGCTCTCAGGCTTGCTAGCCAGGGCCGCAAGTTCCTTGCGGATGGATTCAGGCACCTTGTTCATACACCTTCCTTTCCAGCTTTGTTGCACGTCGCGCCGAGATGATGCGGATACGTTCTGAGCTGTCCTCGCCTGAAAAATCGCGCAGCCACGCTGCCAAGAGTGATCACAGCACCGCTTCAAGCCCCCTGCGTTCAATGAGTGACAGCAGTTTCAACGACGGGCCGCTTGGCCGCTTGTCACCCACCTCCCATTTCTGAACGGTGGAGACGCTGGTGTTGAGTACGGCAGCGAAGACTGCCTGACTGACGTGCTCCTTCTCACGAAGCAGCTTGATCTTCTTGGGTGGCATGTCTTTAACATCGAGATTACGCAAGGCATCAAATTCCGCCATGCGCCTCTTGCTGATCAGCCCGACATTGTGCAGACCGAGCGTGGTTTCATGCATCTCATCCAATATGCGGCTCTTACGCTTCACTGTTGTCATCGAACACCTCTGTTATCTCATTCATCGAAATTGCCGCCAGCAACTGCCGATCGCTGCTCTCCAAAAGGTCTTTGGCCACCTCCTGGAAAAACTTCAGCTCATCCTTGTCGATATTGGCCCGCTCATTCTTGCCAAAGCCGAACAGGAAAAACCATCGACCAGCCAGTTTTGTGGCGACGATGGTCCTTGCCCCACCGCGCTTGCCGCGACCGGCCAGCGCAACGCGTTTCTTGACCACGTACCCACCGAGGTCCGCGTCGATGAGTCCCCTCACCATCTCGTCAACCGCCCGGCGCAAGTCACCGTCGATCAACCCGGCCTTACCCATCCAACGCGAAAAA
>JBCKPH010000070.1:0-14291 GCA_038901755.1 Burkholderiaceae bacterium | reverse complement strand
ACGGCTACGAGGTTGCCGAACGCCTCAAGGCCGATGCGCGCACCTAGGCCGCGCCGATCATGATGGTGCCCGCGCACTTCGATCCGGCGGTGCTCGACGCTTTCAAGCGCTGCGCCGGGCGCTTTCGCGACATCTTCGCGGTGCACGCGCAAGACGCCGGCTGACGGCCTCAATGTCAGTCTTGCCAGGGGTTGATCGTGTCGACTCCGTAGGCGAGGAAATCCGCGGTATTGCGCGTGACGACCGTCATGTCATTGACCTGCGCAAGCGCCGCAATAAGGGCATCCACTACGGGCAGGGGTCGGCCCGCCTTTTCGGCAGCCCCGAGCAGGTCGCCCCAGGCTGTGAAAACGGCGACATCGGCACCGAGCAGCCTGCCGGCGAAAAATGGCATCAGCTCCATTTTCAAGTAGGTCTCGATGGCTTTGCCTCGCTTGGAGTCGTCCAGTTTGGCGCTGCCTTTTCCGAATTTCGCCAACGCTCACGACGCAGATGAAACAGTGTTCCGAATTCACCGAAAACCATTGCCTGACTTCCTCGCTCTGCCTTTTCTTGACGAATTCCGATAGCACGCAGGTATTGAGCAGGTATTTCATCCTCGATTCCGGTTCATATCTCGACCTGCCGGCCGCTGTCCTGGCCACGCTCCAGTTCGAGGTCGGCGAACTCGGGCGGAAGACCTTCGAGCAGGTCGAGCGGCGTTTTTCGCGACCGTTTCCCTGTCATTCGTTGGTAGGCGGCATAGCTCAACACCACGGCTTCCTGCTTGCGATGCAGGGTAATGATTTGCGGATCAGCACGGGCTTCTCGCAGCACCTCGCTCAGCCGCTTCTTCGCTTCCTGCAATTGCCAGGTCTTCTTCATGTCGATCTCCTTGGCTGTCTAGACTGTCCAGCTTTTATCCAATCGCATGACGAGATTCCATCGATACCGCCTCACCCGCGCAGTTGCCGGGCGTCCCGCGCCAGTTCGGTAATGCGGGCCCAGTCGCCACTGGCCAGCGCCTCGGCCGGCGCCAGCCAGGAGCCGCCGACGCAGGCCACGTTGGGCAGGGCCAGCAGGGTCGGGGCGTTGTCCGGCGTGACGCCACCGGTGGGGCAAAACAGCACCTCGGCAAAGGGTCCGCACCAGGCTTTCAGCATGGCGACGCCGCCGGCCTGCATGGCCGGGAAGAACTTCAGCGCGGTCCAGCCATCTTCCTGGCACAGCATGATCTCGCTGCCGGTGGCGACGCCCGGCAGCAGCGGCAGGCCAAGCTCGCGGCAGGCCTGGCCCACGGCAGAGGTGTAGCCGGGGCCGACCGCAAAGCGCGCGCCCGCGGCAGCAGCGGCACGGGCATCGGCCGCGCTGCGCACCGTGCCGGCGCCGACCACCGCCTCGGGCAGCTCGCGCGCTATTCGCTCGATGCAGGCCAGCGCCACCGGCGTGCGCAGGGTGACTTCGAGCATGCGGATGCCGCCGGCCAGCAGCGCGCGCGCCAGCGGCACGGCATGGGCCAGGTCGTTCAGCACGATCACCGGAATCACCGGCGCGTCCTGCATCACCTGCAGCGCGGTCAGGGACGAGGCTACAGCCATGTCATGGCTCCCTGCTCGGCGCTGCCGGCGTTGCGCCGCATTGCGGCAAACAGCTCGCGGCCCAGGTCCTGGCCGTTGGCGCTGCGCAAGCCCTCGGGTATGGTGGCACAGGGCCGCGCAGTCCACGCTTCGGGCGGCAGCAGCAGGTCGAGCCGACCCGCCAGCGCATCGACCCGGATCAGGTCACCGTCGAGCACCTTGGCCAGCGGTCCACCCGCAGCCGCTTCGGGCGAGACATGAATCGCGGCGGGCACCTTGCCCGAAGCGCCACTCATGCGGCCGTCGGTTACCAGTGCAACGCGGTAGCCCCTGCCCTGCAACACGGCCAGCGGTGGCGTGAGCTTGTGCAGTTCGGGCATGCCATTGGCCTGCGGTCCCTGCCAGCGCACCACGCAGACGACGTCGCGTTCTAGTTCGCCCGCCTTGAACGCGGCGTGCAGGGCCTCCTGCGAGTCGAAGACACGCGCCGGCGCTTCAATCACATGGCGGTCATCGGGAATCGAGGACACCTTGATGACGGCGCGCCCCAGATTGCCCTGCAGCAGCTTCACGCCGCTGGAATCACTGAACGGACGTGACGCCGGGCGCACGATGGACTCGTCGCCGGAGGCGCCGATGTCGCGCCAGACAAGCCGCTGGGTTGTCTCGCTTCCCGAGCTGACGCCCTCCTCGCCGGCCGCCGGCAAACGCGTGTATTCACGCAGGCCGCCGGGCCGCACGGTCAGCACGTCCTCGTGCATGAAGCCGGCGTCCAGCAGTTCGCGGATCACCAATCCCGGCCCGCCCGCCGCCTGGAACTGGTTCACGTCGGCGCTGCCGTTCGGGTAGACGCGGGTCAGCAGCGGCACCACATCGGACAGCGCGGCGAAGTCGTCCCAGTCGATCGCGATGCCGGCGGCGCGCGCCACCGCGACCCAGTGGATCAGGTGATTGGTGGAGCCGCCGGTAGCCAGCAGCGCGACCATCGCGTTGACGATGCTGCGCTCGTCGACCAGGCGGCCGATCGGCGGGCAGGAATACGCCGCAACTCCCGGCTGCGTGGCCGGCAAGGCAGCGTCCTGCAGCGTTCCCAGATTGCCGCTGGGCCGACCCAGCACCGTGCGCGCCGCCTCGCGCGTGAGTTCCTCGCGCAGCGCGGCGCCGGGGTTGACAAACGCCGTTCCCGGAACATGCAGGCCCATGGCTTCGAGCAGCATCTGGTTGCTGTTGGCGGTGCCGTAGAAGGTGCAGGTCCCCGCCGAGTGGTAGGCGCTGGACTCGGCCTGCTGCAACTCTTCGCGCCCGACCAGATCCTGCGCTGCCTGCTCGCGGATCTTGCCCTTGACTTCATTGGACAGGCCCGAGGTCATCGGACCGGCCGGAACGAACACCGTGGGCAGATGGCTAAAATGCAGCGCGCCGATCAGCAGACCGGGAACGATCTTGTCGCAGACGCCCAGCATCAGTGCGGCGTCGAACACATCGTGACACAGCGCCACCGCAGTGGTCATCGCGATCACGTCGCGGCTGAACAGGCTGAGCTCCATGCCCGAGGTGCCCTGGGTCACGCCGTCGCACATGGCCGGCACGCCGCCGGCCACCTGCGCCGTCGCGCCCAGGCGGCGCGCCTCCTGCTTGATGATGTCCGGGTAGCTCTGCAGCGGCGTGTGCGCCGACAGCATGTCGTTGTAGGCGCTGACGATGCCGATGTTGGGCGGCCGCTCGGCCACTACCCGCAGCACCCTTGACTTGTCGGCCTGCGGCATGCCGGCAAAGGCATGCGCGATGTTGGCGCAGCCCATGCGGTCGGTGCCGGGTCCGCGCCGCGTTGCCGCGTCAAGCCTTTTCAGGTAGGCCTGGCGGGTGGCAAGGCTGCGCTGGCGCACGCGCTGCGTCACCTGATGGACGGTCGGGTCGAGTTTCATGATGGTCAGACACCTTGCATCGAGTTACGCGCATTGTCCTACTGCCACAATGGCTCAGCATGGCCACGCGTCGCCCCCTCTCCCCAACCCTCTCCCCCGCGGGCGGTGGAGAGGGAGCCGCAGGTGCTCCGCCTTGGCGCACCGACTCGGACGGTGGGGAAGGAGGCCCGGTCGTCCCGCCCCCGCTGTACGAAGTCCCGTTCTTTCGCGACCCGGCGCCGATGTTGCAGCAGACGCTGCATGAATGGGGCGGCAAGTCGGACCTGTGGATCTTCGGCTACGCCTCGCTGATCTGGCGCCCTGATTTTCATTTTGGCGAGAAGCGCCTGTCCCGGGTCCATGGCTGGCACCGCGCCTTGCAGATGTGGAGCCGGGTGAACCGTGGCACGCCGCAGCGCCCCGGCCTGGTCTTTGCCTTGCTCTCTGGCGGCAGTTGCGCCGGAGTCAGTTTTCGCGTTCCACGTGCCCAGGCGCGTTCCGTGCTGGAGACGCTGTGGCTGCGCGAGATGGTCACCGGCGTATACGACCCGCGCTGGCTGCATTGCCAGACCGAGCGCGGGCCGGTGCGCGCGCTCGCCTTCACCCTGTCGCGCCAGAGCGCCAATTTCACCGGCCTGCTGAGCAAGCGGCGGTATCGGAAGATCTTTGCCGAATCGAGCGGGCGCTACGGGACCACGCTGGAGTACGCCCGCGAGACGCTGCAATGCCTGCACCAGCACGGCATCGAGGACCGGGCGTTGCGCGAGTTGCTGCGTCCCTATACTTGACGCATGGACGACATCTCGCAGTTGCGCAAGAGTTACGGGCGCGCCGAACTGGACGAGCAGCATTCGCATACCGACCCGCTGAAACAGTTCGCTCAGTGGCTGGACGAAGCGATCGCCGCGCAACTGCCCGAGCCCAATTCGATGACGCTGGCCACCGTCGGCAGCGACCTGCGGCCCAGCACCCGGGTCGTGCTGATCAAGGGCTACGACGAACGCGGCATCGTCTGGTACACCAATTACCAGAGCCGCAAGGGGCTGGAGCTCGCCGGTAACCCCTACGCCGCCCTGCAGTTTCACTGGGTCGAATTGGAGCGCGCGGTGCGCATCGAGGGCATTGTGCAGAAGGTCAGCCCCGAGGAGAGCGACGCCTATTTCCAGAGCCGCCCGCTCGATTCGCGCATCGGCGCCTGGGCCAGCCCGCAAAGCCAGGTGCTTAAGAGCCGGGGGCAACTGCTGGCCAGCGCGGCGCGCTTTGCGGCCAAATTTCTGCTGCAGCCGCCGCGCCCGCCGCACTGGGGCGGCTACCGGCTCAAGCCGGACTGCTGGCAGTTCTGGCAGGGTCGCAAGAGCCGGCTGCATGACCGGCTGCGCTACCGGCTCGAGGCCGGCGCCTGGGTGCGCGAGCGGCTGGCGCCCTGACGCCGGGTTGCCCAAGACCCTCACCCCAACCCTCTCCCGCAAGCGGGCGAGGGAGTAAACACCCTTGCGCTCACCCCAACCCTCTCGCGCAAGCGGGACAGGGAGTGGGAATGGGAGTGGGTCCTGCTCAACTCCCTCTCCACCGTACTCGGGGGAGAGGGCGGGGGTGAGGGGGCGAGAGGGAGTCAGGATGACGCCAGCGCCTGCCGTGTTCGGTATCGGCCGGTTCTTACATATCCATGAAAACAAAACATACAATGTTCGTATTTCATGGACATATTGGTTAAACTGCGACCGTGCTTCCCCGTAAAGACCTTGAACTTGCCGTGAAAACGGCGCTCGCCCGTTCGCGCGCTGTCGTGCTGACCGGGCCGCGGCAGTCCGGCAAGACCACGCTTGCGCAAGCCATCCTCCCGCGCAATTCGCCGAACTACTTCGACCTCGAGAATCCGCTTGACGCGCGGCGCCTGGAGCAGCCGCTGGACACGCTCGCCGATCTCGAGGGATTGGTCGTCATCGACGAAGTGCAGCGCCGGCCCGGGCTGTTTCCCGTGCTGCGCGTGCTGATCGACCGTTCCGATGCGCCCGGGCAATACCTGCTGCTGGGCAGCGCGTCCCCGGCCTTGCTGCGCCAGGCCGGCGAATCTCTGCTGGGCCGGGTCGAAACGCTCGAAGTGGCTGGATTCGATCTGCGTGAAATTAGCGCCGCCGCCGGCAGCTACAGCGCCAAGGCAGCGGCAAGGCTTTGGCTGCGCGGAGGCTTTCCACGCTCCTACCTCGCCGCTTCGGATGAAGACAGCAGCGCTTGGCGACGCAGTGCCATCGCCAGCCATGTTGAAGTTGACTTGCCACAATTCGGCGTCAACGTCGCGGCGCCAGCCATGCTGCGGTTCTGGCGCATGCTGGCCCACTGCCATGGGCAGATCTGGGCGGTGGCCGACCCGGCGCGCTCGCTCGGGGTGTCCGAGCCGACGGTGCGGCGTTACCTCGACACGCTGACGCAGACGCTGATGGTGCGCCAGCTTCAGCCCTGGCACGAAAATCTCGGCAAGCGGCAGGTGAAGGCGCCGAAAATCTACTTCCGCGATACCGGGCTGTTGCACACGCTGATGGACGTCAAGACGCTGGCCGAACTGCTGGCACATCCGCGCAGCGGAGCAAGCTGGGAAGGTTTCGCGCTGGAGCAGGTGCTGCGCCTGACCAAGCCCGACGCGGCGTACTTCTGGGCCACCCATCAGGGCGCCGAGCTCGATCTGCTGCTGCTCAAGGGCGCGCGCCGCATCGGCGTCGAGTTCAAGCGCTCGGATGCGCCGCAGGTCACGCGCTCGATGCGGATCGCGATGCAGGACCTCAAGATCGACTCGCTGTATGTCGTCTATCCCGGCGAGCATCGATTCAGGCTCGCGCCCGGGATCGAGGCGGTGCCCCTTTGGGCGCTGCTGCCGCCCGCGGCGTGAGGTCAACCCTCACCCCAACCCTCTCGCGCAGGCGGGAGAGGGAATGGGAATGGGAATGGGTCCTGCTCAACTCCCTCTCACTCCCTCTCCACCGTACTCGGGGGAGAGGGCGGGGGTGAGGGGGCGAGAGCGAGTCAAGAAGCCGCCAGCGCCTGCTTTTCACGCAGCAGCGCCTCGATCTGCGCCGCCGGTAGCGGCTTGCTGAACAGGTGGCCCTGCACCTCGTCGCACTTGAGCAGGCTCAGAAACTTCGACTGCTCCTCGGTCTCCACCCCTTCGGCGATCACCTTCAGGCCCAGGTTGTGCGCCATCGAGATGATGGTCGAGACCATCGTCATGTCGTTCGCGTCGGTGGTCATGCCGGTGACAAATGAGCGGTCGATCTTCAAGGCGCTGATCGGCAGCCGCGCGATGTATTGCAGCGACGAATAGCCAGTGCCGAAATCGTCCAGAGCGATTTCAACGCCCAGCGCGCGCACCGCCTTGAGCTTGGCAATGCTGTCCTCGATGTCTTCCATGATCATGCTCTCGGTGATCTCCAGATCCAGCCCGTGCCCGGCCTCGCCAGAGCGCGCAATCGCCTGCTGCACCGTGGCAAGGAAATCGCTTTTCTTCAATTGCACCTGCGACAGATTCACCGCGATGCGCGGCGGCGACATGCCCGCGGCGCGCCATGCCGCGTGTTGCGCCACCGCCTGGCGCATGGCCCAGGCGCCGACTTCGACGATCAACCCGGTTTCTTCCAGCAGCGGGATGAACAGGCCCGGCGGGACCAGCCCGCGCTCGGGGTCGTTCCAGCGCAGCAACGCCTCCAGCCCGGCCACGCGCTGCTCGCGCAGGTTCAGCTTGGGCTGGTAGTGCAGCACAAACTCTTCGCGCTCCACCGCTTGGCGCAGCTTGTTTTCCAGCTTGAGCTTCTCGGCCATCTCAGTATTCATCTTGGGCGCGTAGAAAAGATAGTGCTCGGCTGAACCCTTGGCGTGGCGCAGCGCCGCCTCGGCGTTGCCAAGCAATGCATCGGGAGTCGTCCCGTCACCGGGATACACCGCCACCCCGGCTTTCGCCTGAACCCGCACCTCTTGCCCGTCGATCACGAAGGGCTGCCTCAGGCAAGCCATGATCTTTTCATCCACGATGCGGGCAACGTGCGAGGCGTCGGCGACGGCGGGCAGCAAGGCGGCAAAAATATCAGCATGCAGACGCGCCACGCTGTCGCGGTCAAACACAGCGTCACGCAGGCGCTCGGCCACCAGTCTGAGCAGTTTATCGGCCCTCTTGCGGCCCAGCGTGTCATTGATGGCCCGGAACCGCTCCAGGTCGATCATGACCAGCGCCACGTTGCCTTCGTTGTGACCGGCGGCCTGGAACTGTTGTTTCGCGCGGTCCACCAGCAAGGCGCGGTTCGCCAGCCCGGTCAGCGCGTCGTAGTAGGCCAGGTAATTGATCTTTTCTTCCTTGCCAAGATGCTCCAGCGCGAACGAGATATCGTCGGCCAGTTCGCCCAGCAGCTTCACCTCATCGTCGTTGAAGAAGTTCACTTCGCCGGCATACAGCGCCAGCGTGCCCCAGACCCTGCCTTCCAGAAACAGCGGCAGGCCGATCACCGAGCGGTAGCCGTGGCGGATCGCCTCGGTGCGCCGGGCGCCGCCAACATTGGGTTCGGCCACCATGTCATTGCAGAAAACCGGGTTTTTCTCGCGCATGGCGCGCGAGCTGACGCCCAGGCCCTGCGGCAGGTCGGCGCGCGCGCTGACCTTCATTTCGGCAAGGTGCGCCTTGGCCTCGACCCCGGACCAGGCCACCGGTGTCGCATCCAGCGTCAGCGGGTCGAGCTCGCTGATCCAGGCCATGCCAAAGCCGCCGTGCTGCACCGCGATGCGACACGCCCCCTTGAGCAGTTCCTCGCGGTCACGCATCCGCACGATGGTCGAATTGATGCCGCTCATCATGGCGTGAACACGGCTCAGGCGTACGATTTTGGTTTCCTGGAGCTTGCGCTCGGTGATGTCGGACAACATCCCGATTGAACCCAGGAAACGGCCCGATGCATCGAACTTCGGGGTGCTCGTCACCAGTCCCCAGATCTCGCGCCCGTTCTTGTGGCGGTAGCGAATCTCGATCGGCTCGCGAACGCTTTCGCGCAGCCGTTGATTCCGCTCTCGCGCTGCCAGCAAGTCCTCTTCGAAGATGAAGTCGTAGATGGAGCGGCCGATCGCATCCTCCGGCGCGTAGCCGAAGATCTCGCCTATCCGTCGATTGAAGTACATGATGGCGGCGTTCTCATCGGTCTCCCAGATGCCCACCCCGCCGATTTCGATAATGGTTCGATAGCGCTCCTCGCTCTTCCGCAGAGCGTCGGCGGCGCGCCTCTGCTCGGTGATGTCGTGCATGATGGCAAGCTGCGCGGCCACTTTGCCGGACGCGTCACGCAGCGGGCTGGCATGGGTTTTGAACCAGCGCCGTCCGCCTTGGAGTCCAAGGAGCTCGAACTCAAGGGTGCCGGAACCGCCGGTAAAGACGTTTTCATGCAGTTCCATGAACGCCTGGCGATGCTCCTCGACCACCAGTGGATAGAGGCAGTGGTTCGCGACCTGTTCAAACGAATCGGCCTCGATCATCCGCAGGCCGGCCGGGTTCATCTCCAGCAGTGAGCCGTCGGCGGCCAGCAGCTTCACGCACGCCGGCTCGTTGGCGATAACGGCACGCAGGTGGCTTTCGCTCGCCGCCAGTTTCAGCTCGACGCGCTTGCGCTCGCTGATGTCCTCGAACGTCGCCGCGCGGAACAGCACCTGCCCCGTCTCGTCCTTGAATGCGGTTGCATTCGTCAGGCAGGGAAAACGCGAGCCGTCCTTGCGCTGATGGACGGCCACATGGACATTGTGCCCCTTTTCCCGCAGGGTGCGGGCCAACGCCGGCACGTCCTCACGACTCTCCGGCGCGAACATGTCGGACTGGTTCATCCCGGTCATTTCCTCGACCGTGTAGCCATGCATGGTGGCGAAGGCGGGATTGACCGTCGTCAGCACCTGCGACTCGCCTTCGGCGATGACCATGCCCCAGCCGGCGTTTTGAAACACGTGCTCTAGTCGCAATCGGATCGCCCTGCCCTGCTCGCGTGCCGTGATATCGCGGGTGATGACCAGGAGGTTTTCGGGTTGACCGGCGGTGTCGAGCATCGGCGTGACCACAACATCCCACCATTTCAGCGTGCCTTTCGCAGTGGGGCAGGAGCCGGTGAAGGCGCCCGTTCCATGCGCGCGTGCTGCGGCGACGGCTGTGAGAGCGGCGCCCCGGCTTTTCCCCTGCCAGAATTCCGACCAGAACATGTTCTGGCAGGTTTGGAAGTCGTCGATTTCCATCGTACGCATGCCGCCTTCGTTCATCCACAACAGCCGGCCCTCAAGGTCCAGGACCTTGATGCAGTCGCGGCTGCTGTCCATCATGCGCCGGAACAATTCTTCGCCAGACCACTGCGGGTTCACCGGCTGCGTGCTAAGTGCCGTTGCAGGAGCGTCGGCGGGCGCAGCGCCAGGCTCCGCCGCTGTCGCTGATGCGGAAGTGTCGGGCTGGCCGAATCGGCTCAGCACCGCGAGCACGGCGGACAGCCGCTCGAACTCAACGCCCTTTTCAAAGTAGAAATCCGCGCCGGCCTCCAGGCTGCGCGCGCCCAGTTCGCGGTAGGGATGCATGGTCATGATGATCGCCACCGTGGCGGGCGCGCTCGCCTTCACCGCGCGCAGCACATCGAGACCACTACCGCCGGGTATGCTGAGATCGAGAATCACCACATCGGGCCGGAGCGCCGCAATCGCGGCGATGGCTTGCGGAACGTCTTCGGCTTCGCCGCTGATCTCGATCTGCGGCTGCAAGGCGAGCAACGCCGACAATTTTTCGCGCACCAGCGCGGAGTCATCGACGAGGAACACCGAAAGCGGGCGGGGCGAGGGGGCGGACAGATTTTTCATGCGCCAACTATGCGTCGCGACGGCGAAAACGGATGGTTGGTCAATGTCGCGACGTGGCGTAGGACGTCGGCGCGGCGCGTGTAGGTTTTGGCCTACAAGGGAGGGTTGGGCCGACGGGCGTTCTTCAGCAAGCTCCTGTACACTCAATGTCGTTCTGACTAGTCAGGAGACGGAAATGGAAAGGGTGAGTGTGTACGATGCCAAAGCGCGTTTCTCGGCGCTGGTTGAACGCGCGGAATCGGGTCGCTCGACCGTGATCACCAAGCGCGGGCGCGTGGTGGCCAAGATCGTTCCAGCCGGGGCGCCCGAGTGGGACCGCTCGGCGGTGCTGGACGAGGCCGAGGCATTCCGCACCAGCGTCAAGGTCAAGGGCCGGATCAACATCCGCACCCTGATCGAGGAAGACCGGCGCTGATGGCGTTTGTTCTTGACGCATCGGTCGCGCTAGGCTGGGTCGTCGCCAGGCAGGCAACAGCGTACAGCCTGGGCATCAGGCTTCGCGCACGCCGCGAGCCCTATCACGTTCCGGCGCTGTGGCGCCTGGAAGTGGCGAATGCGCTGCGCTCCCTGGAACGCCGCCGCGCCATGACCCCCGATGCTGCCGACGCCGCGATCGATATTCTGGATCGCCTGCAACCGGTCATTCATGAGGCCACGATGCCGCTGGTCGAGTTGCTGGTGCTCGCGCGCAAATTTGACCTGTCCTCCTACGACGCAAACTACCTTGCCCTCGCGCTCGAACTGAAAATGCCCGTCGCCTGCGCCGATGGCCCGCTGAAAGCGGTGTTAGCGAAAGCAGGCGTGAAGCTCGCCGGATGACCCTCACCTCTTTCCCCCTCACCCCTGCCCTCTCCCCCGGGGGCGGGGGTGAGGGGGTTGAATGGGTCCGCCGCCGCCCTCTTCCACCCTCTCTCTCTTTCCCCCTCTCCCGCTTGCGGGAGAGGGTTGGGGTGAGGGCTGGCGTCAGGGCCAGCCGCTCAATCAGTCACGCGGCGGCAAACATTTCGCGCAATACCTCCAACGCAGGCTCGGCATCGATGCGCGCGATTCTCTTGATGAGCCGCGCACGGTCAATCGCGCGGATTTGATCCAGCGCAATCGAGCTCTTCCTGCGTTGCAGGTTCACCGACACGCGGGTCGGCCAGGGCTTGAAACTGCTGGTCATCGGTGCCGCAATCACCGTTCCCAAGTGGGCGTTCATGTCGTCTGGCGAGACGATCAGGCAGGGACGCTTCTTGTTGATCTCATTGCCCACCGTGGGATCGAGGTTGACCCACCAGACGTCACCTTGCATTGGCAGCACCGGCCTGGCCATGCTCAGGCACCCCACACTTCGTCCACCGGCAGCTCGCCCCACAGATTCTCTGGCGCTGCGTCCGGGCTGGCGGCAAACGCTGACGCCCAGTGCGCCCTGGGCTTCTTGACCGGCCTCAAGACGATGCTGCCGCCACGTGTTTCCACGCTGAGCGTCGACGCGCGAGCGAGCCGCAGCGTCGTCAACACGACTTTGGGCAGTCGCACCCCGAGCGAGTTGCCAATCTGGATAATTTGAGCTTGCATGGCCGCTTCTCAATGTAATTACAAAGTGATTATATGTGGGCGCCGATTCCAGAAGGTGCAGCCGTCGCCTAACGCCCCTCACCTCCCCCTCACCCCTGCCCTCTCCCCCGTGCGCGGTGGAGAGGGAGTTGAGTCTGACGCCTGCTCCCATCTTTCCCCCTCTCCCGCTTGCGGGAGAGGGCTGGGGTGAGGGCCTACAAGGCGCGACAACGAAACTTCACTTCACCAACCCGTGCCGCAGCGCGTAGCGCGCCAGTTCGACCGTGCTGCGCAGCCCGAGTTTTTCGAGGACGCGGGCGCGGTAGGTGCTGACGGTTTTCGCGCTCAGCGAAAGCTCGGCGGCGATTTCCTTCACGGCCTTGCCGGCGGCCAGTAGCTGAAGCGTCTGCAGTTCACGATCAGACAGGCTTTCGTGCGGCAGGCTCGATCCGGCGTCGCCCGCGACGTCGGCGGCGAGTTTTTCGGCCAACGCGGCGGTGATGTAGCGGCCACCGGCGAGCGCCTTGCGGACAGCGCCAATCAGCTCCTCGGCAGCGCTCTGCTTGGTCAGGTAGCCGGACGCGCCGGCCTTCAGCGCGCGCAGCGCGAACTCGGCCTCCGGATACATGCTGAGCACAAGCACGGGCAGCCGCGGCCGCGTCTGGCGCAGATCGCCCAGCGCTTCGAGCCCGCTGCGCCCCGGCATCGAGATGTCAAGCAGCACCAGATCCCAAGGCTCCCGGAGCACCAGCGCCCGCGCCGCGGCAGCCGAACCCGCCTCGCCGAAGCTCGCGCTCGGGAACTCATCCTCCAGAATTTGCCGCAGGCCGGCGCGGACAACGACGTGATCATCGACGATGAGAAATTTCATGGCGGCGGTATGGGCAAGGTTAGCGTGACTGTGGTTCCGGCTCCGGGCACGCCCTTGATGTCGAGCCGGCCGCCGAGCAGGCGCGCCCGCTCGCTCATGCCAAGCAGGCCGAGGGATTTTGCGCCAACCGCCTGCCCCTCGGCAATGCCGCGGCCGTTGTCGCGCACTTCAAGCACCAGGCCGGCGGTGTCGCGGCTGAGGCGCACCCGCACCTCGCTGGCCTGCGCGTGCCGGGCGACGTTGGTAAGCGTTTCCTGAAAGATGCGAAAAACGCCGGTGGCTGCGCTGTCATCCAGGTCCAGCGCTTCGGCGCTGAGCTCGCAGGCGCAGCGCAGGCCGGCACGCTCGGCGAAGTTGCGCGCCTCGTGTTCGAGCGCCGCAGCGAGGCCGAGCTGGTCGAGCAGGCCCGGGCGCAAATCGCTCGCGATTCTTTGCACGTTCTCGATCGTGCCATCAACCAATTGCGAGGCCGCGAGCAGCTTGTCCGTCAGTGCCTTCGCCAGCGCGCCCTCGCTCACCGCGGCCGCGCGGCGCTTGAGCCAGGCGAGGTCGAGCTTGAGCGCGGTGAGCTGCTGGCCGAGCACGTCGTGAATCTCGCGTGCGATGTGCGCGCTCTGCTCCTCGCGCACGGTTTGCAGCCGCGCGGCGAGCGAACGCAAATGTTCGCGCGACTCCGCCAGAAGCTGTTCAGCCTCCTTGCGCTCGGTGATGTCCTGCGCGGTGCCGACCATGCCCAACGGTTGACCAGCTTCGTCGAAATTCATGTCGCGTTGACCTTCAATCCAGCGCACGCTGCCGTCGGTCCAGATCACGCGGTAACCGTATCCGTGACTGCGGCGTTCGGCCAGCGCCACAGCGCGACTGTCCTGGAAAGACTTGCGGTCCTCAGGATGAATGATTGCCACGAACTCAGTAAACGATGGCAGTCCGAGCGCCGGATCGCGTCCCATAATCCGGAACGTCTCGGCCGACCAGGCGGTCAAAGCATGAGTGTCGAGATGCATCTCAAAGGTGCCGATTTTTGCCATCCTCTGCGCCGCCACCAGGCGGGCTTCGCTCTTGCGCAGCGTGCGGGTGACGCCTTGCTGGTCTTCCAGCAGATTGAGCAGCGCGGCGCGCGAGCGGTTCGCCTCCAGCAGCAGCAGGCGCTGCTGTTCCCCGGCCTGCCGGCGCTCGGTGATGTCCTCGCCGATGCTCGCCGTGCCGATGACCTCTCCCGCAGCCGAGCGCAGCTTGGTGCTGTTCCAGTGAATCCATCGCCGCTCACCCGTGCGCGTGACAATCTCGCTCTCTGCATGCCAGGCCTCTGCCTCGCTCTTCATTCGCTCGACGTACCTCGCGCGCCTCTGCTCCGGTTCATGCGGCGCCAACAGGGCATAAAAGTCCTGGCCAATGACTTCCTCGCGCGTCCAGCCGGTGCGGCGCAGCAGAAAGTCGTTGCAGTAAGTGATCCACCCCTCGGTATCGGCCATGCCCGCCAGCAAGTTGACGCTATCGAGCATGCCCAGGAAGCGGCGATTCACTTCGCGTTGCTCGGCGTGCGCCTGCTCAAGCGCGTCGAGCATCGCGTTG
>JBCKPH010000069.1:0-14336 GCA_038901755.1 Burkholderiaceae bacterium | reverse complement strand
GTTGCCGGGCGCGCGCCGCAGTGGTGCCGCGTGGTGCCCGGTGCTGGCAGAAAACGCCTTGCAGACCGCGCTGATCGGGGCACCCGGGTCGGCCCGATGCCGAGCGTCAGACGATGGTGAAGCTGTCCTTGGGCGCCTGGGTATCCTGATTCTTCGCTCGCTCACTGGTCAGCCGGATCTGCAGGCGCAGATCGTTGGTCGAGTCGGCATTCGCCAGCGCCTGTTCATAGGTGATCAAGTTGGCCTCGTACTGGTCGAACAGCGCCTGGTCAAAGGTCTGCATGCCCAGGTTGCGGCTCTTCTTCATGATCTCCTTGATCCCGGTCACCTGGCCCTTGAAGATCAGGTCCGAGATCAGAGGCGTATTCAGCATGACTTCTATCGCCGCGACGCGCCCCTTGCCGTCCTGCTTCGGGATCAAGCGTTGCGAAACCAGGCCACGCAGGTTCAGTGACAGGTCCATCAACAGTTGGGAACGGCGCTCTTCCGGGAAGAAGTTGATGATCCGATCAAGCGCCTGATTGGCGCTGTTGGCGTGCAGCGTGGCCATGCAGAGGTGCCCCGTTTCGGCAAACGCCACCGCATGCTCCATCGTCTCGCGATCCCTGATCTCGCCCATCAGAATGACGTCCGGCGCCTGGCGCAGCGTGTTCTTCAGCGCAGCTTCCCAGTTCTCCGTGTCAATTCCGATCTCGCGTTGGGTAATGATGCAGTTGCGATGCGGATGGACAAACTCGATCGGGTCTTCCACCGTGATGATGTGGCCATAGGAGTTGGCATTGCGCCAGTCAACCATCGCGGCCAGCGTGGTCGATTTACCCGATCCGGTGCCGCCGACCAGAATGCACAGGCCGCGCTTGGTCATGGCGATTTCCTTCAGCACCTGGGGCAGCCCCATCTGGTCGATGGTCGGGATGCTGGACGGGATGACACGCATCACCATGCCGATGCTGCCCTGCTGGACGAAGGCGTTGACGCGAAAGCGGCCGAGTCCCGCGGGCGAAATCGCAAAATTGCACTCTTTGGTTCGCTCGAAATCTGCCGCCTGCTTGTCGTTCATGACGGCGCGCGTCAGCGTCAGCGTGTGCGCCGAGGTCAGGGGCTGCGGCGACACCTTGGTGATCTTGCCGTCGACCTTGATGGCCGGCGGAAAATCTGCCGTGATGAACAGGTCGCTGGCGTTGCGGCCTAGCATCAGTTTCAGAAGGTCATTGATGAACTTGCTAGCCTGATCGCGTTCCATGTTTCATTCCCTTTTTTGATGGCGTTGCCGGCAGCGGCCTGGCGCCTGACACGGCCTCAGGCAGCCACTGCTTGCCGTGTCGATGCTGACAGTCTGGCACAAAGTCGCACCGTCAACAATCCCGCCGCAGGCTCGCTCGATCAAGCGCCGGGGAAGTTCTCCGGCATCTTGGCCTTGCTGCGCGCCTCCGAGGCGCTGATCACGTTCTTCTTCACCAGCTCGGTCAGATTCTGATCCAGCGTCTGCATGCCCACGCTGTTGCCGGTCTGAATCGTCGAATACATCTGCGCCACCTTGGCCTCACGGATCAGGTTTCGAATGGCCGAGGTGCCAAGCATGATTTCATGCGCTGCGACGCGGCCCTGCCCGTCCTTGGTCTTGCACAGCGTCTGCGAGACGACCGCTTGCAGCGACTCCGAGAGCATGGAGCGGACCATCTCCTTCTCGTCGGCCGGGAACACGTCAATGATCCGGTCGATGGTCTTGGCCGCGCTCGAGGTGTGCAGGGTGCCGAACACCAGGTGGCCGGTTTCGGCCGCAGTCATCGCCAAACGAATGGTTTCCAGGTCGCGCATCTCGCCCACCAGAATGCAGTCCGGGTCTTCGCGCAAGGCCGAGCGAAGCGCGTTGGCAAAACTCAGCGTATGGGGACCGACCTCGCGCTGATTGATCAGGCATTTCTTCGACTCGTGGACGAACTCGATCGGGTCCTCCACCGTCAGCACGTGACCGTACTCGGTCTCATTCAGGTGGTTCACCATCGCCGCCAGCGTGGTGGACTTGCCCGATCCGGTGGGCCCGGTCACCAGCACCATGCCGCGCGGCTTGAGCGCGAGTTCGCCGAGGATCTTCGGCGCATTGAGTTGCTCAAGCGACAGGATCTTGGACGGGATGGTGCGAAAGACCGCGCCAGCGCCCCGGTTCTGGTTGAAGGCATTGACCCTGAAACGCGCCAGCCCCTCGATTTCAAACGAGAAATCGACTTCGAGAAACTCCTCGTAGTGCTTGCGCTGGGTGTCGTTCATGATGTCGTACGCCATCGCAAACACTTGCTTGTGATCGAGGGCGTCGACGTTGAGGCGGCGCACGTCGCCGTGCACGCGGATCATCGGCGGGACGCCGGCCGACAGGTGCAGGTCCGAGGCCTTGTTCTTGACACTGAAGGCGAGAAGCTGGGTGATATCCACGAGTCCCTCGTTTCTTTGTTACGCTTCGAATGGATTATGACTACGATTGAAGCCGGACTCCAGACCGTGCGCCAACGCATTGCAACCGCTTGCCGTCTGGCCGCGTGCCCGGCCGGAGCGGTCCGCCTGCTGGTCGTTTCCAAGACCTTCGGGGCCGACCTGGTGCGGCAGGCGGCGCGCGCAGGCCAGCTTGCCTTTGGCGAGAACTACGTGCAGGAGGCGGTCGCGAAAATGGCGTCCCTGCAGGATCTGAACATCGAGTGGCATTGCATCGGCCCGCTCCAGAGCAACAAGACGCGGCTGGTCGCCGCGCATTTTGATTGGGTCCAGACGATCGACCGGCTCCGGATTGCGGCGCGCCTGAGCGAGCAGCGCAGGCCGGAGCAGCGTCCGCTGCAGGTCTGCATCCAGGTGAATATTGACGCTGGCGCGAGCAAGTCAGGGGTGGCACCCGACGCTGCGCTGGCGCTTGCGCGGGAGGTGGCGCTGCTGCCCCGGCTTTGTCTGCGCGGCTTGCTGGTCATTCCCGAGCCAACGATTGATGCCGCCGAGCAACTCGCGCTGCATCGGCGCGCGGCCGAGCTGTTTCGCACCATCGCAGTGGCCCGTCTTCCGGGTGGAGAGCGGTGGGACACCCTGTCGCTTGGCATGAGTGGCGATCTGGAAGCGGCCATTGCCGCGGGCAGCACCATGGTCAGGGTGGGCACGGCGATTTTTGGCGCACGGGCCGCCGGCGATCTGCCCCCGTCGGTCCCGAACCCCCGTCTCAATCCGTCCCGAGCCCCGCTGCCATGAAAACTCCGCCTGATTACATGAACCCGGGGTTGCGCCCCGGATTGCGCCGGCAGCGGATCCCGCTGCTTCGGGCCACGCCAGAGGCCTTGCAGGGCTATGGCCTGCTGGTCGAAGATCCGTCGGCGCAGGCGATCGAGATCGTGCGCTGGCCGGCCCAGGGCTGGCGGCCGGTGGACAGCGACAGCGGCGACGAGGGCGGCGTCACCGAGGGAATCTTCAGCGCCGAGTGGCGCGGCGACATCATCTACGGCGTGAACGAGGCGGTCGGCGGTCACTATGTTCTTGGTTACGCGACCCAACCCGAGCTGGCGCGGGAGAACCATGCGCGAGACCCGCAGCGCCTGTTGCTCTGGCACTGCAATTACCACCCGGACGGCGGCCAGTTGTTCTACCCGCAGGAGAACGGGCCGTTTTTGGTGCCGCTGGCCAAGCCGGGTGACGACGTCAAGCCTTCGGACTTTGTCTGCTTCTGGTTTGACGGCAACCAGGGCCTCTACATTCATCCCAACGTTTGGCACGAAGGGGTGTTCGCGATCAGGGGGCGGCGCCGTTTTCTGGATCGGCAGGGCGCGGTTCACGCCCGGGTCTCGATCAATTTCGCCGAGGAGTTCGGTTGCCTGCTGGAGATGGATCTCTGTCCGTCCGACGCTCCGGGCTAGACCTGCGTTCCGGCGCGTTCATTCAAAAAGCGCTTCAAAGCCACCGACCGGCTCGAAGCGCCCGGTGCGGTGGCGCCAGTTCGATGTCGCGTTGCCAGTACTGTTGCAGTGCCTGGCGGGGTCCCAGCCAGACGCTTTCCACCGTCTCGCGGTTGTCATGTCGCGCGTCCTGCTGTTCACTTGCATAGTATTCTCACCTGTGCTGCCGGAGCCGATCCATGCGCCTGCCCCTGCCTTACCGAGACGAATCCGAAGTTGTCGCCCAGCGCCTCGCCACGCTTGGCGGGCTCGACTGGAGCCGCGCTGCTGCCGTCGCTCAACCCTGGGTGCAGGCGGTTCGTGACCACCCGCCGCCGTTCTGGGCCCTGGAGAGCCTGCTCAAGGAGTATCCGATTTCCAGCGCCGAAGGGCTGGCGCTGATGCGACTGGCCGAGGCGCTGCTAAGGGTGCCGGACGCCGAGACGGCGATCGCTCTGACGGCCGATCAGCTTGGGCGGGCTGATTTCGACTCGGCTGCCAAGCCGGTCGATGGGCTGGACGCTCGCACGCACCGGGTGCTGGCGCGCCTGTCCAGCACCGCCATAGCGATGTCCAAGAAACTGTTGCCCGAGGGCGACCAGCCAAGCGGCATCATGGCGCAGCTTGGCGCCCGCTCCGTGGTGGCGGCGACCTTGCGCGCAGTGCAGCTGCTGGGCCGCCAGTTTGTCCTGGGCCAGAGTATCGAAGAGGCCATGGGCGAGTCGGTCGCCGCGCGCAGGAAGGCGCAGAGGCTCAGCTTCAGCTTTGACATGCTGGGCGAAGGGGCCCGTAGCGAGGCCGACGCGCGGCGTTACCTGGAAAGCTATCGGCACGCCATCCAGACCATCGCAGCAAATGTCCGCCCCGGCGCCGAATGCCAGGACAACGACGGCATATCGATCAAGCTCAGCGCACTCCATCCGCGCTACGAAGACGCGCAGCGCTCCAGGGTGATGGCCGAACTGGTGCCACGGGTCTGGCAGCTCTGTGAACTGGCGGCGCAGGCCAACATCCACCTCACCATGGACGCCGAGGAAACGGATCGATTGGAACTCTCGCTCGATGTGTTCGAGGCGATTGCCGAGCGGGTGGCACGCCATGCCCCGCATTGGCCCGGACTTGGCCTGGCGCTGCAGTCGTATCAGACCCGTGCTCTGGAACTGATCGACCATGTCGTCGCGATCGCGCGCCGCCAGCAGATTCGATTGATGTGCCGCCTGGTCAAGGGCGCCTACTGGGACGCCGAAATCAAGCGGGCCCAGGAAATGGGCCTGCCTGGCTACCCGGTGTTCACGCACAAGCACCATACCGACATCTCCTACCTTGCCTGTGCCCAAAGGCTGTTCAGCGCAAGCGATGTGATCTACCCTCAATTTGCCACGCACAACGCGGTGACGATCGCGGCGCTGTTGCAAATGGCCGGGCGGACGCCAGGGCAGGGTGAGGTGGCGGGCCGGTTCGAACTGCAGCGCCTGCACGGCATGGGCGAAGGGGTATATCAGCAGGTGCTAAGAGACCCGGCTATCCGTTGCCGCGTTTATGCGCCGGTCGGTGCGCACAAGGATCTGCTGGCGTATCTGGTGCGGCGACTGCTGGAAAACGGCGCGAACTCATCCTTCGTGAATCAGTTGGCTGACGTATCAGTGCCGCTGCCCGAACTGCTGGCCTCGCCGCTGCATCTTGAGACGCGGGTTAGCCTGCCGCTGCCGATGAACCTGTTTGTCGAGGACGGAGCAACGGAGGCTCGGCTGACGCGAAAGAACAGTCTGGGACTCGACCTTGCCGTGCTGCCGATGCGCCAATCTCTGCTTAGCGCCTATCAGCAGACCCGGCTCGCGCCACTGCCCGAATTTGACATCGCGCGACTCCCCGAGGCGTTCGAGCGCAGCCGCCGCGAGTACCGGCAATGGAGCCGAACCGATGTCGCCGAGCGCGCCCTCATCCTGCGCCGTGCCGCCGACCGGCTGCAGCAGGACCTGCCGCGCTTCTGCGCCCTGCTGGTCAAGGAGGCTTTCAAAACCTGGAACGACGCGCTCAGCGAAGTGCGCGAGGCGGTGGACTTTCTGCGCTACTACGCTGGTGAAGCCGAGCGGATCATGGCCCCGCTTCCTCTGCCAGGCCAGTTGCCGGGCCGGTTGCGCGGCCTGCCGCTCGGCGTCACGGGCGAAAGCAACGAGCTGCGTCTGACGCCGCGCGGGCCCTGGGTCTGCATCAGCCCGTGGAATTTCCCGTTGGCGATCTTTACCGGGCAGGTCGCTGCCGCGTTGGTCACTGGCAACACCGTGCTGGCGAAACCGGCCGAACAGACGCCATTCGTTGCCTTGCAGGCAGTGCGCCTGCTGCACGACGCCGGCGTGCCCGAGGGCGCGCTGCAACTGCTGCATGGGCCGGGTGAAACGGTAGGCGCGGCGCTGGTCGCGCACCCCGATGTGGCCGGCGTGGTGTTTACCGGCTCGACCCAGGTCGCCAGGATCATTCACCGCGCATTGGCGGCGAAGGACGGCCCCATCGTGCCGCTGATTGCCGAAACCGGCGGCATCAACGCCATGGTGGTCGACAGCACGGCGCTGCCCGAGCAGGTCTGCGACGCCGTGCTGCAAAGCGCGTTCCGCTCGGCCGGACAGCGTTGCTCGGCCTTGCGGCTGCTCTGCCTGCACCGGGAAATCGCCGACCCGATGATCGAGATGATTCGTGGCGCTGCCAGTGAACTGGTGCTGGGCGACCCAGCGGACCTTGCGACCGATGTCGGCCCGGTGATCGACCGCGAGGCATACGACAACATCATGCGCGAGGTGCGCCGCCTGGAGCGCGAAGCGAAGCCCCTGCTGTCCGGGTCCGCGCCGGCGCTGGCGGGTACCGCCACGGCGGTTGCCAACCTGTTGCCGCCGCTTGCCTTTGAAGTGCGACAGATCGCAGACTTGAAACAGGAGATTTTTGGGCCGGTGCTGCAGATCGTTCGCTGGGACGGGGATCCGATCAGAGTGATTGAACAGATCAACGCCCTGGGCTTTGGGCTGACCCTGGGCATCCAGACCCGCATCGACAGCCGCGCGCTGGCCATGGCGCGCGCGGCCAGGGTTGGCAACTGCTACATCAACCGCAACCAGATCGGCGCCGTCGTTGGTGTGCAGCCGTTTGGCGGCGAAGGCTTGAGCGGCACCGGCCCGAAAGCCGGGGGGCCGCACTACCTTTACCGCTTTTGCGCCGAGCAGACCATCACCATCAACACCACGGCGGCTGGCGGCAACGCGGCACTGTTGTCGGCCTGAAGGCGGGATCAGCCGGTCGGCTGGCGCAGGCCACTCGGCCCGCGTTCAGGCGGCGCTTGGCGTCAGTGTGTGCTCGCTCAGGCGCATGGTCAGACCGACCGGGCACATGGTGAAGGCCATCCGTTCCCTTGCCGGCAGGCCGTCGGGCGTCCGCACCGACTCGATGTCGAAGCTGGCCAGCAGCATGGCCATCGCCATCTTCATTTCCAGCAGCGCCAGGTAGCGCCCGGGGCACATGCGTGGCCCCGAGCCAAAGGGCATGGCCGAGCGTTTCGCTGCCGGGCTCAGGGGCGTCGGCGCGTCAACGAGCCAACGTTGCGGCTCAAATGCGCTCGGGTTGCTGAAATGACGTTCGCTCACGCTGTCGTGCCGCAGCACACCCCAGATCTGCGCCCGCCGCGGCACCAGCACATCGGCGACCGTGGTGTCACGCAGGGCCACCAGGGGAATGAACGGGGCGACGGGTTTCAGGCGCATGGTCTCGCTGGCGCAGCCGTCGAGGAAAACCAGTTGCTCCATCAATTCCTGGCTGTACTGCGTCGGGTCCGGCGCGATTTCGCGCACTTCCAGTTGCAGGCGCTGCAGTGCCGGCGGATTGAGCTGCAGCAGGTGGATCATCCAGGCCAGGGTGTTCGCCGTGGTGTCTTCGCCGGCCAGCAGCATGGTCAGCACATTGTCGACCACCTGCGCGTCGCCGAGCCCGCTCGCAGGCTGGTCGGCGGCCACGATCATCGCCTGCAGCAGATTGCCGGGTTTCTCGCGCAGGGCGGGGTCGGCTTGCAACTGTTGCCGCGCCTGGGCCACGAAGTCGCGCAGGGTGGCGTTGATCACCGTCACGCTGTGGTCGAGTTCGCGATCCGCCGCCGTCTTGAAATAGCGCCAGTACGGCAGAAAGGAGAAGACGCGTCGAAAGACGGCGGGCAGCACCTTGTCCAGATGGCGCTGGATCACGTCCTCGCCGGATTCAAGCGTATTGATGTCCTTGCCAAAGGCCAGTCCCGAGATCGCGTCCACCGTGAAGCGCATCAGATCGGCTTGCAAATTGATGGTCGCGCCTGCGCGCGCTGCCTTGCGCCAGCGTTCCCGCAGGCGCAGCGTTACCTTCAACAGCGAGGGAAAGTAGGCGCGGATCTGGCCCGGCGAAAAACTCGCCATGACCATGCGCCGCTGCAGCCGCCAATCCTCACCCTCGGCGTTGAACAGGCCGGCGGGCAGACCCATTTCGCTGCCCATGTCGCCGCTGCGCGGATTCCTCCGGAAGCCGTCCGGGCGATCCCGCATGATGCCCGTCAACAGTTCATGGTCGGCGACCACCAACAGGTCGTTGCCGCCCAGGCGGATGCGAAACAGCGGCCCGAACTCACGCGCCCAGCGCTCGACGTCGAGATGCACCTGCGATGGCTTGACCTGGAACGAATTGCCAAGCAGCGGCCAGCCGCGCGGGCCCGGCAGGTCCTTGATCTGGCGCAGCGTGGTGCTGTTCATGGATGTCGGCCTGGACTTGTTCAGTGGATGTTGGCGTGCCAAGAACGGCGCCAGGGATGTAAGCCTACCCAGATTCAGCCGCGCCGAACGCGACTTGCCTTGCCGGTCTCAGGTGGTGCCAACGGTGTCTTGCTCGCTTCGAGCAGCCAGGCCTGGAACAATGCCACCACCGCGCCGTGCGTCTGTTCACGCGGGTTACGTTCCTGCGGATCGATGAACCAGTAGCCGAAACTGCCGACCAGTTCATGCCCGTCGAGCCGGCGCAGCCGCTGCTCGCGCAGCTCGGCGTCGACCATCGCGGCATCAACCACCGCCACACCGGCACCGGATACGGCGGCATTGATGGCCTGGTCCATCGTTGAGAAGTCGATGCCGGGACCCGGGTCGACGTCGCGAATGCCAAGCGAGGCAAACCAGTCCTCCCACATCGGCATCCGTTTCGCGCCGTTCAGCACATGCAGCAGGGTCGCCTTGGCCAGATCCGGCGGCGCGCCGTCGCGCCAGAGTTCGAGGCTGGCCACCGCGATGTAGTGCTCCTGGCGCAACAGCCGGCAGTTGAACTTGGCCCAGGGCTCGGCCAGGAACATGATCAGGCCGTCGTACTGGCGCGCCTCGCGCAGATTCGTCACCTGATTGGTGGTGATCGACAGGTCAATGTCGGGGTGCCGGCCGTGAAAGCTGCGCAGTCGTGGCGCCAGCCAGCGCGATGCGTAGGTTTGCGGCACGTTGATCGAAATCCGCTGGCGCTGGCCGAGCTGGGTCAGCTCCTCCACCGCTGCGTGGATGGTGCCAAAGGCCGAGTCGAGGCTTTTCGCCAGCAGGCTGCCCGCGGGGGTCAGGATCAGGCCCCGGTGATGCCGCACGAACAGCGGTTTTTCCAGCCAGACCTCCAACTGCTTGATCTGCCGGCTGATCGCGCCCTGCGTGACATGCAGGGCCTCGCCGGCGCGGGTAAAGCTGCCGGTGTGCACCGAGGCGTCGAACGCGCGCAAGGCGTTCAGCGGAGGGAGCTGCTTCATGGCCGCGGAAAGCGCGCGCGCCGTTCCAGATCCCAGCGCTCGCTGACCTCCTGCAGAAAATCCGCCAGCAGCGCGCCATGCTCAGCCGATTGGGAAAGGTTGTTGCGTTCACCGGGGTCGCTTGACAAGTCGAACAGCAAGGCTGGATCCTTGCGCGAATAGACAAACTTGTAGCGGCCGCGCCGGATCATGACCAGCGGATCGTTGCTGCCCTCGGCCATGTATTCGCCGATTACCTCGTCATGTCCGCCCGAGCCTCGAAGGTGCGGCAGCAGCGAACGTCCATCCAGCGGGCTGTTGCAATAGGCCGAGTCGAACAGCACGCCTTCGCTGGCCAGGCGGCTCAGGTGCGGCATCTTGATCGGCGAGGCTGCGTCGTGCAGCGGCAGCAGCGGCGCAGACATCTGGTCCGTCATCACAACAAGGATGTTGGGCGCTTGTTGCGTCATGTCTTGATGCTCCCTCCCCCTGCCAGGGGGAGGGCAGGGGTGAGGGTGCCGTTTGGCGCAGGCTGCTTCATGCGCTGTCGCTCTTGCTGTCGTCCTTGATGCCATGCTTCCTGGCGTAAGCGTACAGCTCCAGCCGACTCGCCAGCCCGAGCTTGGCGTACACGGCGGTCAGGTGATTGCGCAGCGTGTGTTCGCTGATGTGCAGCCGCTCGGCGACCACCTTGCCGGGAGCCGACGCGTCGGCGCTGATCGCCGCCACCGCCTGCCGCTCCTTGCGCGTCAACGTGGCAATTTTCTTTTGCTCCGGATCCTGACCAGACCTGCGGTGCGCCAGTTCCATGAAGATGCGGCCGGTCGCGGTGCGGTCCAGCCAGATCTCGCCTTCATGGACCCGCTCGATCGCCTTCAAAATCGTTTCCGCCGCCTCGCCTTTTTCGACCACGCCGCGGGCTCCGGCCAACACCACCAGGTCGTGTTGCACCGGGTCGCGCGAGCCGGTCAGGATCAGCACCTTGGCCTTGCATTTGGCCAGCAGGCCGGGCACCAGATCCAGGCCGTTCGCGCCATTCAGGTCCAGGTCCAGCAGCACCACGTCGGGAGCCGCCGCTTCGACCAGCTGCATCGCCTCAGCCGCGTTGGTTGCCTTGGCCACCACCTCCATGCGCGGATACTCGCTTTCGATCAGCTTCTCAAGTCCCCACAGCACGCTGCGGTGGTCGTCGATCAGCATGACCCGGATCGGTTTGGCTGAGCCGCTTGTCATTGGAATCAGTGGGAACTTGATGGAACGGTCAGAGCGGGATGACAAGCTGCACCAGAGCGTAGCCACGCTCATCGTGCTGCACGGTGCAGGTTCCGCCCAGCGCGGTCACCCGGTGCTGAATGGAGCGTGGCGTGAAGTCCGGCGCCGTGACGCCATCGGTCGGGTTGGCAATCTGCATGGTCAGTGTCTGCTGCCGGCGATAGAGCGACACCCGCGCCGTCTTGGCCCGCGAATGGCGCAGGATGTTGCTCAGGCTCTCGGCCAGAATGTGCAGCACGGCGTTGCCCAGGCGCGCGCTCAGTTGCAGGTGCGGCTCGCAATCGACGCTGACGTCAATGCCGTAAAAACGCCGGAACTGCTCGGCCTGCTGTCCGATCGCCGTCACCAGCGTGGCGCCGGCAAGCGGCGTGTCGTCGCGCAGCGTTGCGGTGTAGCGCCGCAGGTCGCGTATCGTCGTCTCGGCCATGTCGCGCAACTCGGAAATATCCTTGGACAGCGGGTTGTCGGCAGCGGTGCGCCGATGCAATGCGTCCAGACCGAGCTTGAGGCCGACATAGGGCTGGATCGTGGCGTCATGAATATCGAGCGAAATCCGGTAGCGCTCATGATCGGCCGCCTTGGACACCAGTTCGTCCATCAGTTGCACGCTCTCAACCACCCTGGAGATGGCGGTCACCAGTTGCCCGGCAAAAGCCACCTCGTTGCGCGAGAAGGGACGAGCGGGTCGCGTCAGGAAGACCCGGCCCAGCGCGCCATCGCGCTGATCGAAGGGGACAGTCAGAAAGTCCGGCGCATCGAGCAGATCGCCGATCTTTGCGCATTCGGCGGCGCGTTCGGGTGGGTGAGCTGGCAACAAGACCATTCGGCGCAACAACGGCAGCACCCGGTTGACCCAAGGCGAAGAATGCTCGTGGAATGCAGAAAAATCAGCCGGTAGGCCGAGCAGCGTGCTGCCGGCCGCGGCGTCGATGGCGCGTGGCAGCGTGGCCTGGCCCTTCCGCTCGGCGGCCGCGTGGTACGACAAATAGGCGGGTGCCGTGCTGGAACGCTTCAACACCAGCACGCAGGTCGCGGCTGCAAAATAGTCCAGCGTGCGCTCCAGATTCGTGCCCAGCGCGTGGTCGTAGCCAAGCCGCGGATTCCACTGGGTGTTGATGCCATGCAGCAGGCGCAGGCGCCGTTGCTGCTCGACCTCGTGGCCGCCCCAATAGGCGATCATGTAACCCAGCGTCAACAGGTAGATCGGCTGGATCAGCAAGGGATCGAGCTTGAACACCGCATCGGGCGACAGCCGCAGGCCGACCAGCATGAACAGAAAGACGGTGGCCCCGGTCACCTGCAGGCCTTCGCGAAAACCACGCGAGAACGACGCCACCAGAATGGAGAACAGGAAGAAGGCGAAGAAGACGCTGTTGATTCCTTGCGTCAACGTCACCAGAAAGGCGCTGAACAGCACGTCGCCCCAGTGCCCATAACGTGGCGGCAGGGCGGCGCCAGTGTTGCGCGCCGTCCAGTACAGCACGCCGGTGCCCCAGACGCAGTAGGCGAGCAGCACACTGTAGGTCGGTGCACCCAGCCCTTTCGGGCTGTGCGGGTCGATGTAGATGAAGGCCAGCCCGGAGAAAGCCAGCACGCAACGCATCAGCGCGATCATGCGGGCGTCAAACGTGCCGGCCAGATGCGCCAGTTGCGCACCTGTCTCTGCCGGGAAACTGCTCTGCGTCATGCCTGGCGGGTAGGGAGGGTGGGGTGGTGAAGGGTCGGGGGAGAGCCTAGCATCAACCATGACAATTGTCCCGATTTTTCCGACCTAGAATCGCCCTCCCCCTCCCAAGAAATCGGTCGCCCGCTCCCATGGCGCCGGGCGCAGCTTCTGCGTACATTGATGCCCATGAGCAGCAACAAGAGAGCCAATTCGCGTGAGGCGAGCGCTTTGCAGTTGCAACTAGGGGGAGGCGGCAGCGGCGTCACGCGCGACGTCAGTGCCTCCGGGGTGTTTTTTGAAACGGATATCGAACAGGTTGCGGGGAGCCTGATCGATTTCACGATCGAGTTCGAGACGCCGGGCGGCCCCATGCGGCTCAAGTGCCACGGGCAGATTGTGCGCACCGAGCAGCATGGAACAAGGCAGGGCGCGGCAGTGAAGATTTTGGAGTCGAAGTTTGAGGCGGTGAAGTGAGCGAATTTCTGCATGGCCGGTCGGCGGCCGTGCGATCCATGTTTGGAATTTTCCAGCAACGTACGAGTTGGGTTCAATGGAGGCGACGGTCATGAGCGAATTGATTTCCGTAATCGGCGGCAACGGGACACCCCTAATCCGGATCACGATTACCGAGGGTGCAGCCGGAACGTTCACGTTCAAGCTCGAGCAGATTGGAAGCGGTCTCAACGGCGCTTGGGTGGCCGGCGACCAGCGGGGCGAGCTGCGCGGGTTTTTCTTTGACGTGAACGGAAATGTGAGTCTGGGCGCAAGCAGCAGTCTGACGATTGACAGCTACCAGGACGGGCGGCTCGGTACTGTGCCGTATCCCACAAACCTCGCCAGCGCGATCACTACCGGAGGGAGCGGCCAAAACGATGTCACCGGCTTCAACGGCAATACGTTCAAGGGCTTCAGCGACGTCAACATGAACGGTGCGGGCTTGCCCGCGGACGGCGGCTACGACGCCGGCGTCGCGTTCGGCAGTGCCGGTATCGGCTCGAAAGGGGACGATGTCCAGGGCATCACGTTCACCCTTTCTGGTCTTCCTTCTGGTATCACCTTGGCCAGTTTCACCGGGCAGGACTTCGGCATCCGCATGACGTCTGTCGGCACGGTCAACGCGAGTGGCGATTTCATCGGTAACCGGGATGGCGGCGCCAAGATCGTCGGCACGTCGGATAACGGCGACACCGCGGTGGATCAGACCGCGCCGGCGGCGCCGTCGTTGGCGCTCGCTGCGTCCTCGGACACCGGGGTGGACGATGCGAACAACGAGACCACGGACGACACCCCGACGGTGCGCGTGGCGCTGAACGGCACGGGCGCGACCGCGCCCGAGGCGGGCGATGTGGTGAAAGTGTATTCGGGTTCGAACGTGGTGGCCACGCACACGCTGACGGCGGGCGACATCACCAATGACTATGTGGACCTGACCACGAGTGACCTGGGAACGGACGGCGTCTACAGCCTGACGGCGACGATCACCGACGAGGCGGGCAACACGAGTGATGCCTCGGGTGCCCTTACGGTGACGGTGGATCAGACCGCGCCGGCGGCGCCGTCGTTGGCGCTCGCTGCGTCCTCGGACACCGGGGTGGACGATGCGAACAACGAGACCACGGACGACACCCCGACGGTGCGCGTGGCGCTGAACGGCACGGGCGCGACCGCGCCCGAGGCGGGCGATGTGGTGAAAGTGTATTCGGGTTCGAACGTGGTGGCCACGCACACGCTGACGGCGGGCGAC
>JBCKPH010000068.1:0-14347 GCA_038901755.1 Burkholderiaceae bacterium | reverse complement strand
GTTCAGCCGGGCCGAAACCGCACAGGCAGGCCAGCGGCATGCCATGCAGGTTGCCACTGGGAGTCAGTGCGCTGGTGTTGAAGTCGGCGTGCGCGTCGAGCCAGAGCACCCGCAGCTTCCTGCCCTGCTCGCGGCAATGCCGGGCCACCGCGCTGATCGATCCTATCCCCAGGCAATGGTCGCCACCGAGCAGGATCGGCAGGTGGCCCTGGCGCAGTTCTCCGTGCACGGCGTCGTGCACCAGCTGGTTCCAGCGCGTCACCTGCTCCAGATGCCGATAGCCTTCGACCGCGGGAAGCCATGGATTGGCCGGGCCGGCCAGGTTGCCCTGGTCGATCAATTGCAAGCCGCGGCCGCGCAGCGCGGGCGCAATCCCTGCCACGCGCAGCGCCTCCGGCCCCATCGAGGCGCCTCGGCTGCCGGCGCCGATGTCGGTCGGTGCGCCGATCAGGCTGATGACGGTCCGGGCTAAGGCATTCATCTGAACTGCAGTGTAGCGATCAGGGCCGAACGGAGGCATCTTTCCAGGACCGAAGGAACCTTGGCGCCTGTGCTGCGCGTGTATCCGGGTCTACACTCCTCGGCATGAACCTTGCCGCGGCCCAACTCCAGCAGCACCTGCAGCGCGGCCTCAAGAGCCTGTACACGCTGCATGGCGACGAGCCGCTGCTGATCCAGGAAGCGGCCGACGCGATCCGCGCGGCGGCCCGCGCTCAGGGTTTCACCGAGCGCAGCTCACACACCGTGCAGGGCGCGCATTTCGACTGGAGCGAGGTGCTGGCCGCGAGCAGCTCGCTCAGCCTGTTCGCCGAGCGCCAAATGGTGGAGATCCGCATTCCCTCGGGCAAGCCGGGCAAGGAGGGCGGCCCGGCGATCCAGCAACTGGCACAGCGCTCGCGCGACAACGGCAGCACCCTTGTGCTGTTCATGTTGCCGCGACTCGACAAGCTCACCAAAGAGGGCGCCTGGTTTAGCGCGCTCGATAGTCTTGGCGTCACGCTGCAGGTCGAGCCGGTGCAACGCGGCGCTTTGCCGCAATGGATCGCGCAGCGCCTGGCCGGGCAGAAGCAGCGCGTCGCCGATGGCGAAGAAGGTCAGCGCAGCCTGCAGTTCTTCGCCGACCGGGTCGAGGGCAACCTGCTTGCCGCAGCGCAGGAAATCGAGAAGCTGGCCCTGCTCTATCCAGCAGGCGAGGCGCCGGACAGCGCGCCGCTGACACTGAGTTTCGAGCAGATCGAGAGCGCGGTGTTGAACGTCGCACGTTACGACGTGTTCAAACTGTCCGAGGCGGTGCTGGCCGGACAGTTGTCCCGTGTCCAGCGCATGCTCGACGGCCTGCAGGCCGAGGGCGAGGCGCCGCTGCTGGTGCTGTACGCCCTCAGCGAAGACATCCGCGCGCTCAATCGCATCAAGGACGCATTGGAGCAGGGCCGGCCCTTGCCGCTGGCGCTGCGCGAGCAACGCGTCTGGGGCCTGAAGGAGCGCCTGTTCGAGCGCGTCCTGCCCCGGCTCAGCCGTGACACTCTCGGTGCCTTGCTGCAGGCGGCACACCAGGTCGATGGCATCGTCAAAGGCCTGCGCCAACCCGACTGGCCGGACGACGGCTGGCAGGCCCTGTTGCGCCTGGCCGCCATGCTTTGCCGCGAATGCACCGGTTCGATTGCAGGCAAAATCCGCTGATGAGCGAGTCTGACCCCAGCGCGATCATTGCAATCATGTCGGCCATGGGGAGCAAGGCGCGTGCCGCGGCCAGCCTGATGGCGCGCTCCAGCGCGGCTTCGAGAAACGCCGCCCTGCGCAAACTGGCCGTGCTGCTGCGTGCCAACCTCGAGACATTGCAGGGCGCGAATCGGCGTGACCTGGTGAGCGCCGAGGCGGCAGGCCTGGCCGCACCGCTGCTGGACCGCTTGAAGCTGACGCCGAGGATTCTGGAGACTATCGCCCTGGGTTGTGAACAGCTTGCCGCCATGCCCGACCTGATCGGCCAGGTCATTGGCATGAAGCCGCAACCGAGCGGCATCCAGGTCGGGCAGATGCGCGTTCCGATTGGCGTCTTCGGCATGATCTATGAGAGCCGTCCCAATGTCACGATCGAGGCCGCCAGCTTGTCCATCAAGAGTGGCAACGCCTGCATCCTGCGCGGCGGCTCGGAGGCCATTGGCAGCAACCGGGCACTGGCGAAGCTGGTGCTCGAAGCACTGCTGAATTCAGGTCTGCCGGCCGACGCCGTCCAACTGGTTGACAGCACGGACCGCGCGGCGGTTGGCAGGTTGATCGCCATGCCCGAGTACGTTGATCTGATCATCCCGCGCGGCGGCAAGGGACTGATCGAGCGCATCAGCCGCGAGGCCAAGGTGCCGGTCATCAAGCATCTGGACGGAAACTGCCATGTTTATGTCGACGACCCCTGCGACTTGGGCATGGCGGTGCGCATCGCCGACAACGCCAAGACGCAGCAGTACAGCCCCTGCAACGCCGCCGAGGGACTGCTGGTGGCACGTGCCGTCGCGCCGCAGTTGCTGGCCGAGCTTGGCGCCATCTTTGCCAGAAAGGGGGTCGAGATGCGCTGCGACGCCGAGGCCGGCAAGCTGCTGCGCGAAGCGCTGCGCGCCGAATCGACTCGGGCGCAGAATCCAGCGAAGATCGTCGATGCCACCGAGCAGGACTGGTTCGAGGAATACCTTGCGCCGATCATCAGCATCAAGGTGGTGGAGGGGGTGGACGAAGCCATTGCCCACATCAATCGCTACTCCTCGCACCATACCGACGCAATCATCACAAACAGCCATCAGAACGCCCAGAGGTTCCTGCGCGAAGTCGATTCAGCCAGCGTTATGGTGAATGCGAGCACACGCTTCGCCGACGGTTTCGAGTTTGGCCTGGGGGCCGAAATCGGCATCAGCACCGACAAGTTTCACGCCCGGGGACCGGTCGGACTCGAGGGCCTGACCTCGCTCAAGTACGTGGTTCTGGGCAACGGGGAACTGCGCAACTGAACCTTCGGCCGCTTTTTCATTCACTGTGAACTCGGCCGAGCGATCCTTGTTTCTACCTGGATCGGCCCCACTTGCATTGCCACCTCATCGCATCGTCGTTTCTTAGAGTTTCCGCCATGGTTCCCCACCTGATTACCGCGCTAACCGGCCCGAGCAATGAACTTGAGCAACGGGTGCTCGATTCGATGCCGGCGATCGAACGCTGGTTTCGCCTTGAGTGGATGGAACACACGCCGGCCTTCTACAGCTCGGTCGACATCCGCAACGCCGGGTTCAAACTGGCCCCGGTCGATACCGACCTTTACCCCGGCGGCTGGAACTACCTGACGCCGGAGATGTTGCCGCTGGCGGTGCAGGCGGCACAGGCGGCGGTGGAGAAGATTTGCCCGGAGGCGAAGAACCTGCTGGTGATCCCGGAGAACCGCAGCCAGAGCAGCTTTTACCTGTCCAACCTGGCCCAGTTGCAGCGCATTTTCCACATGGCCGGGCTGAACGTGCGCATTGGCTCGATCGACCCGGCGATCAAGAAATGCACGACCATCGACCTGCCCGACGGTGAGCAGGTCCGGCTTGAGCCGGTGGTTCGCGGCAAGCGCCGCCTCGGATTGAAGGACTTTGACCCCTGCGCCATTCTTCTGAACAACGACTTGAGCGCGGGCCTCCCAGGCATCCTGGAGGAGATCCACGAGCAGTTCCTGCTGCCGCCGCTTCATGCCGGCTGGTCGGTGCGCCGCAAGAGCAATCATTTCCATAGCTACGAAGCGGTCGCCAAACGCTTTGGCAAGTTGCTGGGCATCGATCCCTGGCTCATCAACCCGATGTTCGGCAAGTGCAGTGACAGCAATTCGAGCAAGGCCAAAGGCATCGACTGCCTGGCCGAAAATGTTGACACGCTGCTGGCCAAGATCCGGCGCAAGTACAAGGAATACGGCATCGGCGAGCGGCCCTTTGTCGTCATCAAGGCCGACGACGGCAGCGCCGGACTGGGCAACCTTAGCTTGCGCGACGCCAAGGAACTGCCTGGGCTGATCAGCAAGAGCAGCGGCAAGCCCACAGCCTCAAGGAATGCGGTGCAGGTCGAGAACCTGATCGTGCAGGAGGGGGTATTGACGAATGAGCGCATCAACGACGCGGTGGCCGAACCGGTGGTGTACATGGTGGACCGCTATGTGGTGGGCGGCTTCTACCGCATCCACGCCGAGCGCGGAGTCGACGAGAACCTGAGCGTTCCGGGCTCGCGCTTCGTCCCGCTGGCGTTCAGCAACAGCTCGCACATGCCGCAGCCAGGCGCCCGACCCGGCGCCAGCGCGCCGAACCGTTTCTACATGTACGGTGTCATTGCCCGGCTTGCCATGCTGGCGGCAAGCTATGAGCTCGAAGCGACTGATCCGCTGGCCGAGTCCTTTGCATAGGCCTGCGTCGCCTGGCTCACGTCTCGCGCGGCGTGAGCCGCCGTAGCGTTGCGCCTGCGAAGCTGTGCAGCGAAGGCGACTCATACTCAGGCCTACACTGTGCAACTTCGCAGGCACGACGTTCCGGCCTGAGTTCTGCGGCGTTGCGAAGCGGGCGCGGCCAGCCCGTTGTTGCGCTGCAACATAAAGCAACGGCATGAGCCGATCCGGCTAGCCAAGGACGCAGCTGCGGGAGCACAATAGCCGGCAGAAAATCAAACCTGCCCCGGTCCACCTCCTCAGGTCCAGCGACCCGGGCCTTGCCTTGTCAAGCTCCAAATCCTCTCTTGCCGCGCTCACCATCGGCGCCATCGGCGTTGTTTACGGCGACATTGGCACCAGCGTCCTGTACGCGATCAAGGAGGTGTTCCGTAGCGGCCATGTTCCGTTCACCCATGACAACGTCTACGGCATCCTGTCGATTTTTTTCTGGACCCTGACGGTCATCGTCTCGCTCAAGTACGTGGTGCTTGTGCTGCGCGCCGACAACAACGGCGAGGGCGGGCTGGTCGCCATGCTGGCGCTGGCTTCGCAGTCGGTGCAGGACCGGCCCAAACTGCGCCGCGTGCTGTTGCTGGTCGGCATTTTTGGCACCGGCCTGTTTTATGGCGACGGTGTGATCACGCCGGCCATCTCGGTGCTGTCGGCGGTGGAAGGCCTGGAGGTGGTGTTGCCAGCCTTCAAGCTGGCGGTGATTCCTCTCACGCTGGTGATCCTGTTCGCCCTGTTCGCCGTGCAAAAGCGCGGCACGGCAGGGATCGGCAAATTCTTCGGTCCGATCACCCTGCTCTGGTTTGCGGTCATCGCCCTGCTCGGCATCGTGCATATCGCGCACGACCCGGTCATCCTGTGGGCCCTGAGCCCGCACCACGCGCTGCGCTTCATGTGGGGCAATCCGGGCACCACCTTCATCATTCTCGGCGCCGTGGTGTTGTGCGTCACCGGCGCCGAGGCGCTGTACGCCGACCTGGGCCATTTCGGCAAGAAGCCGATCCGCCTCGCCTGGTTTGCCGTGGCCATGCCGGCCTTGACGCTGAACTATTTCGGTCAGGGCGCCTTGCTGCTGCGCGACCCCGAAGCAGTGAAAAACCCGTTCTACCTGATGGCGCCGGATTGGGCGCTGTTGCCGCTGGTCGGTCTGGCGACGCTGGCCACGGTGATCGCCTCGCAGGCTCTGATCACCGGCGCCTTCAGCGTGACCAAGCAGGTCATTCAGCTCGGCTACCTGCCACGCCTGCACATCCAGCACACCAGCGTGCGCAACACCGGACAGATCTACATTCCATTTGTCAATTGGGGCCTGTTTGTCACCATCGTGCTGGCCGTTCTGATGTTCCGCTCGTCCAGCAATCTGGCCGCCGCGTACGGCGTGGCCGTCTGCACCGACATGTTGATCACCACCATTCTGACGTTCTTTGTCATCCGCTTCAAATGGAAATACCCGCTCTGGCTGTGCATCGCCGCGACCGGATGGTTTTTTGTCGTCGACTTCGCGTTCTGGGCCTCCACCATGATGAAGGTGCCCGAGGGCGGCTGGTTTCCGCTGGTCATCGGCGGCGCGATTTTCACCATGATGGTGACCTGGAAGGACGGGCGGAGCATCCTCAACGAAAAACTGCGCGCCGATGCGATCGATCTGGCGAGCTTCCTGCAGGCGGTGTTCGTCAGTCCGCCGGCCCGGGTCGAGGGCACCGCCGTGTTCCTGACGGCCGAGCCAGGCACAGTGCCGAACGCGCTGCTGCACAACCTCAAGCACAACAAGGTGCTGCACCAGAACAACCTGTTTGTCACCGTGCGGCACCACGAAGTGCCCTGGATCGGTATGGACAAGAGGGTCGAGATCGAATCCCTGGGCCACGATTGCTGGCAGGTCCTGCTGAACTACGGCTTCAAGAACGACCCGGTGGTGCCGCTGGCGCTGGAACAGATCAAAGGCCACGGCTGCGACATCGACCGCATGACGACCAGCTACTTCCTGTCGCGTGACACGGTGGTTCCGAGCATCGGCGGCGGCATGGCGCCCTGGCGCGAGAAGCTGTTCGCCCAGATGCACCACAACGCCAGCGGCGCCGCCGACTTTCTGCACCTGCCCAACAATGCGGTGGTCGAGCTCGGTTCGAAGATCGAGATTTGAGATTCGCGGCGACCGGCAGGGCGCCCGGCGGGCTTGCGCGGCTTGTGCCACAGTTCGGGACAAGCGAAACTAAGTCCCCTCCATGAATATCCTGTTCGTCGCCGATCCCCTGGAGTCCTTCAAGATCCACAAGGACACCAGCTTCACCATGATGCGCGAGGCACAGCGCCGTGGGCACCGGATCAGCGCCTGCGAAACGCGCGACCTGGTCTGGGAAACCGGGCGCCAGGTCGAAGCGAAATTTCGCGACATCAGGCTGACCGGCGACATACCGGACTGGTTTAAGGAACAGGCGCAAAGCCCGACTCAACGACGCGTGCTGCGCGGCTTCGACGCCGTCATCATGCGCAAGGACCCGCCGTTTGATTCGGAGTATTTCTACGCCACCCATCTGCTGGAGCAGGCCGAACGCGAGGGCGCGCGCGTCTTCAACCGGCCACGTGCCTTGCGCGACCATCCGGAAAAGCTCGCGATCCTGGAGTTTTCGCAGTTCATCGGACCGACGCTCGTGACGCGGAATGCGGCCGAGATCAGCCGCTTCCACGCCGAGCATCGCGATGTCATCCTGAAACCACTGGATGGAATGGGAGGCATGGGGATTTTCCGGGTGCGCGAGGATGGCCTGAACCTCGGCGCCATCATCGAAACACTGAACCGCGAAGGCGCCCAGACCGTGATGGTGCAGAAATTCCTGCCCGACATCACCCAGGGCGACAAGCGCATCCTGTTGCTCGGTGGCAAACCAGTGCCGTTCTCGCTGGCGCGGATTCCGCAGGGCAACGAGGTGCGCGGCAATCTGGCGGTCGGCGGTCTCGGGCTGGCGCAACCCTTGACGACAAGGGATCGGGAAATCGCCGAGGCCCTGGGTCCGGCGCTGGCCGCGCGCGGCCTGCTGCTGGTCGGGCTCGACGTGATCGGTGACAGCCTGACCGAAATCAATGTCACCAGCCCGACCTGTTTTGCCGAGATCAGCGAGCAAACGGGCTTTGACGTCGCCGCCATGTTCCAGGACGAGCTGGAACTCGCGCTGCGATGAGCAACGCACACCTGCAACCGCCGGGACCCAGCCAGGGGGCCGCCACGGCGTACGCCGCGAAGCGCTGGTGCAGATCTTGCGCGAAGTGCAGGCTGAGACCCGCTGGCTGTCGCGTGAGGTGATCGCCCGGGTCGCCGCTGGCGTCGGCCTCACGCCGGCCATCGTCGAAGGCGTGGCGAGCTTCTAGTGCGTACTGTCTTGCCCTTGCAACATCGGCCAGAAAGTCGGCCACCAGTTCGTGCTACCGGCGGCGCGCCTTCACGTTTTGAGATTTCCGGGTTGCAGGCTAACCGGTTTCCTTGGTGCTGGAGGAGCTGTCTTGGGCATCCTGCACGGGCGCCTGCTGCCCCAGCCATTCACGCCACACCGCCATCATGATGGCCAGGATCACCGGGCCGACGAAGAGCCCGATCAGTCCGAACGCGGCCACGCCGCCGAGCACGCCGAACATGACAAGCAGGAAGGGAACGCGACTCGCGCCGCTGATCACCATCGGCCGGATCAGGTTGTCGACCCAGCTCACGACGAGCGTGCCCCAGAGCAGCAGACCCACCCCTGCCATGATTTGGTCGTTCAGCAGCAACCACACGCCGATGGAGCCCCAGACAAAGGGTGTGCCGAACGGAATCAGCGCGACCAGCGCGGTCAGCACCGCGAGCAGGGCCGGCGCATGCACGCCGGCCACCCAGTAACCCAGTCCGGCCAGCGCGCCTTGCGCCAGCGCGGTCAGCACCAGGCCATAGATCACGGCCTTGGTGGTGGCGCCGACCGCCCTCAGGTAGTCTTCGATGCGCGAGCCGACGAAGCGGCGCAAGACCAGACACAACTGGGCCAGCAAGGCCTCGCCATCGCGGTACAGGAACAGCACCGTGAGCAGCGCGAAACCGAGCTTGAAGGCGTTGCGACCAACGCCGCCCAGCAATTCGAGCAGCTCGCCGGTGCGCTGCTCCACCCAGACTCCGATCTGCTCGCGCAACGCCGCCGGGCTGCGCGCCAGTTGGTCCAGCGTCTGCTGCAGCCAGTCGCCCAGCCACGGGATGGCGAGCACGAAATCGGGCAGCGGCCGCGGCCCTTGCGCGACGTAGGCCGCCACCGCCGCGTAGGCCCCGACCAGTTCGGTGCGCAGCATCAGGGTCAGCCACAACAGGGGCAGCACGAAGGCGGCCAGCAGCAGCAGCGACATCAAGGCGGCGCTCAGCGTGGAGCGCCCGCCCAGCGCCCTGCGCAGCCGGACATACAGCGGCCACGTCGCGTAGACCATGATCGCGGCCCAGGCCACCGGCACCAGAAACAGGTGCAGCACGGCGTACGCCAGCGCGAGCAGGCCGCCCAACAGCAGCGCGAGAATGAGGCGGCGTGGTCCGAGCGCAGCGAATGGATCGCTCATGGCTGTTCTCCGCTGCCGGTCCGATGCACCGGGCGCGTCAGTGACGAGCTGTCTGCAGGCAGATCGCGCAGGGTCGCTTCGAACACGGACAGCAGCGCGGAGGCCACGGGCGCCGCGCCGATCAACAAGCGCATTTGATGACTGAAAATCCAGGCCATGAACAGCGCATTGTTACCGATCAACGACGCGCCATTGTTAGGAGATGACCCATGAAAACACGAATCTCTGTCGATCATTCCGAGCCGATGATGAAATCGAGCGCCTTGACGAGCTCGCGCTGCGATGAGCGGTGAACTTGCGCGCCCGCCGGGCCTGATCCAGAACACGGCAGCCTGGTACGGGCCGGACATGGCAGCGCGCAGCGACTGGCTGCTGCAACTGAGCCTTGACGAGATTGCCGAAATCGAAGCGGCCATGCTGCCGCTGGCACAGAGCCATGCCGACATCGCCCGCATCGTGCCGGCCGACTTTGCCCTGCCGACCCTGGGGCCGCGTCTTGCCAATGTTCTGCAGGAACTGCTCAGCGGGCGCGGCTTCGTGCTGTTGCGCGGACTCCCGGTGCAACGCTGGACGCTGCGGCAGAGCGCCGCCGCGTTCTTTGGCCTGGGCGCGCACCTGGGCAGCGCCCGGTCGCAGAACGCCATGGGCCATGTGCTGGGCCATGTGCAGGACCTGGGACTGAGTTCAAGCAACCCCGAGGTGCGCATCTACCAGACCCATGAGCGGCAGACCTTTCACACCGATTCCTGCGACATCGTCGGATTGCTGTGCCTGCAGGAAGCACGCCGTGGCGGGCTCTCCGCGCTGGTGTCCTCGACCACCATCTACAACCAGATGCGCAAGCGCCGGCCCGAGCTGGCCGAGCTTCTGTTCGAGCCCGTCGCCACCGATCGGCGCGGCGAAGTGGCGCCGGGCCAGAAGCCGTATTTCGAGATCCCGGTGTTCAGTTGGCATCAGGGTCTGCTCTCAGCGTTGTACCAGCGGCAGTACATCGATTCGGCGCAGCGCTTTGCCGACGCGCCACGCATCACGGCGGCGCTGCGGGAAGCACTCGATCTTTTCGATCAACTGGCGAACGACCCGGCGCTGCATTTCATGATGGGGTTCCAGAGCGGCGACATGCAGTTCCTGCACAACCATACCCTGCTGCACGACCGCACCGCGTTCGAGGACTGGCCTGAGTCAAGCCGGCGCCGCCATCTGCTGCGCCTCTGGCTGGCGCCCGCGGCAGCGCGGCCACTGCCCGCAGTGTTTGCCCAGCGTTATGGCTCAGTCACGCCGGGCGCGCGCGGTGGCATCATGCTGCCAAGCACCGAGCTGAACGCGCCGCTGCAGGCCTGAACGTGGCCCGTCGCGCCAGCGCGGGTACGGCCGGCGAATCTACCCGCGCAGATGTTTGCCGAAAAACTCGACAGTGCGCTGCCAGGCCAGCTTGGCTGCCGCGGCGTCATAGCGCGGCGTCGTATCGTTGTTGAAGCCATGCTGGGTTCCGGCGTACTGATAGGCCTCATATTTGACCGAGGCCGCCTTCAGCGCCGCCTCGTAGCCGGGCCAGGCGCCATTGATGCGTTCGTCGACACCAGCGAAATGCAGCAGCAACGGAGTTTTCACCTTGACCGCCTCGGTGGGCGGCGGCGTCGGGCCGTAGAAGGGTACCGCGGCGGCCAGATCGGGCAGTCGGGTCGTCAGGAAGTGCACGACACCGCCGCCATAACAAAAGCCGACAGAGCCAACCTTGCCGGTAGACAGCGCATGACCCTTGAGGAAGCCGGCGGCGGCGACAAAATCCTCACGGGTCTTGGCCTGGTCAAGTTGGCGGAACATGACGGCTGCTTTTTCTTCGTCGCCCGGGTAACCGCCCAGCGGCGTCAGGGCTTCCGGCGCCAGCGCCAGAAAACCGTCCAGCGCCAGACGCCGGGCAATATCTTCGATATGCGGGTTCACGCCACGGTTCTCGTGGATGACCAGGACGCCAGGCAGCTTGCCGCTCGCTGCCGCCGGTCGCGCCAGGTAGGCCTTCATCGTGCCATGACCGGAGGGCGAGGGGTAGTCAACCATCTCGGCCTTGATGCGGCTGTCGTCCTTTCCCACCACCTGGGCCTCGGCAAAATTCGGCCGCAACGCCGCCAGCAGGCCGGCAGCGGTCAGGCCGCCGACAGCGAATTTGCGCGCGCCCTCCAGGAAGCCTCTGCGGTCGATGTCACCATGGACATAGGCGTCAAACAGGATCAGCAGGTCCTGGTCAAAGTCGGCTGCGGTGAGGCGCGTCATGAAAAACCTTTGCGGGAAAAGTAGGCAGCGTAACCGCCGCCCTGGCAATCCGGCAACGGGGTTTCACCCTAGGAACTATTGGCAAGTGCTTGTGCGGCTGCCTTCCCCGCGCCCTAGCGTGCAATCACCCGCGCCATCTCCAGCACCTTGTTCGAGTAGCCCCACTCGTTGTCGTACCAAGCGATGATCTTGACGAAGGTGCTGTCCAGCGCAATGCCGGCTTCGGCGTCAAAGACGCTGGTGCAGCTTTCGCCCCGAAAATCGCTGCCGACCACCTTGTCCTCGGTGTAGGCCAGCACGCCTTTGAGCGCGCCTTCGGACTGGGCCTTCATCTCGGCGCAGATCTCCTTGTAACTGGCTTCCCGCGCCAGCTCCACCGTCAAGTCCACCACCGAAACGTTGGAAGTCGGCACGCGAAAGGACATGCCGGTCAGCTTCTTGTTGAGCTCGGGAATCACCACACCCACCGCCCGGGCCGCGCCGGTGGAGGACGGGATAATGTTCTCCAGGATGCCGCGGCCGCCGCGCCAGTCCTTGTTGCTCGGGCCGTCCACTGTCTTCTGCGTCGCCGTGGTGGCGTGCACCGTGGTCATCAGGCCGCGCTTGATGCCCCACCTGTCGTTCAACACCTTGGCCACCGGGGCCAGGCAATTCGTGGTGCAGGAGGCGTTGGAGATGATGGCCTGCCCGGCGTAGCTCTTGTCATTGACGCCGAAGACGAACATCGGCGTGTCGTCCTTGGACGGCGCGCTCATGATGACCTTCTTCGCGCCGGCGTCGATGTGCTTTTGCGCGGTTTCCTTGGTCAGGAACAGGCCGGTGGCTTCGACCACCAGGTCGGCGCCGACCGCGCCCCACGCCAGTTCGGCCGGGTCCTTCAGCGCCGTCAGGCGGATGCGCTTGCCGTTGACGATCAATGTGCTGCCATCGACGCCGATTTCGCCCTTGAAGCGCCCATGCACCGAGTCGTACTTCAGCATGTAGGCCAGGTAGTCAGGCTCGAGCAGGTCGTTGATGGCGACGACCTCGATGTCATGGAAGTTCTGCACGGCGGCGCGAAACACCATGCGTCCAATGCGGCCGAAGCCGTTGATTCCAATTCTGATGGTCATGCAAATTCCCCTGGTTTCAAATCAATGGCTATACGGCCCGGCGGCCTTGGCGCAGCACGGCAAGCACCGTCTGCGTGACGTTGTCGGCGGTAAAGCCGAAATGTTTGAACAGCGCCGGCGCCGGCGCTGACTCGCCGTAGCGGTTGATACCGAACACCGCGGCGCAGCCGTATTTCCACCAGCCGTCGGTGACGCCCATTTCCACCGCGATGCGCGGCAGGCGACCGGGCAACACGGCTCGCTTGTAGTCCTCGCTCTGCCGGTCGAACACAGTGGTGCTGGGGACCGAGACCACGCGCACCGCCACCCCGAGCGCGGCCAGTTGCTGCTGCGCGTGCAGTGCGAGTTGCACCTCGGAGCCGCTGGCCATGATGACGGCGCGGGCCCGGCCCTTTGCACCGACCTCGCCGGGTTCGGCCAGCACATAGGCACCCTTGGCAATGTCAGCCAGGCTTGACTTGGGCGCGTAGGGCAGGTTTTGCCGGCTCAGCAGCAGGGCGCTCGGGCCGCTGCGATTCTGCAACGCGGCGCTCCAGGCAACTGCCGTCTCGGCGCCGTCGCAGGGTCGCCAGACTTCCAGATTGGGCATCAGGCGCAGGCTCGCAGCATGTTCAATCGCCTGGTGCGTCGGGCCATCCTCGCCCAGGCCGATGCTGTCATGGGTGAACACGTGGATGACGCGCAACTTCATCAGCGCGGCCATGCGAATGGCGTTGCGGCTGTAGTCGGAAAAAGTCAGAAAGGTGCCGCCGTACGGGATGAAGCCGCCGTGCAGCGCGATGCCGTTCATGATGGCGGCCATGCCGAATTCGCGCACGCCGTAGTTGATGTGGCGCCCGCCGTTGCTCTGGCCAGCAAGGTCAAAGCGCAGCGCCGGCGTGCTCTTGGTGCTGGTCAGGTTCGAGCCGGTCAGGTCGGCGCTACCGCCCAGCATTTCCGGCAGGGCCGCGGTGAAGGCCTCAAGCGCGAGCTGCGAGGACCTGCGCGAGGCCAGGGCTTCTGCCTTGGCATGGGCCGCCGCGACCGTTTCTCCGGCCATGCTGGCAAAGCCCTTCGGCAGTTCGCCCTTCATGCGCCGCAGCAGCTCGCGCGCCAATTCCGGGTACGCCTTCCGGTAAGCGGCAAACTGCGCCTGCCAGGCTGCTTCACGCGCCTTGCCGCTGGGCCTGGCATCCCAATCCTGGTAGATCTCCTGCGGAATGGTGAAGGGCGAATGCGCCCAGCCCAGGGCCTCGCGCGTCAGCTTGACCTCTTCAACACCCAGCGGCTCGCCATGCGCCTTGGCCGTGTTGGCGCGGTTCGGGCTGCCCTGCCCAATCCGAGTCTTGCAGATGATCAGAGTCGGACGTTCCGGGCTGTTCCTGGCGTCGGCGATGGCGCGGTCCACGGCGTCAACATCATGGCCATCGAGCGGGCCGATGACGTTCCAGCCGTACGCGGCAAAGCGCTGCGCCGTGTTGTCGATGAACCAGGGGCTGACCTGACCGTCGATCGAAATGCCGTTGTCGTCGTACAGGGCGATCAACTTGTTGAGCTTCCAGGCCCCGGCCAGGGCGCAGGCCTCGTGGCTGATACCTTCCATCAGGCAGCCGTCGCTCAGCATCACATAGCTGTGGTGGTTGACGATGTCGTGGCCGTCACGATTGAACTCGCGTGCCAACAGTTTCTCGGCCAGCGCCATGCCCACAGCGTTGGCCAAGCCCTGGCCCAGCGGGCCGGTGGTGGTTTCCACACCAGGGGTGATGCCGTGTTCCGGATGGCCCGCCGTTTTGCTGTGCAGTTGGCGGAAGCTCTTCAACTCGGACATCGGCAGCGCATAACCGCTCAGATGCAGCAGGGCATAGAGCAGCATCGAGCCGTGCCCATTGCTCAACACAAAGCGATCCCGATTCAACCAGGCCGGATTCAATGGTGAATGCCTAAGGTGCCGACGCCAGAGCGCGACCGCCATCTCGGCCAT
>JBCKPH010000067.1:0-14364 GCA_038901755.1 Burkholderiaceae bacterium | reverse complement strand
AGGCCATCGAGGCTATCGAGCTGCCGCTGCTGCTCGAGGCCATGGCCCAGCGCTACGGCTACGACTTCCGCGACTATGCCGTGGCCTCGCTCAAGCGTCGCCTGCGCCGCGCCATGGACGAAGAAGGGTTGCGCACCCTGTCGGCGTTTCAGGACCGTGTCCTGCACGATCCGAAGTGCATGGCGCGCTTCCTCGATATCGTCTCGGTCGATGTCTCCGCCATGTTCCGCGACCCGGCCTTCTACAAGGTCTTGCGCGAGAAGGTGGTGCCGGGGTTGCGCAGCCTGCCGCTCATCCGCATCTGGCACGCGGGCTGCGCCGGGGGCGAGGAGGTCCATTCCATGGTCATACTGCTGCACGAGGAGGGTCTGCTGGCGCGCACCCGGTTCTACGCCACCGACATCAACGAACGGGTGCTGGAGCAGAGCAAGGCGGCGATCTACCCAATCAATCGCATGCGTGAGTACACTGCCAATTACCAGAAGGCCGGCGGCAAGGAGCAGTTCTCCGACTACTACACCGCCAAGCACGCCAGTGTCATCCTGCACGACCTCGCGCGCGGCAACATCGTCTGGGCCGTGCATAACCTGGTGACGGACGGCTCGTTCAACGAGTTTCACGTCGTCCTCTGCCGCAACGTGATGATCTACTTCAACCGGCAGCTTCAGGCCCGCGTGCACCGGCTCATCTACGACAGCCTGGCGCTGGGCGGAGTTCTCTGGCTGGGGAGTGCCGAATCGCTGCACGCCACGCCCTGCGAAGACCGCTACGAGGTGGTGGGCCTGGCGGAAAAGCTGTACCGGAGAGTGCGATGAAAAATGGAATTACACAGGAGAATGGGTTTTGAGCCAGTCCCGTAAGGCATCGTTCATGCGCGTCTGCCAGCCTTTACCGCTGGCGCGAAAGGCATCCACCACGTCCGCATCCAGCCGGATGCCGGTGAATACCTTGGGGCTTTCCGCCCTCGGCCTGCCTGGTAGCCGCTTGAATTGCGCCAGTTCACCGTCCGTCAATGGCATATTGTCCGGGTCGGACAGTGCGGCGGCAGTGATAACCGCATCCTCGGCGTCGGTCGGTCTAATCAGTTTCTGTTTCATAGCGGTCAAACTCCCGTTGGTTGGCTTTACGCAGGCTGATGATGTGGCGCTCATCCCCCCGATCCACGAACACCACGCAATACAAGCGGCCTTTCAGCGTGGTCAACGCCACCTGCCTGGCCTCGCCGTAATCGCGGCGGGTATCGAACCACGCCAAGGCATTGCCCCAATCCAGACTCCCCGAAGAGCCAAGAGAAATACCGTGTTTGGCAACATTGACAGCGTCCTTGGCCGGGTCGAAGGTGATGTTCACGGCTTTATTGTATAAACAACAATTCGAAGTATCAAGGTTTTTTGTATAAACACATGACGAATATGAAATACGGCATCGTGGTGATCGGCGCTTCGCTCGGGGGTCTGCGGGCCCTGAAGGCCATACTGTCCGCGCTGCCCGGCAACTTCCGCCTGCCGCTGGCGATCGTGCAGCACCGCAGCGCCGATGCCGGCGATGAGCTGCAATTCGCGCTGCAAGACGGCTGCGCCCTGCGGGTGCGCGAGGCCTGTGACAAGGATGCCATCGAGCCGGGCACCGTCACCCTGGCGCCGCCCAACTACCACCTGCTGGTGGAAGCGGACCACTTCGCCCTGTCGACGGAAGCCCCGGTGCATTACGCGCGGCCGTCCATTAACGTCTTGTTCGAGAGCGCGGCCGAGGCCATGGGTGCGCGCGTGATCGGCGTGGTGCTGACCGGCACACTCAGCGACGGCGCGCACGGGCTGGCGGCGATTCAGCGTCACGGCGGCCTGGCGCTGATCGAGTCGGCGGCGACCGCGGTCGCCGCCGGGATGCCGGACGCCGCAGCCCGTGCGACGGTGAACGCGACCGTGCTCAAGCTGGAAGAAATCGGGCCTCATCTTATCGAATTGGCTCTGAAATGAGCCGCGAACAGGGAGACGAATGATGAATATACCCAAGATCGAGATTCCGGCGCTGCGCGCCGACGGCACGACCCAGCGCAGCGTGATGCCGGTGGGCGAGCGCGCCAGCGTGCTGATTGTGGACGACACGCCGGCCAAGCTGGTGGCGCTGGGCGCCATCGTCTCGGGCATGGAGCTGGAGATCGTGACGGCAACCTCGGGCGAGCAGGCCCTGCGCCAGCTCCTCAGGCGGGATTTCGCCGTGATCCTGCTCGACGTCAACATGCCGATGATGGACGGCTTCGAGACCGCCACGCTGATCCGCAGCCGCCCGCGTTCGGAGCACACGCCGATCATCTTCGTCACCGCCGAGGCATACTACTCGGAGGTCGAGCGCTTCCGCGGCTACGCGCTGGGCGCGGTGGATTTCATCTACTCGCCGATCAGTCCCGAAATCCTGCGCGCCAAGGTGCAGGTGTTCGTCAACCTTTTTTACCTTCAACGCCAGGTACTGCTCCACAACGAACACCTGGAAAGTCTGGTGGCGCAGCGCACCGCTGCGCTGACCGAGGAGATCGCCGAGCGCAAACGCGCGGAAGAGAAAGTCAAACGCCTCAACCGCATTTATGCGGTCTTGAGCGGTATCAACATGACCATTGTCCGCATCCGTGACCGGCAGGAACTGTTCGCCGAAGCCTGCCGTATCGCGGTGGAGCACGGCCAGTTCAGAATGGCCTGGATCGGATTGCTGGATCCCAACGGGGAGGCTGTGACACCGGTGGCCAAGGCGGGTTTCGAGGAAGGGTATCTCGATAAAATCAGCTTGACCGTCAAGGACGGCGCGCCGGATGCCCATGTGCAGGCGGCGCGGGCGCTGCGTGAAAAAACGCCTGTGGTCTGCAACGACATCGGCGCCGACCCACTCATGGCGCGCTGGCGCGAGGAGGCGTTGCAGCGCGGCTATCGCTCGCTGATAGTGTTCCCGCTGGTGGTGGAGGACAAGGCAGTGGGCCTGCTCGCGCTCTATGCGTCGGAGACGGGTTTCTTCGACACGGAAGAGATGAAGCTGCTGGTTGAACTGGCCGCGGACGTTTCGTTTGCGCTAGATTACATAGAAAAGAGAGACAGGCTCAACTACCTGGCCTATTACGACGTCACAACCGGGCTGCCCAATCGCGCCCTGTTTCATGATCGTTTGAACCAGCACTTGCTGGCGGCGAGCTGGAACAACTCCACGGTGGCGTTGCTGGGGGTTGACCTGGAGCAGTTCCGGGTCATCAACGACACGCTGGGACGACAGGCAGGGGACGCTTTGCTCAAGCAGGTGGCGGAACGCCTGTGCGGCGCCGGGCTGGATGCGAATCACATGGCGCACACCGGCGCTGGCTGCTTTGCCGTGGTACTGGACAATCTGCAGAAGGAAGCGGATGTCGTGCACATTCTGGAGAGTCGCATCAACGACTCCCTGCGCCGACCGTTCGTGGTGGAAGGCACGGAGCTGCGTATTTCGGCCAAAGCGGGCATAGCCCTTTTCCCGGCCGACGGCGCGGATGCCGATAGCCTGTTACGCAACGCCGCGGCGGCGCTGGAAAAGGCCAAGCTCTCCGGCCACAAGTACCTGTTCTACACCCCCGAGATCAACGCCCGGGTTGCCGAGAATCTCTCTCTGGAGAACAAACTCCGGCAGGCGGTGGAGAAAGAACAGTTCGTGCTGCACTACCAGCCCAAGGTAGAGGTGGAAAAAAGGGCGATCGTCGGGGTCGAGGCACTGATCCGGTGGCAGAGCCCGGAGCTGGGGCTGGTTCCGCCCTTGAGATTTATTCCCCTGCTGGAAGAAACCGGAATGATTCTGGAGGTCGGGGCCTGGGCGTTGCGCCGCGCGGTGCTCGACCATCGGCACTGGATGGAAATGGGGCTGGCCGCCCCCCGGATCGCGGTCAACGTGTCCATGATTCAGCTACGGCAGCGGGAATTCATCGATGTCCTGCGTGCGGTGATCGGGGAGGACGGGAGGGCGTCCGGGATCGATCTGGAGATCACCGAGAGCCTGATCATGGACAACGTGCAGGACAACATCACAAAACTGCAAACCATCCGGGACATGGGCGTCGCCATCGCCATCGACGACTTCGGCACCGGCTATTCGTCGCTCGCTTATCTGGCCAAGCTGCCGGTACAAACGCTCAAGATCGACCGCGCCTTCATCATTACCATGCTGAAGGATCCCAATGCCATGTTGCTGGTCCAAACGATGATCTCGCTCGCCCATTCGCTCGGCCTGAAGGTGGTTGCCGAAGGCGTGGATGAAGAAGAGCAGGCAAAGATGCTGCGCCTGATGAAATGCGACGAGATGCAGGGCTATCTGTTCAGCAAGCCGGTTCCGGCGGAGCAGATCGAGCGGTTTTTGCGCGAGAAGAAAGCGTTGCCCTGGTAGGCCGGGGCGCGCGTCCCAACCGAACCTTCCGACTCGGCCTTGACCTGGCCGATCCCGGCTGCGTTTTGCGCCTACTCGACCTTGGCCTTGGCGCGCAGCTCCTGCTGGAAGCGCGCGAGCTTTTGCTGCTGCAACTGCTGCGTCATCTGTGGCTTGACCTCTTCGTACTTGGGTAGCTGGGTCTGGCGCTCGTCGTCGAGCCGGATCACGTGGTAGCCGAACTGGGTCTTCACCGGCGTCTCGGTCACTTGATCCTTCTTCAGTTTGAGCAGGGCTTCGGAGAATTCCCTGACGTAGTTGCCAGGGTTGCCCCAGCCGAGGTCGCCGCCATTGGCGCCGGAGCCCGGGTCCTTGGACAGCTTCTTGGCCAGGTCCTCAAACTTGCCGCCCTTCTTGAGCTGCGCGATCAGCCCCTTGGCCTCATCCTCCTTCTCGACCAGGATATGGCGCGCCTTGTACTCCTTGCTGCTGTTGGCGGCAACGTACTTATCGTACTCGGCCTTGGTTTCGGCGTCGGTGACCGGATTGGCCTTCTGGTGCTCGTTGAACAGCGTGTTGATCAGAATCGCTTCGCGCGCAAGGTCCATCTGCATCTTGAAATCGCCCGAACTGTCGAGCCCGCGCTTTTGCGCCTCCTGAATGAAGATTTCGCGCGCAATCACCTCTTCGCGGATCTGCCCCTGCATCTCCGGCGTGATCGGCCGGCCGCTGCGGGCAATTTGCAGCGTCAGCGCGTCCATGCGCTCCTTGGGCACGGCCTTGCCGTTGACGATGGCGATGTTCTGGGCCGCAACCGGCAGGGCCAGGCCTGCCATCAGTGCCGCAAACAGGGTCGCAGCCAAAAAACGATTCTTCATGGGAGGTTCCTGCGGAAGTAGAGGGTTGGGAGAATGGACTCAAAGCAACTCGATTGCCAGCGCGTGCAGGCCGGAATCCATGAAATCTCGGACCGCATCATACACAAGGCGGTGCTGCACGACACGGGACTTGCCGGCAAACTGCGGCGCGGCAATACGCACGCGGAAATGGGTGCCATAGCCCTCGGCACTGGCGCCGGAATGACCGGCGTGCGCCGCGCTCTCATCGATCACTTCGAGCTGGCTTGGCTGCAGCCGCTCAAGCAGGCGCTGGCGCAGTTGGTCCGAGGTGTGAGGCATGGCGCGAGGCGGAAAAATGTCAACGCCGTTCCGGCTCGCCGGGCGTGACCCCGGCCGATGCCTGCGCTTCCTCGTCGGACAGGTGGCGGCTGATGTAGATGCCCTGGCCGACGATGAAGATCAGCGGAAACGCGTAGCCCCAGAGTTTGAAATTGACCCAGGTCTCGGTGCTGTAGTAATGCGCCACATAGGCGTTGATCAGGGCCATGAACAGGGCATAGGCGACCCAGGCCTGGTTCAGCCGGCCCCAGACAGCGTCGTTCAGGCGCAGTTGACTGTCCAGCATCATCTTCAGAAAGTTCTTCCTGGCCAGCAAAGGAGCCAGGCCAAGCGCCAGGGCGATGGCCAGGTACAACACGGTCGGCTTCCACTTGATGAAGCGCTCGTCCTGCAGCGCCAGGGTGAGCGTTCCGAACAACAGAATCAGCACCAGGGTCGCCTTGTGCATGGTCTGTAGCCGTCGTTCAATGGCATAGATCACGGCCATTTGCGCCACCGTCGCCAGCATCAACACGGCGGTCGCGATGTAGATGTCATGCAGCTTGTAGGCGACGAAGAACAACAGTATGGGAAGAAAATCAATCAGGATGCGCATGGGGGCAGAGGAGTGAACTGGATAGGAGGGTCTTGCATGCCGGGGCCTATCCCTTGGCGTCGGGATGGAAGTCCAGCGAGGCGGAATTCATGCAGTAACGCAGGCCACTCGGCGTTGGGCCATCCTGGAACACATGGCCAAGGTGCGCGCCGCAGTCGGCGCAATGCACTTCGGTGCGGTTGCTCCAGAAGCCGCGATCGACCTTGGTGCCAACGGCCGAGGGGTTGAGCGGCTGGAAATAGCTCGGCCAGCCGGTGCCGGAGTCGTACTTGGCTGCCGCATCGAACAGCGGCTTGCCGCAGCAGACGCAACTGTATTGACCGGGTGATTTTTCGTCAGCGTACCTGCCGCTGAAAGCCCGTTCGGTCGATTCGTGGCGCGTCACATCAAAGGCCGGCGCTTCCGTGTTCTTGGCGCGCAATAACGCCTTCCACTCATCGTCGGTTTTCTCGATCCTGTAACTCATTGCTCTCTCCACGGGGCACTCTTCAAGGCCCGCTACGACGAACAGCTGATTTCAATCCCGGCAGCCCAGGCCGGTGGGAAATCGGCATAGCTGTCAAATCCCGGATGCTCGTCAAACGGGCGCTCCAGCAGGGCCAGCAGCCTGGCGACCTCAGAAAAGTCCTTCTCGCGAGCGTGCCGGATCGCGATCTCGGCCAGATGGTTGCGCAGCACAAACTTCGGGTTCGTCCGCAGCATCTGCTCGGCAACCTGTTCGCGCGCCAGCTCTGCCAGGCGCTGCTCGTACCGTTCCAGCCAGGCGCCGATCGCCGCTTGATCCAGAAACATGTCGGTCACCAGGCTTCTCGGCCCATTGCCGACGTAATGGCTCAAGCGACGCCAGAAGATCGTGTAGTCCACCGCTTCCTGCACCAGCAGCTTGAAAATGCCCTCGATCAGTTCGCGATCGCCCTCCTGGGGCAAGCCCAGCCCGAGCTTCGCCAGCATGCGCGATTCCAGTTCCCGCGGAAACCGGCTCTTGTAGGACTCCAGCGCGGCCAGCGCAAGTTCCTGTTCAACAATCAGCGGCAGCAGGGCCTGGCCCAGGCAGAACAGGTTCCAGTAGGCAATATTGGGTTGCCGGTTGAAGGCGTAGCGGCCCTGATCGTCGGAATGGTTGCAGATATGGCCGGGAACAAAGGCGTCGAGAAACTGGAACGGACCGTAGTCGATGGTGAGCCCGAGGATGCTCATGTTGTCGGTGTTCATCACGCCATGGCAAAAGCCCACCGCCTGCCAATGCGCCACCATGCTGGCGGTGTTTTCACTCACCGCCTGCAGCAGCAGGGCATAGCGGTTGCCGGAGAGCTCCTTCGAGTCGCGGCAGGCCGGATAGAAACGCTCAATCACGTAATCCGCCAACTGGCGCAATGCCTCATGCTGCTGGCGGTAGGCGAAATGTTCGAAATGACCGAAGCGGACGAAACTTGGCGCGACCCGGGTCAGCACAGCCGCCGTCTCGACCTCTTCACGCCGTACCGGAGCGTCCGAGCCTGTGACACAAAGCGCGCGCGTGCTCGGGATGCCCAGCCCGTGCATGGCTTCGGAGCAGAGGAACTCGCGAATGCTCGAGCGCAGCACGGCACGGCCGTCGCCCATGCGCGAGTAGGGCGTCAGGCCGCTGCCCTTGAGCTGGATTTCCCGGCCGCGCCAGGGGCCGCCGTTCGCCAGTTCGATTTCACCGAGCAAGCAGGCGCGACCGTCACCCAGTTGGCCGGCCCAGACACCGAACTGATGCCCGCTGTAAACCGAAGCCAGCGGCTGCGCGCCGGCCAGGCCCAGATTGCCGCTGAGCGCAAGCAAAGTGGCCTGCTCGTCCATGGCCTGTACCGACAACCCCAGTTCGTCGGCCAGGCGCTGGCTGCGGCCGACCCAATAGGGCTCGGGCAGCGCCAGCGGCGACAGCAAGGTGTAGAAGGACGGCCCCAGGGCGGCAAAACTGTTCACCCAGTGCAGTCCAAGGTCCAAGTCGAGCTTGCCGTCCACAACCGTATTCATGCCTCGATTGTCGCGCAGTTGATCTGGCACATTCTCCTCGGGCAACATTCTCCCGACCGCGCGCCGGGCCATGGTCGATACTTGCACATCAGGGACGCGGCGCGACCTTGGGCATCTGCCAGAATCGGTCGGAGCGTCCCGCGCGGGACGAAATTGAAAGGACATCGATCATGTTGGGCTTGATGCAGCAGCAACCCTTGTTGATTTCTTCGATCATCGACTTTGCCGAGCGCAATCACGGTGACACCGAGATCGTTTCACGCCGCGTCGAGGGCGACATTCATCGCTCCAGTTACGGCCAAGTGGCGCGCCGCGCACGCCAGGTCGCCAATGCGCTCGATCAGCTCGGCCTGGGCTTTAGCGAGCGCGTCGCCACACTGGCGTGGAACGGCTACCGCCATCTTGAGTTGTACTTCGGCGTGAGCGGCACCGGTCGGGTCCTGCACACGCTCAATCCACGACTGCACCCGGACCAGATTGTCTGGATCGCGAACCATGCGGAGGATCGGGTGCTCTGCTTCGACATGACTTTTCTGCCGATTGTCCAGGCCGTGCACGCGCGCTGCACGAGCGTCAAGCACTGGATCGCATTGTGCGAAGCCGACAAGCTGCCGGCCGACACCGGCATTGCCGGGCTGCAAAGCTATGAGGCGCTGCTCGGCGCGCAGTCCACCGACTACCGCTGGCCGACCTTCGATGAGAACTCGGCCTCCAGCATGTGCTACACCAGCGGCACCACCGGCAACCCGAAGGGCGTGCTCTACAGCCATCGCTCGACCGTGCTGCACAGCTACGCCGCGGCCATGCCCGACGTGCTCAACTGCTCGGCGCACGACTCGATTCTGCCGGTCGTTCCGATGTTTCATGCCAACGCCTGGGGCCTGCCGTACGTCGCCAGCATGGTGGGCGCGAAGATGGTGTTTCCCGGCGCCGCGCTGGACGGCAAGTCGCTGCACGAGTTGTTCGAGAGCGAGCGCGTCACCCTGTCGGCGGGCGTGCCGACCATCTGGCAGGGGCTGTTGGCCTACATGGGTGACAACGCGCTGAAATTTTCGACCATGAAGCGAACCGTCATCGGCGGCGCCGCCGTTCCACTGGCGATGATCCGCCGCTTTGACGAGGAACATGGCGTGCAAGTGATCCAGGGCTGGGGCATGACCGAGATGAGCCCGTTGGGGACCGTAAGCACCTTCAAGGCCAGGCACCTCGGCCTGTCAACGGCGGAACGCCATGCGGTGCAGGCCAGACAGGGCCGCGGCATGTTCGGTGTCGAGATGAAGGCTGTGGACAAGGATGGCCTAGAACTGCCATGGGATGGCGAGGCAGCGGGCGACCTGTACGTGCGCGGACCGTGGATCGCCAGCGGCTACTTCAAGGGCGAGGGCGGCGACCCCTTGGTGGACGGCTGGTTCCCGACCGGCGACGTCGGTCGCATCGACGCCGAGGGCTACCTGCAGATCACGGATCGCAGCAAGGACGTCATCAAGTCGGGCGGCGAGTGGATCAGTTCCATCGACGTGGAAAACATCGCAATGTCGCACCCGGCGGTGGCGATGGCCGCCTGCATCGGCGTGGCGCATCCGAAATGGGATGAGCGGCCGATCGTCATCGTTGTGAAGAAACCAGGCGCGCAACTGACACGCGAGCAGTTGCTCGAGTTCTACCAGGGCAAGACCGCCAAATTTCAGATTCCGGACGACGCGGTGTTTGTCGATGCCATCCCGCTCGGCGCCACCGGCAAGATGCTGAAGACCCGCCTGCGGGAGACCTTGAAGGACTACCGGCTGCCGGGGACTTGATCATCTGCCGCACGCGGGGCCGGCACGGGTCACTGCAGTGACAGGCGGGTGGCTGTCAGCAACGTCGAACACCTAAAATCAAAACAAGCGAACGATCTTTCGGGCGCTCCTTTCTTTCGCATCACCCAGGATCATTGCCATGACCGCTGAATACAAAGTCCACGACGACGTCGCCGTGATTACCTTGAACAATCCACCGGTGAATGGCCTCGGCGCGGCGACGCGTCTAGGCATCACCGAGGGCTTAAGTCAGGCCGAAGCCGACGCCAGGGTCAAGTCCATCGTGATCACGGGGGCCGGTCGGGCTTTTTCCGGCGGCGCCGACATCAAGGAGTTCGGCACCAGCAAGGCGATGCAGGAGCCGAATTTGATGAGCGTGATTTCGGCGATCGAGAGCGCTGCCAAGCCGGTCGTCGCCGCGCTGCACAGCGTCTGCATGGGCGGCGGCCTCGAACTTGCACTCGGCTGCCATTACCGCATCGCTGCACCCGGCTGCGCCGTCGCCTTGCCCGAGGTCAAACTCGGCCTCATCCCGGGTGCTGGCGGCACGCAGCGCTTGCCGCGTGTCCTTGGCGTCGAGACCGCGCTCAACATGATTGTCAGCGGCGAATCGGTGCAGAGCGAAATGCTCGCCAATTTGCCGGGTCAGAAGCTGTTCGAGCGCATGGCTTCGAGCGCAGAGGCGCTGCCGCAGGAGGCGCTCGCCTTTGCCCGCTCGGTGGCGGCAGCCCGGCCGCTGCCGCTGGTGCGCGACATGAAATGCTCGCATCCGCTGGGTGACGCCTACTTCCAGTTCGCCCGCAACATGGTGGCGGGCATGTCAAAGAACTTCCCGGCGCCGCTCAAATGTGTGGACGCGGTCGAACTGGCAACCAAGAAGAAGTTCGATGACGGCATCATGGGCGAGCGGCAGATCTTTGCCGCGCTGATGCTGTCGCCCGAGTCGCGCGCGCTGCGCCATGTCTTCTTGGCGGACCGCGCTGCCGCCAAGATTCCGGATGTTCCGGCCGACACGCCGCAGCGACCGATCAAGTCATTGGCGGTGATTGGCGCGGGCACCATGGGTGGCGGCATCTCGATGAACTTCCTCAACGCTGGCATTCCGGTGACCATGCTCGAGATGAAGCAAGAGGCGCTGGACCGTGGCGTCGCGACCATGCGCAAGAACTACGAGTCGCAGGTCAAGCGCGGCAAGCTGAAACAGGACAAGTACGAGCAGCGCATGAGCCTGCTCAAGACCACGTTGGACTACGCCGACCTGAAGGATGCCGACATGGTGATTGAGGCCGTGTTCGAGGACATGGGCGTGAAGGAAAAGGTGTTCGCCAAGCTCGACGAAGTGATGAAACCGGGCGCCATTCTGGCCAGCAACACCTCAACGCTGGACATCAACAGAATAGCCTCCTTCACCAAGCGCCCGCAAGACGTGATCGGCACGCACTTTTTCAGCCCGGCCAACGTGATGAAGCTGCTCGAAGTGGTGCGCGGCGAGAAGACCGCCAAGGACGTGCTGGCCACCGTCATGGCCCTGGGCAAGAAAATTCGCAAGACCACCGTGGTCTCGGGCGTCTGCGACGGCTTTATTGGCAACCGCATGATCGAGCAGTACAGCCGGCAAGCCGGGTTCCTGCTGGAGGAGGGCTGCACGCCGGCGCAGGTGGACCGCGCCATCGAGAACTTCGGTTGTGCCATGGGGCCGTTTCGCATGGGCGACCTGGCCGGCAACGACATTGGCTGGGCCATCCGCAAGCGTCGCGCTTCGGAGCGCGCCAACATGAAGTACAGCAAGACGGCCGACAAGCTATGTGAGCTGGGACGATTCGGCCAGAAGACCGGCGCCGGCTGGTACGACTACCAGCCGGGCAAGCGCGATGCCATTGCGTCGCAGCTGGTGGTCGAGATGATCGAGCAGCACCGCAAGGAGCAGGGCGTCACAGCGCGCAAGGTGAGTGACGAGGAAATCGTGCAGCGCCTGGTCTATGCGCTGGTCAACGAGGGCGCGCGCATCCTGGAAGATGGCATTGCCTCGCGCGCCAGCGACATCGACATGGTGTACCTGACCGGCTACGGCTTCCCGATGCACCGTGGCGGACCGATGCTGTACGCCGACCAGGTCGGCCTGTTCAACGTCGTGCGCAGCATGAAGCGGTTTGCGCAGAACCCGCTCGACGATGGCGCGTTCTGGCAACCCGCGCCGCTGCTGGCGCGCCTCGCTGCCGAAGGCAAGACATTCAACTGATTCCAGGAGCAATGAAATGACCGACGCAGTGATCGTATCCACCGCCCGCACCCCGCTTGCCAAGAGCTGGAAAGGCGCCTTCAACATGACCCATGGCGCGACTCTGGGGGGGCACGCCGTGCGACACGCGATCCAGCGCGCCGGCATCGAAGCCGCCGAGGTGGAGGACGTGATCATGGGCTGCGCGAACCCGGAAGGCGCCACCGGCGCCAACATCGCGCGCCAGATTGCCTTGATGGCCGACTGTCCGATCACCGTCCCGGGCATGACCGTGAACCGCTTCTGCTCTTCCGGCCTGCAGACCATCGCGCTGGCGGCTCAGCGAGTGATTGCCGGCGAGGGCGATATCTATGTGGCCGGCGGCGTCGAGAGCATTTCCTGCGTGCAGCAGGAATCGAACCGCCACATGATCACCGATCCAGCGCTGCTGCAGAAGAAGCCCGAGATCTACTGGAACATGCTGCAGACCGCCGAGCAGGTGGCTAAGCGCTACAAAATAGGCCGCGAAGCGATGGACGAATACGGCGCGGCCAGCCAGCAAAGGGCCTGCGCAGCGCAGGCGGCAGGACTGTTCAACGCCGAAATCGCGCCGATCACGGTGACGGCCGGCGTCGCCGACCCGGTCATGGGCCTGCGCAGCAAGGAGGTGACCTGCAGCAAGGACGAGGGCCTGCGCGAAGGCACCACCAAGGACGGCATCAGCGGCATCAAGCCGGCCATCCCCGGGGGCGTAATTTCCGCCGGTAATGCGAGCCAGTTCTCCGACGGCGCCGGCGCCGTCGTGGTGATGAATGCCAAGCTCGCAGAAAAACGCGGCCTGAAGCCGCTCGGCCTGTTCCGCGGCTTTGCCGTGGCCGGTTGCGAGCCCGACGAAATGGGCATCGGGCCGGTGTTTGCCGTGCCCAAGGTGTTGCAGCGCCTGGGCCTGAAGGTGAGTGACATCGATCTGTGGGAATTGAACGAAGCCTTTGCCGTGCAGGTCATTTACTGCCGGGACCGGCTGGGCATACCAGCGGACCGGCTTAACGTGAATGGCGGCGCCATCGCGGTCGGTCATCCTTACGGCGTGAGCGGGCAGCGCCTGACCGGCCACGCGCTGCTTGAAGGCAAGCGCCGCGGCGCCAAGCTGGTTTGCGTGACCATGTGCATTGGCGGCGGCATGGGCGCGGCAGGGGTTTTCGAAGTTCTCTAGTCCGACCACCTTTCCAGGCGCGAGGTCATGGGCTACCGCTCAACGCTCGAGTTCCTGCTCTACGACTGGTTTGAAGTGGCCCTGGTCAGCCTGGGCGCCGCATCATCGGGCGCTGCGAGGGAAGGGCGCTTGCGCGCCTGCCGCTATTTTTTCCACTATGAACTGCCTAAAATCCGCCCCTGGCTGGCGGTGGTTCAGGCGCGCGATCAAACCTGCGCCGACATGCCTCTGGAGGCTCTTTGATGGCATTTCTCAAGACTTTGGCGCGGCTCGACAAACTCATCTGGACGCTGATCTTTGGCGGCCTGCTTGGCGTCGTTCTCGGCTTTTCGGTGCAGCGCCGCGACGACGATCTGGGGACGATCTTCATCGTTGTCGGGCTGCTCATTGCAGCCGTTGGCGCCTTCCTCATCTACTTGCGTTCCAGGCTGACCGACTCAAAGCCGAAACCATGAACGGCAGCATCTTGACCAGTCATAGACGGAAGCAACCATGACGCGCACCATTCAACAACTGTTCGACCTGAGCGGCAAGACCGCGCTGGTTACCGGCGGCTCACGCGGCCTGGGCCTGCAGATGGCGCACGCGCTGGGCGAAGCCGGCGCTCGGATCATGATCAGCTCGCGCAAGGCGGCCGATCTGGAACAGGCAACGGCCGAACTGCAGGCCGCCGGCATCGACGCGCGCTGGGTCGCCGCCGACGCATCGAGCGAAACCGAGATCACGCGCCTGGTTGACGAAACCCTGCAGCGCCTGGGCGACGTTGATATTCTGGTGAACAACGCCGGGGCCACCTGGGGCGCGCCGGCCGAGGATCATTCGCTTGCGGCCTGGGACAAGGTGATGAACCTGAATGTGCGCAGCATCTTTCTGCTCAGTCAGCAGATCGGCAAACGCAGCATGATTCCGCGCCGCTACGGCCGCATCATCAACCTGGCCTCGATCGCCGGCTTGGGTGGCAATCCGCCGGGACTCAGTATGTTGGCCTACAA